>JADYYB010000024.1 GCA_020853895.1 Bauldia sp.
CAGCTGATGGAGAAGGCGTTCGACTGGCTCGACGCGCCGGTCCTCAAGATCACCGGCAAGGACGTGCCGATGCCCTACGCCGCGAACCTCGAGAAGCTCGCGCTGC
Organism: Bauldia sp.; assembly: GCA_020853895.1. GTDB lineage: Bacteria > Pseudomonadota > Alphaproteobacteria > Rhizobiales > Kaistiaceae > JADYYB01. The sequence goes on from JADYYB010000024.1 coordinate 107, forward strand.
CCTCGGTCGCCGAGATCGTGGCGGCCGTGAAGGCGGTCGCATACCGCGACGCCCAGTCATGAACAGACTCAAGGAACTCTCCGTTCCGGCCGGTGCTCACACGGCCGCCGAGGCGGAGGAGGTGCTGCGGGCGTGGATCGTGGACGGCGGGCTCCATGTCTCGCTCCGGCGGGCATTCGATGATCCCGCGACATGGGGAATCCTATTGGTGGATATCGCCCGCCACGCAGCGCGCATCTTCGCGCGGGAGGGAGTCTGCAGCGAAGCCGAAGCGCTCGACGCGGTCCATTCCATGTTCGAGGCCGAATGGAACCGACCGACGGACCTCGGCACAACCCATAGCCAACAGTAGTCTTCAATGGCGACCAACATCCTCATGCCCGCGCTCTCCCCGACCATGGAGGAGGGCAACCTCGTCAAGTGGCACGTCAAGGAGGGCGACAAGGTCAAGTCGGGCGACGTCATCGCCGAGATCGAGACCGACAAGGCAACCATGGAGGTCGAGGCCGTCGACGAGGGGAGGGTGGGCAGGCTCCTCGTCGCCGAGGGCACGCAGGGCGTGAAGGTCAACGCGCCCATCGCGATCCTCGTCGCCGAAGGCGAGGCCGCGCCGGCCGCCTCTGCCCCTACCGCCGCTCCGGCGCGCGCCGGCAACGGCAACGGGAGTGCGGCGCCTGCGCCGGCGAAGACCGCTGAGCCCACGCCCGCGCCGCAAGCCGCGGAGCCGGGCGCGATCATGCGCGCCGGCATGCATGACGCCGCGCCGAAGTCGAACGGCCGCGTCTTCGCCTCCCCGCTCGCTCGCCGCGTTGCGAAGGAGAAGGGCATCGACCTTGCCGCCATCGCCGGCTCAGGCCCGCATGGCCGTATCGTGAAGGCCGACGTCGAGCAGGCCCGGCCCGGCCCGGCTCCTCAGCGCGCCGCGGGCGCCTCCGCGCCTCAACCGACGGCGATGTCGGATCAGCAGATCCTGAAGCTCTACGAGCCGGGCAGCTACGAGATCGTCCCGCACGACAACGTCCGCAAGATCATCGCCCGCCGCCTCATCGAGGCGAAGCAGACGATCCCGCATTTCTACCTGACGCTCGACACCGAGATCGACGCGCTCCTGAAAGTCCGTGCCGACTTCAATTTCGCCGCGCCCAAGGACAAGGACGGCAACCCGACCTGGCGGATTTCGGTCAACGACTTCATCATCAAGGCGATGGCCATGGCGCTGATGAAGATCCCCGCCGCCAACGCCACCTGGACCGAGGGCGGCATGCTGCTCCACAAGCACGCCGATATCGGCGTCGCGGTCGCCATTCCCGGCGGCCTCATCACGCCCGTCGTGCGCAAGGCCGACCAGAAGCGCGTCACCGAGATCTCGGCCGACATGAAGGATTACATCAAGCGCGCCAAGGACCGGAAGCTTGCGCCACACGAGTATCAGGGCGGCTCGACGGCGATCTCCAATCTCGGCATGTACGGGATCAAGGACTTCGCCGCCGTGATCAACCCGCCGCATTCCTCGATCCTCGCGGTCGGCGCCGGCATCGAGAAGCCGGTCGTGCGGAGCGGGGAGATCAAGATCGCGACGATCATGACGGTGACCCTCTCCAGCGATCACCGCGCCGTCGACGGCGCGCTCGGCGCCGAGCTCCTCACCGCCTTCAAGGACTTCATCGAGAAACCCGCTTCGCTCCTGTCGTGACGAGGCGGCATTGGCGAGCGCACCCCGCCTGACGACTTCGCTGCCCGGCGTCACCATCCGCCCGGCGAAGCGCGCCGACGCCACCCACATCACCGCGCTCTGCGACATGGCGGGGGAGGGGCTTCCGGCCGCGCTGTGGCGGCGCTCGGCCGCGCCGACCCAGTCGGCGTTCGAGTATGGCCGCAACCGCATCCTCAGCGGCGAGACCAACTTCAACCTCCGCAACTCGCTGATCGCCGAGGCGGGCGGCGAGGTCGCCGGCCTAATGCTCGGCTACCCGCTGCCGGTCGCCTCGGACCTCGCCGATTGGGGGGACGTGCCCGACGTCATCGTCCCGCTCCTCCAGCTCGAGCAGGAGGTGCCCGGCTACTGGTACCTCAACATCCTTGCGGTCTATCCCGAGTTCCGCCGGAAGGGCATCGCCCGGCTGCTTCTCACCGTGGTCGACGAGATCGGCGCCACCGCCAACGCGGAAGGCCTCGCCCTCATCGCCGCCTCCGTGAACACCGGCGCCATCCTCCTCTACGAGTCCGCCGGCTACCGGGTCAGAGCGAAGCGTCCGGCGGTCGTCACGCCCGACATTCGCATCGGCGGCGAGTGGTGGCTGATGACCAAGCCGATATGACTCCCTTTTCGCCCCACCCAACCGCTTCCCCGGCGAAAGCCGGGGCCCATACGCCCGCAATCCAGCACGCGGCGGTGAGGTGGCATGGATCCCGGCTTTCGCCGGGAAAGCGGTGTTAGGGCGGTGCTGGGATGAGCGTTGGATTCCTTGCCCACGTGGTGGCCCTCATCGCCGCCCTCGAAATCGTGGTCCTCACCTCGCTCGCCTGGGCCGCGACCCTCCGCGCCGGCCCGCCGCTCGGACTCGACGGTGGGGCGATCCTCCTCTTCATGCCGCTCGGCCTTCTCATCCTGTTCGGCATGTGGCTGGTCGTGCGCTTCCTCCTCGTCCGCCGCTTCCGCTGGACGATCCTCGCCGTGCTCGCCGTAACACTCGTCTTGGGCTACCTCATCGTCGCCGCGAGCTGCGGCCCGGTCGCCTGCTTCACCGCCACGCCCAACCGGCATATGGGCTGGTTCCTCGTCCTCGGGATTGCCCTCGCGGCTGCCGCGCACCATCTCGCCCTGACCTCGTTCCGGAAGAAGAACAATGGCCACTGAGACCTACGACCTCATCATCATCGGCAGCGGACCGGGCGGCTACGTCACCGCCATCCGCGCCGCGCAACTCGGCCTCAAGACCGCGATCGTGGAGAAGGTCCATCTCGGCGGCATCTGCCTCAACTGGGGCTGCATCCCGACCAAGGCGCTCCTAAGAAGCGCCGAGATCTACCGCCACATGGAGCACGCCGGCGACTACGGCCTCTCGGCCGGCAAGGTCGGCTTCGACATCGGGGCGGTGGTGAAACGCTCGCGCGGGGTCGCCGGCCAGCTCAGCCAGGGCGTCAACGGCCTCCTCAAGAAGAACAAGGTCGCCATCATCTGGGGCGAGGCCAAGCTCGTGGCGCCCGGCAAGATCGCGGTGACGGCCACTGCGAACCCGCCGCGCGGCGCGCTCGGCGGCGGCGAGTACGAGGCCAGGAACATCATCGTCGCCACCGGCGCCCGGCCGCGTGTCCTGCCCGGACTCGAGCCCGACGGGAAAAAGGTCTGGACCTATGTCGACGCGATGGTCCCGGAGAGCTTCCCGAAGTCGCTGCTGGTCGTCGGCTCGGGCGCGATCGGCGCCGAGTTCGCCTCCTTCTACCGCTCGCTCGGCAGCGATGTGACGCTGGTCGAGGTGCTGCCGCAGATCCTCCCGGTCGAGGACGAGGAGATCGCCGCTCATGTCCGGAAGCGCTTCGAGAAGCAGGGCATCAAGGTCCGTACCGGCACCAAGGTGACCAAGCTCGACAGGGGTGGGGACCTCGTGAAGGCCACGCTCGAGGCCGACGGCAAGACCGAGGAGATCGCCGTGGAACGCGTCATCTCCGCTGTCGGCGTGGTCGGCAACATCGAGGGCCTCGGCCTCGAGGCGCTCGGCGTGAAGACCGACCGCGGGATCATCGTCACCGACCCCTTCGGCAAGACCAGCGTTCCCGGCATCTACGCCATCGGCGATGTCGCCGGCCCGCCGATGCTCGCCCACAAGGCCGAGCACGAGGGCGTGATCTGCGTGGAGGCGATCGCCGGCCGGACGCCTCATCCGATGGACAAGGCGAAGATCCCCGGCTGCACCTATTCGCATCCGCAGGTCGCCTCGGTCGGCCTCACCGAGAAGAAGGCCAAGGAGGCCGGCATCGAGGTGAGGATCGGGCGCTTCCCCTTCATCGGCAATGGCAAGGCGATCGCGCTGGGCGAGCCCGACGGCCTCACCAAGGTGATCTTCGACGCCAGGACCGGCCAACTCCTCGGCGCGCATCTGGTGGGGGCCGAAGTGACCGAGCTGATCCAGGGCTTCGTCATCGCCATGAACCTCGAGACCACCGAGGAGGAGCTCATCCATTCGGTGTTCCCGCACCCGACCCTCTCCGAGACGATGCACGAGAGCGTCCTCTCGGCCTACGGCCGCGTCATCCACATCTAGACGCGCCGCATCTCACGGCCTGCCGCAAAACGAGGCAGGTTGTGCTATGAGGGATGCGCGAACGCGGTGGATCTCCTCGGGCACGGAGTGCACGCATGCGGAAGCCGAGCCTCGCAGCCAATCGCCATGTCCGGCCGACCGGCCTGGCGGTCGCAGCGATTCTTTTGCTGTTCCTGGCCATTCCTTCCAGCGCGCAACAGCCACCGACACCCACCCCGCCCGGGCAGATAACGCCCGCCCCGGTGACACCCGCGCCGGAGCCGCCGGCGGTCACCCCGACCCCTGGCCCCGTGACGCCTCCGGCCGCGACCCCGACGCCGCCGGCCACTCCAGAGGCCGCCACGCCCGAGGCCGGCAGCGTCGTCGAGCACGCGGCGACGGGCGAGGCCGTACGCCTCGGCGGATCGACCGTTGTGATCACCGGGAACGCGAGCTCGATCTGGACCGGCGCCACCAACCTCACCATCGACGCCACCGTCGACAACGAGGTCCTGGCGGGCGCCGCGGTGGTCGACATCGACGCCGAGATCGGCACCAATCTCCGCGTCGGCGGATCGCAGGTCGACCTCAGCGGCCGGGTCGGCAGGGACGTGTGGGCCGGCGCGGCGGAGCTCACGATCGACCTCGTCATCGGGGGCGATCTGTGGGCCGGCGCCGCGCGGATCACCGTCGCGCCGACGACCACGATCGAGGGCTCGACCTATCTCGGCGGCGCCAACGTCCAGTTCGACGGCGAGGCGCGCGGGCCGATCGCGCTGGGCGGCGAGACGGTCGTCTTCAACGGCCGCGCCGACGCCGGGCTGAAGGTGGACGCCGACAATCTCATCCTCGGACCGAACGCAGTCATCACCGGCGACCTGGTCCTCAGCGACGACACCCCCAGGCCCGCCGAGTCCGGTGCCACCATCACCGGCCAGACGACTGTCGAGCAGCCGGAATGGTGGCAGCGCATACTCTTCGGCCCGTTCGGCTTCGCCGCGTTCACCGCCGGGCTCACCATCGTGGTCGGGCTGTTCTTCCTCCTCATCGGCCGCGGCACCGTCGAGGAGATGGCGAACGCCTTCCGCCGGCGGCCGGTCACCGGCTTCCTCGCCGGCATCCTGGCCCTGATCCTCATCCCGATCGTCACGGTCCTGGTGGCGGTGACCGTCGTCGGCATCCCGCTCGCGCTCGCCATCGTGCTGCTCCTGCCGCTCTTCTTCGTCCTCTCCTATGCCGTCACCGCGATCGGCCTCGCCGACTTCATTCTCAACCGGAGCGGGGGCAGGCGAGGGGTGCTCGTCACGCTCCTCTTCCTGATCATCGGCGCCATCGCGCTCGGCCTGATCGCGCTCATCCCGCTCGCCGGTGGACCGATCGTCGGCATCCTGCTGGTGCTCGGCGTCGGCACGTTCGTCCGCGTTCTCCTCAGGCGTCTCCGCCGTCCCGAGCCGGTTCCCGCCCTCTAGCGCCGCTCAACTTTTCGTTGGCGAAGCGGTAACCGGCTCATTACATGCTCGGACGCCGAAGCGGCGGGCTGGCTTGCCGCAATGGGGAACGGACATGAACAACATGACCGAGCAGCAGAAGGCCATCGCGGTCTGGGTGATCATCGGCCTGGTGGCCGGCCTTCTGGCGACTTTCATCTTTCCCGGCAACCAGAGCCTGATCGGCGCACTCGTCGCGGGTCTCCTGGGCTCGTTCCTGGGCGGCATCCTCGCCAAGCAGTTCAACATCCACCCCAATCTAGGCAGCCCGATCGCCGACCAGGTCGCCATCGCTTTCGTCGGCGCCCTGATCATCCTGCTCGTCGCCTGGATCGTCTAGGCAAACGGCCATGTTCGGCATGGAAGGCGTCGGCTTCTTCGGCTCGATCGTGATCGGCCTCGTCGCCGGCTACGTCGCCGAGCGCGTCACCGAGTCCCGCCACGGCCTCATCACCAACCTCGTGGTGGGCGTCATCGGGGCGCTGGTCGGCGGCTTTCTCGGCGGCCTCATCAACCTCGATCCGCCGGTCGGGTTCTGGCGTAACCTCGCGGTCGCCACGATTGGCGCCATCATCTTCCTCTGGGTCTGGCAGGTGGTCAGGGGAAGGCGAACTTGATCCGGCGAAACGGCTGGGCTGCCAAGCGCTTAGCGCAACTTGACGGCATGCCTCGGAAGGGTGCAAGGCCAGCCCCATGGTAACCGTCCTCGACCGCTCGGCCCCGCTCGCCGGGCGCCCGCGCCACCCCGAGAAGGTGGGCAGGCCCGACTCTCCCGTCCAGCGGAAGCCCGACTGGATCAGGGTCCGCGCACCCGGCTCGCCGGTCTACAACGAGACGCGGGCGATCGTGCGCGAGCACGGCCTCGTGACGGTGTGCGAGGAGGCCGGCTGCCCGAATATCGGCGAGTGCTGGTCGAAGAAGCACGCCACCTTCATGATCATGGGCGACACCTGCACGCGCGCCTGCGCCTTCTGCAACGTGCGCACCGGCATGCCCGGGCCGCTCGATCCGGCCGAGCCGGAGAAGGTCGCCGACGCCGTCGCCAAGCTCGGCCTCACCCATGTCGTCATCACCTCGGTCGACCGTGACGACCTCGCCGACGGCGGGGCGCAGCATTTCGTCGAGGTCGTGCATGCCATCCGCCGGCGCAGCCCCGACACCACGATCGAGCTCCTGACCCCGGACTTCCTGCGGAAGCCCGGCGCGGTCGCCAAGGTCGTCGCGGCCGGCCCCGACGTCTTCAACCACAATCTCGAGACCGTGCCGTCGAAATACCTGACCGTGCGGCCGGGCGCGCGCTACTTCCACTCGCTCCGCCTCCTCCAGGAGGTGAAGGAGCTTGACCCGCTTATGTTCACCAAGTCGGGCATCATGGTCGGCCTCGGCGAGACGCGGAACGAGGTCCTCCAGCTGATGGACGACCTCCGCAGCGCCAACGTCGACTTCCTCACCATCGGCCAGTACCTGCAGCCGAGCCGGAAGCACCACCCGGTGGTGAGCTTCATTACGCCCCGGGAATTCGCGGCCTACGAGACCATCGCCTACGCCAAGGGCTTCCTGCTCGTCTCGGCGAGCCCGCTGACCCGCTCCTCGCATCATGCCGGCGAGGACTTCGCGCGCCTTAGAGCCGCCCGCGCCGCGGGGCGCGGCTGACCTCATGACCGGTTTCAGGACCGAGCGGCTGGTCGCCCACAAGGCGGACGAGATGTTCGACCTCGTCGCCGACGTCGAGGCCTATCCCGACTTCCTGCCGCTCTGCGAGAGGCTGGTGGTCCACTCGCGCGGGCACGAAGGCGGCCACGACATCATCGTTGCGACGATGACCGTGGCCTACAAGATGATCCGCGAGTCCTTCACCAGCCGGGTCACGCTGGATCGTGAGCATCGCACCATCCGCACGGACTACATCAACGGCCCGTTCAACTACCTGACCAGCGTGTGGACGTTCGTTCCCCAGCCGGAAGACCGGACGCTCATCGGCTTCACCATCGACTACGAGCTCCGCTCGTGGATGATGCAGGCGCTCCTCGGCGCGGTGTTCGACAGCGCCTTCCGGCGCTTCGTCGCGGCCTTCGAGGCGCGCGCCGACGCGGTCTACGGCGTCAGGACGGAGCCTCCTCGGCGAGCCGCCGGATCAGCCCGAGCGCCTCGGCGGTAGCCGCCTCGCGGATCCCCGCGCGCTCCAGCTCGGGCGGGTATCTCTTCATCATGTGCACGACCTCGCCGCCCTTGCGGACGGCCCCGAAATGCACGAGCCCCACGGGCTTCTGCTCCGTTCCGCCGGTCGGCCCGGCTATGCCTGTGATCGAGACCGCGATATCGGCGCGCGAATGGGCGAGCGCCCCTTCGGCCATCGCCCGCGCCACCTCCTCGCTGACCGCGCCGACTTTGGCGATGAGGGCGTCGGAGACGCCGAGCATCTCGGTCTTGGCCTCGTTCGAGTAGGTGACGAACCCGCGGTCCACGACCGCCGCCGAGCCTGACACGCTGGTCAGCGCCGCGACCACCAGCCCGGCCGTGCACGATTCCGCGGTCGCCACCTTGAGGCGCTTCCGCTCGAGGAGGGTGATGAGGTCCGGGACGCCGGCGAGGATCCTCGGGTCGATCATGCCGGCCCCAACGGCAGCCGGACCGTTGCCGTTCCGATCGCAGCGATCCCTTCGCCGCGGCCGATGCTGCCGAGCCCCTCGTTGGTCGTCGCCTTCACCGCCACCCGCGTCACGTCGATCCCGGCGATCGAAGCGATCCGCGCCCGCATTGCCTCGCGGTGCGGCCCGATCTTCGGCGCCTCGGCGATGATGGTGAGGTCGAGATGGCTGATCCACCCGCCGCGCGCCCGCACCCGCGCCACCGCCGCCAGCAGGAACCGGTCGGACGACGCGCCGCGGAGGGCCGGGTCGCTCGGCGGGAAATGCGAGCCGATGTCCCCTTCGCCGATCGCCCCGAGAAGGGCGTCGGTCAGCGCGTGCAGCCCCACATCGGCGTCCGAGTGGCCGGCGAGCCCCCGGTCGTGCGGGATCGACACCCCGCCCAGCACCACCGCCGAGCCCGGCCCGAAGCGGTGGACGTCGTACCCGGTCCCGACCCGAATTTCGCCGAGCCGCACCAGTTCCTCAGCCCGCAGCCGCGCATCGCCGGCCGCGATGTCGTCGGCCGTCGTCAACTTCGCATTGCCCCGCTCGCCCGGAACGATCTGCACCCTCGCGCCGGCCCAGCGCGCAACGCCCGCGTCGTCCGTGAAGCTCAGCCCCGCCTCGGCCGCGCGCCGATGCGCCTCGAGGATGAGGGGGAGGGCGAAGCCCTGCGGCGTCTCCGCCGTGTAGAGCCCGTCGCGGTCGACCCATGCGTCGGCGGTCCGGTCCGGCCCGGCCCGCACCAGTGTGTCGGCGACGGGCGAAGCCGGCAGCACCGCCTTGTGCTCGGCCAGCGCCTCGCTCACGCGTTTAACCAGCGCCGCGCTGACGAACGGCCGCGCCGCGTCGTGGATCAGCACATGGGTCGCGCCGGCGGCCGCCAGCGCCTCGAGCCCGAGCCGCACGCTCTCCTGCCGGCTCGCCCCGCCGACCACCGGCGCGCGGACCTTGCCGTCGGCGGCGACGGCGGCCCCGAAAACCTCACGATCGTCGGCATGGATCACCGGCTGGA
>JADYYB010000025.1 GCA_020853895.1 Bauldia sp.
AAACGGCGAAGCGGCTGATCAAGGGCGGCGAGCACAAGCTCGTCCTTCTCGACGAGCTCAACATCGTGCTCCGCTACGACTATCTGCCGGTCGAGGAGATCGTCGCCTTCCTGCGCGAGGAGAAGCCGGAGGACGTGCACGTCATCGTCACCGGGCGGAACGCCAAGGACGAGCTCCTCGAGATCGCCGACTTGGTCACCGAGATGGAGATGGTCAAGCACCCCTTCCGCTCCGGCGTGAAGGCGCAGAAGGGGATCGAGTTCTGAGCGGTGTTGCTACGTGCTTAACCTCCCCCTTGCGGGGAGGGCGACACCGCGCAGCGGTTTCGGGAGGGGGTGGGCCGGACGGGTCGAGTCGGCGACGGAAGAACGCGGGCTTCGCCCGCTACCCCCTCCCGAAGCCGTTCGGCCGAAGGCCTCACGCCTTCGACCTCCCCGCAAGGGGGAGGTTAGGTCTTGGGGTGGATCGCGTTGACGCGACTTCGCGGAAGCGTCCATGACCCGCGTCCCGGGCGTCATGCTCCAAGGCACCGGGTCGCATGTCGGGAAGACGACGCTGGTGGCGGGGCTGTGCCGGCTCTTCGCGCGGCGCGGGCTACGGGTGCGGCCGTTCAAGCCGCAGAATATGTCGAACAACGCCGCCGCCACGGCCGACGGCGGGGAGATCGGGCGGGCGCAGGCGCTGCAGGCGCGGGCGGCGGGCGTGATGCCGAGCGTGCACATGAACCCGGTGCTGCTGAAGCCGGAGAGCGAGACCGGGTCGCAGGTGATCGTGCAGGGCAAGAGGTGGAAGACGTTGCGCGCCGCGGACTATGCGCGGCGGAAGACGAAGCTGATGCCGCGCGTCCTCGAGAGCCTCGCGGTGCTGGAGGAGGATGCCGACCTCGTCCTCGTCGAGGGCGCGGGGAGTCCAGCGGAGATCAATCTCCGCGCGGGCGACATCGCCAATATGGGGTTCGCGGCGGCGGCAGGGATGCCCGTCGTGCTCGTAGGGGATATCGAGCGGGGAGGGGTGATCGCCAGCCTGGTCGGCACGAAGGCGGTGCTCGGCGAAAGCGACGCTGCGCTGGTGCGCGGGTTCGTCGTCAACAAGTTCCGCGGCGATCCGCGGCTCTTCGACGGCGGGCAGGCGATGATCGAGGAGCGGACCGGGTGGGCGTGCCTCGGTGTCGTGCCCTGGCTAACGGCGGCGAATGATTTGCCGGCTGAGGATGTGCTGGGGCTGGCGCGCGCCGACGAAGCGACGGAGACGAGCGCCGGGGAAATCGTCGTCGCGGTGCCGCTTCTCCCGCGCATCGCCAATTTCGACGACCTCGACCCGCTCAGGATGGAGCCGGGCGTCCGCATCGTGCCGGTCCGTCCCGGCGAGGCCGTTCCGGCGGAGACGCGCCTCGTGGTCCTGCCGGGGTCGAAGTCGACCATCGCCGACCTTCGCTTTCTCCGCGAGCAGGGCTGGGACGTCGATATCAAGGCGCATGTCCGGCGCGGCGGGGCGGTGCTCGGCCTCTGCGGCGGGTACCAGATGCTCGGGAGGCGCATCCTCGATCCCGCCGGCGTCGAGGGCGGCGGCGAGGCGGAAGGGCTCGGGCTCCTCGACGTGGAGACGGTGCTGATGGCGGAGAAGATCACCTCGCCGACCTCGGCCGTCCATGTCGCGTCGGGCGAGGCCGTCCACGCCTACGAGATCCATCTCGGCCGCAGCTTCGGCGCGGATTGCGAGCGGCCGATGTTCATGGTCGGCGGGCGGCGCGAGGGGGCGAGCAGCGCCGACGGGCGGGTCGCCGGCAGCTATCTGCACGGGCTCCTCGCGGCCGACGGCTTCCGCCGCGCGTTCCTCGCCTCGCTCGGCGCCGTGGAAGCGGCCGGCCTCGGCTACGAGGCGAGGATCGATGCGGTGCTGGATGCGCTGGCCGATCATCTGGAACGCCACCTCGACGTCGAGCAGGTCCTCCGGATCGCGCGGAGCCGCTAGAGCGCGAGGAGGTGCGCGACGATCACCAGCACGAGAGCGAAGAGCGCGCCGGCGGTGCCGCAGACCATGAGCGCGCGGCCGATGTCGCCGGCCACGGCTTCCTTGCGCCCCTCGGGGTTGAGGAAGGGCGCGGTGACGACCTCCCCGCCATAGACGCGCGGGCCGAGAAGGGCGAGGCCGAGCGCGCCGGCCATCGCGGCCTCCGGCCAGCCGGCGTTGGGCGACTCGTGGCGGCGCGCGTCGCGGCGGATCGCGGCGAAGGCGGCGCGCGCGCTGCCGTGGCCGGCGCGCGCGGCGAGCGCGATCAGCGCGGCGGAGAGCCGGGCGGCGGGCCAGTTGAGGACGTCGTCGGCCTTGGCCGCGGCCCAGCCGAAGGCGGCGTGGCGCGGCGTGCGGTGGCCGATCATCGAGTCGGCGGTGTTGATCGCCCTGCAGACGAGGAGGCCGGGGAGGCCGAGGAGCACGAACCACAGCGCCGGCGCGATCACGCCGTCGGAGAAGCTCTCGGCGCAGGACTCGATGGCGGCGCGCGAGACGCCCGCCTCGTCGAGGCCGGAAGTGTCGCGGCCGACGATCCTGCCGACCGCCCGGCGCGCGCCCGTGATGCTGCCCGAGGCGAGCGCGCGCTGCACGCCGCGCACGTGGTCGAAGAGGCTGCCGCCGGCGAGCATCACGGCGACGACGAGGAGCTTGCCGATCCAGCCGAAGGGCAGGGCGCGGAAGAGGATCTCCAGAGCGACGCCGATCGCCGCGGCGACCGCGACGACGATCGCGACGGCGAGCACGCCGGCGGCCTGGCGGTGGGTGTCGGGGTCGCGGTTGTGGTTCAGCGCGCGGTCGAGGGTCGCGATCAACTGGCCGAGGAGGACGACCGGGTGCGGGATTCGGCTCCACAGCCAGACCGGGTCACCGAGGAGGGCGTCGATGAGCAGCGCCGCGACCAGGATGATCGCGTGATCGGCGAAGAGGCTCACTGACGTATCCGGCGCGCCTCGGCAACGAGATGGCGGATCGCCTCGGGCAAAGCCGGGCCGGCGCAGGAGGTCAGGCGGTCGGGGAGGACGATCCGGCGCTCGAGCGGGTAGAGACGCTCGAGCGCCGGGTGGGCGAGGAGCGCCATGCCCTGGTCGCCGGGCGTCGTATCGAGCGCGGCGACGAC
>JADYYB010000026.1 GCA_020853895.1 Bauldia sp.
GACTGCTGCAGCGCGGTGACGCGCTCCAGCGCCTCGGCGGCGCGGCGGTCGTTGCTCGGCAGGAGCCCGAGCGCGGCGACGAAATAGACGAGGATGAGCGCGGCCAGCGCGCCGAGGACAGCGGCCGCGAAGGTGTTGCCGATGCCCCCGCCGGGCGGCGGGGCGGTCGAGGCGGCGCGGTCGGTATCGGTCATCCGGCTTCCATTGGCGGGGATCGAGGCGGGCGGCGGATCGTGGGTGGGAGCGCCCGGCTCGGCGGGAAGCGCGGCATCGAGCGGCACCTCGCTGGCCGGATCGAGCGGCTCGTCGGCGAGCCCGCTCCGCGCCTCGGCGACCGGTGTCACCTCGCTGGGGGCAAGGTCGATGGTCGGCGGGACGCGCCGGCGCTGGCCCGCCCGCGTGCCCTTCAAACCCTCGGATTCCGGCCTTTTCTCGTCTTCCTCCGCCATCCTGCTGCTCGCATGGCTGCATCCCCCGAGTCTCTTATAGCCTCAATCCGTTATCAGAGGCGCAACAGCGGCAAAGCGCCCATTTCAGCGGCGAACCGGCACCGCCCATCCCCCAAAACGTTGTCATCTCCCGACTTGATGGGGGGCCGGGTGGAGCGGATGCAAGGTCGAGGCAGTGGCGGGCGGTCCTCCGGTCAAGCCGGAGGATGACACGCGTTAGGGAATGAGGCCGAGCAGGCTCTCCGCGTCGGCGTGCGGGGCGACCTTGATCGAGCGCGCCGCGACGCCGGCGAAACCGCCCGCCGTCTTCTCGCTGAGCGCGAAGACGTCCATCTCGCGCACCGCGAGCCGCAGCCCGGCGCGCGGCAGGAGCGCCCGCAGCGCCTCCGCCGCCCGGCGCGAGAAGAGCACGATCCCCTCGACCGCACCCTCTTCGAGCGCGGCGACCGTCTCCGGCCGCAGCGCCGCCGGCGGCATCGCGCGATAGGCGATGGCGGTGGCGAGGTCGTAGCCGGCCTCGCTCAGCCGCATCTCCAGCGTCGGCGTCCGGTCGGCGGCGGCGACATAGAGGAGCAGCCCGTTCGCCGGCGGAAACGCGCGCTTCACCAGCGCCGCCAGCTCCTCGCTCGTCCCCGACGCCGACTGCACGTTGCGGAAGCCTTCGGCCCGCGCCGCCTCGGCCGTCTCGTCGCCGACCGCGAAGAGCGGCAGGTCGTGCCACTTCCTCGCATCGGGCCAGGACGCCAGCGCCCGCACGCCGTTCTTGCTGCTGACGACAAGGCCCGCCGGCGCGAGCCCCTCGGGCGCCGGCTCGAACACGATCTCCAGCATCGGCTCGACGATCACCTCGTGCCCGCGCGCGCGGAGCGTGGCGGCGGTCTCGGCCGCCTCGGGCTCGGAGCGGGTGAGGAGGAGGCGCATCAGGCCGCCGCGAAGAACGAGGGGCCGCCGCGCTCGCGCAGCTCGACGCCGGCGTCGGCGCCGAGCTCGGCGGCGTCCTCGGCCATGCCGAGGCGCTCGGTCTCGTGCGCGGTCCTGCCGTCCGGCGTGATGATGAGCCCGGAGAAATGGAGCGCCCCCGCGGTGATCGCGGCCAGTCCCGCGATCGGCGTCCGGCACGAGCCCTCCAGCGCGGCGAGGAAGGCGCGCTCGCAGATCACCGCGAGCCGGGTGTCACGGTCGTCGATCGCCGCGAGGAGATCGAGGACGCGCGTGTCGCCCGCCCGCGTCTCGATGGCGATCGCGCCCTGCGCGACGGCGGGCGGGAAGTCGGTGATGTCGAGCGGGTCGGTCGCCCGCTCGCCGAGGCCGAGCCGGTTGAGCCCGGCCATCGCCAGGACGATGGCGTCGAACTTCCCCTCCTCCATGCGCTTGAGCCGCGTCTCCACGTTGCCGCGGATGTCGACCACCTCGAGGTCCGGGCGCGCACGGAGCACCAGCGCCTTCCGCCGGAGGGACGAGGTGCCGAGCCGGGAGCCCGGCACGAGGAGGTCGAGGCTCTTCGCCTTTGCGCTGATGAAGACGTCGCGCACGTCCTCGCGCGGCAGGCACGCGGCGAGCGCGAGCCCGGCCGGCGTCTCGGTCGGCATGTCCTTGCCCGAATGCACCGCGAGGTCGACCTCACCGCGCAGCAGCGCCTCCTCGATCTCCTTGGTGAAGAGGCCCTTGCCGCCCGACTCGGCGAGCGGCCGGTCGGTGATGCGATCACCCGTGGTCTTGATCGGCACGATCTCGAAGCGCTCGGGCTCGACCTTGTGGGCGCTCGCGAGGCGCGCGCGCGTTTCCTCCGCCTGGGCGAGCGCCAGCTTGCTGCCGCGGGTTCCGATGCGGAGGATCGATTGCACGATTGCGACCTCGGGTGATAGGGCTGCGCCGGCCGTGTCCGGAAGGGGCCGGCGACGCCCGCAAGGGCATAGAGCGAAGCCGCGCCAGCCTCAAGATGACCGCCTTTTCATCGATTCCGATTGCGGCCGGCCTGCGGCGTGGCGCTCAGCCGCCACGGGTCGGGCTCCACCATTCCCCTCCCCCCTTGTGGGGGAGGCCGGGAGGGGGCCTCGCGGCAAGCGAGGTACTCAGATCCCACCCCACCGATCGCGTCACCGTGGGATCTTTCCCCATGCCTCGCTTGCCGCTCGGCCCCCACCCCGTCCCTCCCCACAAGGGGGAGGGGGAAAGCGCGCGCCGGTGATCGTGCTCGGCATCGAGACGAGCTGCGACGAGACCGCCGCCGCCGTGATCGAGCGGACGGACGACGGAGCGAGAGTGATCCGCTCCAACGTCGTGCTGAGCCAGCTCGAGGAGCACGCCGCCTTCGGCGGCGTGGTGCCGGAGATCGCCGCCCGCGCGCATGTCGAGGCGCTCGACGGGGTGATCGAGGCCGCGCTCGCCGAAGCCGGCGTGAGCCTTCGCGACATCGACGCGGTCGCCGCCACGGCCGGCCCCGGCCTCATCGGCGGCGTGCTGGTCGGCCTCAGCACCGGCAAGGCGATCGCGCTCGCGGCACGAAAGCCGCTCCTCGCGGTGAACCACCTCGAGGCGCATGCGCTGACCGCCCGCCTCACCGACGGCCTCGCCTTCCCCTATCTCCTGCTGCTCGTCTCCGGCGGGCACACGCAGATCGTCCGCGTCGACGGCGTGGGCGACTACACCCGTTACGGCTCGACCATCGACGACGCGCTCGGCGAGGCTTTCGACAAGACCGCCCGCCTCCTCGGCCTCCCCTATCCCGGCGGCCCCGAGGTCGAGCGCGCGGCGCTCGACGGCGACCCCGCGCGCTTCGCGCTGCCGCGCCCGCTGCTCGGCCGCCC
>JADYYB010000027.1 GCA_020853895.1 Bauldia sp.
GCGTCGAGTACGGCAACGTCATCGTCGATCTCGGCCGCGGCGAGGCCATCGTGCGCCGCGACGAGCTGATCCCGCGCGAGCTCTTCCGCCCCGGCGACCGCATCCGCGCCTATATCTACGACGTGCGTCGCGAGCAGCGCGGGCCGCAGATCTTCCTCTCGCGCACCCACCCGCAGTTCATGGCCAAGCTCTTCGCGCAGGAAGTGCCGGAAATCTACGACGGCATCATCACCGTGAAGTCGGTCGCCCGCGATCCCGGCAGCAGGGCCAAGATCGCCGTCGTCTCGCGCGACTCCTCGATCGACCCGGTCGGCGCCTGCGTGGGCATGCGCGGCAGCCGCGTCCAGGCGGTGGTGAACGAGCTCCAGGGCGAGAAGATCGACATCATCCCCTGGAACCCGGACGAGGCGACCTTCATCGTCAACGCCCTCCAGCCCGCCGAGGTCGCCAAGGTGGTCCTCGACGAGGACGCCGAGCGCATCGAGGTCGTGGTGCCCGACGAGCAGCTCTCGCTCGCCATCGGCCGGAGAGGCCAGAACGTCCGCCTCGCCTCCCAGCTCACCGGCTGGGACATCGACATCCTCACCGAGCAGGAGGAGTCCGAGCGCCGCCAGAAGGAATTCGCCGAGCGCTCGCAGCTCTTCATCAATGCGCTCGAGCTCGACGAGGTCGTCGGCCAGCTTCTTGCCTCCGAAGGCTTCACCTCGGTCGAGGAGATCGCCTACGTCGAGCAGAACGAGATCTCGCGCATCGAGGGCTTCGACGAGGACACCGCGATCGAGCTCCAGGCCCGCGCCCGCGACTATCTCGCCCGCGCCGAGGCTGCGCAGGACGAGGAGCGCCGCGCCCTCGGCGTCGAGGACGCCATCCGCGAGGTCCCCGGCGTCACCACGCCGATGCTGGTCGCTCTCGGCAAGGGCGGCGTGAAGACCCTCGAGGATTTCGCCGACCTCGCCACCGACGAGCTGATCGGCTCGGTCGAGCGGAAGGACGGCGAGACCGTGCGCACGCCCGGCATCCTCGACGGCTTCGAGCTCTCCAAGGCCGATGCCGAGGGCATGATCCTCGCCGCCCGCGTCCAGGCCGGCTGGATCACCGAGGCCGACCTTGCCGCCATGAACGCCGACCCGGCCGAGACAGCGGAGCCGGCTCTCGCCGACGCCGCGCCTCGGACCTGAGCCATGAGGTCGGGGCATGGCCAAGGAGGCAGCCGAAACGAGAAGGATGTGCATTCTCACCCGGGAAATCCGCCCGGTTGAGGAGCTGATCCGCTTCGTCGTCGATCCGGACGGGATCGTCGTCCCCGACCTCAGCCGGAAGCTCCCCGGCCACGGCGTCTGGCTCACCGCCGAACGCGAACGCCTTGCGGAAGCAGAACGGAAACATATCTTCCGCAAGGCCTTCGCCGCCGACGTGGCCCCCCGTCCCGGCCTCGAGGCGGAGATCGTCCGCCTCTACACCGAGCGGGCCCTCGGCGCGCTCGGCCTCGCCCGCAAGGCGGGCCTCGTCCTCACCGGCTTCGCCAAGGTTTCCGGAGCCATTTCGAGCGGCAAGGCCGTCGCCGTCCTGCATGCCAGCGACGCTTCGGCCGACGGCATCCGCAAATTGCAGGCCATGGCCCGCCACAACCCGTCGATTTTTACCGACGGCGAACGCTTCACCTCCGCCCAATTGAGTTTGTCATTGGGGGGCACAAATGTGATACATGCTGCACTTCTCGCCGGCCGACCCAGCGAAATAGCCCTTCAGCGCATTGCCGCCCTTACGCGGCTCATGAGCCCGGCGACGGAACGCGCGAGCGATAACGACCCTTTTGAACGAAACGCGGCTGACCCCGCACAACCAAAGACCGCATGACCGACACGAGAAACACTGGCGAAAAGACGATCGGCGCTCCGCCGAAGAAGCCCCTCGGCCTGAAGTCGCGCACCGAGCGCGACACGGTCCGGCAGAGCTTCTCCCACGGCCGCACCAACACGGTCGAGGTGGTCAAGG
Source organism: Bauldia sp. (assembly GCA_020853895.1). Taxonomy (GTDB): domain Bacteria; phylum Pseudomonadota; class Alphaproteobacteria; order Rhizobiales; family Kaistiaceae; genus JADYYB01. Next base: position 1,996 of record JADYYB010000027.1, read on the forward strand.
TTAAGCGCAAATTCTCCGTCCCCGGCGACACCGCCAAGGCCCCGGACGCGCCCGCGGCCGCCCCGCAGCGGCCCGCTTCGGCGCGCCCGGCCGAGGGCAAGAAGGCCGCCGGCAATGCCCCGCAGGCCCGCCAGCCCGAGCCGCAGCGTCCCGCCCCTTCGTCCAAGTCCGGCCTCATCCTGACCACCCTCTCCCCGGGGGAGATGGCGGCCCGCAAGGCCGCGCTCGCCAACGCCACCGTCCGCGAGGCGGAGGAGCGGAAGCGCGCCGAGGAGGAGGCGAGCCGGAGAGCCATCGAGGAAGCGCGCCTCGCCCGCGAGCGCGCCGAGGCCGACCGCCGCCAGGCCGAGGAAGAGGCCCGCCGCGTCGCCGAGGCCGAGGCCAAGGCCCGCGCCGAGCGCACCGCCAAGTCCCGCCTCGGCGAGGAGACGCCCGGCGCCGTTCCGCCGGCCCGCGCGCGCGTGCTCGAGAACGACGAGGAGGAGCGTCCGCGCGTCATCAGCCGCCCGGGCAGCCCGCTCAAGGTCGTCCGCCCGCCCGATCCGAAGCCGGTCAAGCGCGGCGAGGACACCCGCCGCCGCGGCAAGCTCACGCTCGAGAACGCGCTCGACGAGAACGAGCGCGTCCGCTCGCTCGCCGCCGCCGACCGCGCCCGCCAGAAGGCCAAGCGCCACCTGCAGCAGCAGGGCCCGCGCGAGAAGATCTCGCGCGAGGTCATCCTGCCCGAGACGATCACCATCCAGGAGCTCGCGAGCCGCATGGCCGAGCGCGGGGTGGACATCATCGCCATGCTGATGAAACAGGGCCAGATGCTGAAGATCAACGACGTGATCGACGCCGACATGGCGCAGATCATCGCCGAGGATCTCGGCCACACCGTCAAGCGCGTGTCGGCGTCCGACGTCGAGCTCGGCCTCTTCGACACCGCCGACGAGGGCGGCGATCTCCTGCCCCGTCCGCCGGTCGTGACCATCATGGGCCATGTCGACCACGGCAAGACCTCGCTCCTCGACGCCATCCGCAAGACCCACGTCGTCTCGGGCGAGGCCGGCGGCATCACCCAGCATATCGGCGCCTACCAGGTCGACCGCGACGGCAAGAAGATCACCTTCATCGACACCCCGGGCCACGCCGCGTTCACCGCGATGCGCGCCCGCGGCGCCAAGGTCACCGACATCGTCATCCTGGTGGTGGCGGCCGATGACGGCGTGATGCCGCAGACCATCGAGGCGATCCACCACGCCAAGGCCGCCAAGGCGCCGATGATCGTGGCGATCAACAAGATCGACAAGCCCGGCGCCGACGCGAGTAGAGTCCGCACCGAGCTCCTGCAGCACGAGGTGTTCGTGGAATCGATGGGCGGCGAGGTGCTCGACGTCGAGGTCTCGGCGCTGAAGGGCACCAATCTCGACAAGCTCCTCGACACCATCCTCCTCCAGGCCGAGGTGCTCGAGCTCAAGGCCAACCCCAACCGCAGCGCCGAGGGTACCGTGGTCGAGGCCAAGCTCGACCGCGGCCGTGGCCCGGTGGCGACCATGCTCGTCCAGCGCGGCACGCTCCATATCGGCGATATCGTCGTGGCGGGCGCCGAGTGGGGCCGCGTCCGCGCGCTGCAGAACGACCGCGGCGAGTTCATCGACGAGGCCGGTCCCTCGCTCCCGGTCGAGGTGCTCGGCTTCCAGGGCGCGCCCGAGGCCGGCGACCGCATCGCGGTCGTCGAGAACGAGGCGCGTGCCCGCGAGATCGCCGACTACCGGCAGCGCCAGAAGCGCGAGAAGGCTCAGGCACGGCTCACCACCGCCCGCGGCTCGGTCGAGCAGCGCATCGGCCAGCGCACCGCCGGCGGCACCGCCAAGCAGGAATTCGCCATCATCGTGAAGGGCGACGTCCAGGGCTCGGTGGAGGCCATCTCCGGCGCGCTCGAGAAGCTCGGCACCGACGAGGTCGTGGCCCGCATCATCCATTCCGGCGTGGGCGGGGTGACCGAGTCCGACGTCCAGCTGGCCGGCACGTCGAACGCCATGATCATCGGCTTCAACGTGCGCGCCAACCAGCAGGCGCGCGCCTCCGCCGAGCAGCTCGGCATCGATATCCGCTACTACAACATCATCTACAACCTCGTGGATGACGTGAAGGCGGCGATGTCGGGCCTCCTCACGCCAGAGCGGCGCGAGACTATGCTCGGCAACGCGGTGATCCTCGAGATCTTCAACATCTCCAAGGTCGGCAAGATCGCCGGCTGCCGGGTCACCGACGGCACGGTCGAGCGCGGCGCGGGCGTCCGCCTGATCCGCGACAACGTCGTCATCCACGAGGGCAAGCTCTCGACCCTCAAGCGCTTCAAGGACGAGGTCCGCGAGGTGCCCGCCGGTCAGGAATGCGGCATGGCCTTCGAGAAATACGAGGACATGCGCGTCGGCGACGTCATCGAGTGCTACCGCGTCGAGCAGATCGCCCGCACGCTCTAGGGCGGCTGCACCCCCATTCACCTCTCCCCGGCGGGGAGAGGTCGGATCACCGGCTCGCCACGGGCGAGGCGGGATCCGGGTGAGGGGTCTCCACCCATCCGGATAGCGCGGTAACCCGTCACCCTGCCCTCTCCCCTCGGGGAGAGGGGGACAAGGGATCGTGAAATGAAGTCTCCCTCCCACGGCAGCTCGCGTCCGGCTTCCCGCGCTCCCCAGAAGCAGGGCGCGCCGCAATCCCAGCGCCAGCTGCGCGTCGGCGAGCTGATCCGCCACGCGCTGGCCGAGATCCTCGCCCGCGGCGAGCTGCACGAGCCCGAGCTCGACGGGGTGATCGTCACCGTCCCCGAGGTCTCGGTCTCGCCCGACCTCCAGGTGGCGACCGCCTTCGTCATGCCGCTCGGCGGCCGCGACGCCGAGAGGACCGCAGCCGCGCTGGAGCGGAACGCCCGCTTTCTCCGCGGCGCGGTGGCCAAGCGCGTGGAGCTCCGCCGCGCCCCCGAGCTTCGCTTCCGCGTCGACACCTCCTTCGCCGAGGGCGACAAGATCGACGCCCTCCTCCGCACCCCCGAGGTGCGCAAGGATTTGGAGCCGAAGGAGTGAGCGCGGTGGTGGCCTCTCGGACTGCGCGCTCCTCGTTCTCAACCTCCCCCTTGCGGGGAGGTCGAAGGTGCGAGGGCTACGCCCGAGCAGCTTCGGGAGGGGGTAGCCGGCGCGTAGCGACGGCGTTGGCGGCGCGAACGGACCGCCCATCGCCTTGACGGCCCACCCCCCTTCCGAAACCGCTTCGCGGTTTCGACCTCCCCGCGAGGGGGAGGTTAAGTTGATGACCTAAAGAACGATTGAGACACGATGGGTAACAGACGGAAGAAGGGCCGCCCGGTGTCGGGCTGGCTCCCGCTCGACAAGCCGGAGGGCGTGACCTCCACGCGCATCCTCTCCGAGGTGAAGCGCCTCTTCGACGCGCAGAAGGCCGGCCACGCCGGCACGCTCGACCCGCTCGCGTCCGGAATGCTGCCGATCGCCTTCGGCGAGGCGACCAAGACCGTCTCCTACGTGATGGACGGGCGGAAGATCTATCGCTTCGCCGTCCGCTGGGGCGTCCAGACCGACACCGACGACACCGAAGGCCACGCCATCGCGCATTCGGATGTCCGCCCGACGCCCGAAGCGATCCTCGCCGCGCTCCCGGAGTTCACCGGCACGATCGTCCAGGTCCCGCCCGCCTTCTCGGCGCTCAAGATCGACGGCGAGCGCGCCTACGACCTCGCCCGCGAGGGCGAGGCGGTCGTGCTCGAGCCGCGCGAGGTCGAGATCCACCGCCTGACGCTGGTCGATGTGCCCGACGCCGACCACGCCGTCTTCGAGGCCGAGTGCGGCAAGGGCACCTATGTCCGCGCCGTCGCCCGCGATCTCGGCCGCCGCCTCGGCACGCTCGGCCACGTCACCGCCCTCCGGCGGCTCCTGGTCGGCCCCTTCGGCGAGGCCGACATGGTGACCATCGACCAGCTCAGAGCCGCCGCGGCCGAGGGCGGCCC
>JADYYB010000028.1 GCA_020853895.1 Bauldia sp.
GACACCCGCGCCCTGACCACGCTCATCCGCGAGAACGGCATGCCCAACGCGGTCATCGCCCATTCGCCGGACGGCAAGTTCGACCGCGCCAAGCTCGCCGCCGAGGCGAAGGCCTGGCCGGGCCTTCTCGGCATGGACCTCGCGCAGGACGTCAGCACCGAGGAGAGCCACGGCTGGGACGAGACCGCGTGGCAGTGGAACAAGGGCTACGGCCAGGCCGGCAACGGCCGCTTCCACGTCGTCGCCGTCGACTACGGGATGAAGCGGAACATCCTCCGGCTCCTCACCGACGCCGGCGCCCGCGTCACCGTCCTCCCCGCCACGGCGACCGCCGACGACATCCTCGCGGCGAAGCCCGACGGCGTCTTCCTCTCCAACGGCCCGGGCGACCCGGCCGCGATGAAGGACTACGCCGTGCCCGCGATCCGCGGCGTGATCGACGCGGGAATCCCCACCTTCGGCATCTGCCTCGGCCACCAGCTGATCGGCCTCGCCCTCGGCGGGGAGACCAGGAAGATGCACCAGGGCCACCACGGCGCGAACCACCCGGTGAAGGAGCTCGCCACCGGCAAGGTCGAGATCACCTCGATGAACCACGGCTTCGCCGTGATCCCCGAGTCGCTGCCGGCCAACGCCGAGCAGACCCACATCTCGCTCTTCGACGGCTCGAACTGCGGCCTTCGCCTCGTCGACAAGCCGGTCTTCTCGGTCCAGTACCACCCCGAGGCCTCTCCCGGCCCTCGCGACAGCCACGCCCTCTTCGCCCGCTTCGTCGACATGATGAAGTCTAACGCCGCGGCCTAGTGGGCCGCGAGGGCCAGCCGGCAGCAGCTTCCTTCTTGAGGTGTGCCGCGACATCGATCAGATGGCGCTTCCCGCCCTGAACCGGGCCGCCGACATAGTGCAGCACGTTGACGTTGACCTTGGCGTTCGGTGTGCCGCGCAAGGAATCCACCCAGGATTTCTTAACCCCGATGTAGGTCGTGGGATCGACCGCGACGTAGAGACCACCTTTCGGAGTGATCACGTCCTCCCAAGGCACCGGAATCTCGGTTCCCAGCCTCGGAATGATCAGGCCTTCAGGCGTCATCGCCAGACCGTAGTCATGATCCGTCGCGGCTATGAAGAGCTTCCCCGCCGCGTAGAGGAACAGGCCCACGGCAACCAACTGGACAAGGCCGTTGTTGGCTATCTCCCGCCTTCCTTCGAAGGTGATGTCGAAGAATCCGAATAGGATGCCGCCGTAGAACACGGCTATGCCGATGAAGAACGCAAGAATGAGCAGGACCCCAACCCGCGACGGGCGGAACTCGTAGCGAAAGGTGGCCAGCTGCTCGGTCGCTTGCATCGCCGAACGATGCCGCAACACAATTGGGATTCGATTACTTCGAACCCGACTTTTCAGGCGTTCATGAGGGCCTCCTGATGCAACGAACCGGGCCGCCGCCGGTTCTCATTCTGGAGAAGCAGGGAGACAGCCAATGCTGACCAACGACACCCCCGCCACCAACCTCGCGGTGAAGGACCTCGAGCGGGCCAAGAAATTCTACGAGGGCACGCTCGGCTGGAAGCTCATCGACCAGCAGGCCGACCAGGTCGCCATATTCGAGGCGGGACGGTCGAAGATCGTCGTCTACGTCTCCGAATTCGCCGGCTCCAACAAGGCCACCGCCATGACCTTCTCGCTCGGCGACCGTCTCGAAAGCGAGGTCGACGCCCTCGTCGAGAAGGGCGTGACGTTCGAGCACTACGACATGTCCGGCATGACGCGCGAAGGTGAGATCCATTCCGGCTGGGGCATGAAGTCGGCCTGGTTCAAGGACCCAGACGGCAACATCATCAGCCTGATGGACGTCTAGGCCGCGGCGGGGCGGCCGATGCAAGCCCGTCGAGCCAGCTCTCGAGTTCGTGCGGGCGCTTGAAGAGAAGGACCGGCGGTCCGTCGGCGGCGGCCGCCCACGCTTGCATCCGCGCCTGCTTCCGCTTGAACGATCTGAAATGCCACAGGAGGATCGAGTCGCGCCCGAAGATCACGCGCAGCGTCTCGACATTGCCGTTGCAGACCGGCTCCTTGGTGACGAGCCGGGAGAAGGTCCGGCGAACCAGCCGGCCCAGTGACAGCCAGCGCGGATAGTCGAGCCCGACGATCAGCTCGGCGCGCGCCAGCGGGAATTCCTTCCATTTATTGTAGGCCGTATCGAGGACCCACGCCTCCCCCGCCACGGCCGCCGCGATCCGCCGCCGCTGCTCCTCGTCGGGAACCGAGACCCAGCCCGGCAGCCAGGTGAGCTCGTCGGCAAGGATGCACGGCACGCCCAGGAGCTGCGAGAGCCGCGTCGCGGCCGTGCTCTTGCCGGCGCCGGTGACGCCGTAGAGAAGGATTCGTCGCGCGATGAGGGGACCGGTCGCGAGGGGCATGGCGAGGGCTTAAGAGCACTCGTCGCGTGCGTCCACTGCCCGAGAGGTCACGGATCGTCTGATCGCAGCGGTTCCAACGGAGCCTTGCCGCCGGCGGGCCTCGCTCCATCTTTGGCTGGGTGATCCGGCGAGCCTTCGACGGGGATGTCCATGAAGCTTGTATCGGTGCTGCTCGGAATGGTTTTCATCGCCGGCTCGGCGGCCGCCGCGGAGGCGCAGCCGGCCGGAGCGGGCGATCCTTCCGCCACCCTCACCCGTCTCTTCACGGCGGAAACCGTCGAGGCGGACTGGTTCGATGCCGCCTTCCTCGCGACGGTCCCGGCCGACCAGATCGCGGCCATCCTCGACGGCCTCGCCGCCGAGTTTGGCGCCTTCCAGGCGGTCGAGGAGGACGGCGGCCGGTTCACCGTCGAGTTGGAGCGCGCCGACATCCCCACCGACATCGTCCTCGATCAGGACGGCCGTATCGCGGGCCTCGTCTTCGACGGCGTCATTCCCCACGGCACGCTCGAGGAGCACCTCGCCGCGATCACCGCCCTCCCCGGCGACACCTCCGTCCTGGTCCTCACCGATGGCGAGGTCACTGCCTCGCACCGGCCCGACGCGGTCCTCGCCGTCGGCTCGGTGGCGAAGCTCGCGATCCTGAAGGCGGTGAACTACTCCGTCGACAACGGCGTCCTCGCCTGGGATCAGGTGGCGCCCTTCGAGGAGCAGTGGCGCTCGGGCGGCTCGGGCCAGATCCACGCCTGGCCCGAGGGCACGCCGCTCACCATCGCGACGCTCGCCAACCTCATGGTCTCGATCAGCGACAACACCGCGACCGACGCCCTGATCGACATCGTCGGGCGCGCCGCGGTCGAGCCTCTGACCCCGCGCAACACGCCGTTCCCGACCACCGCCGAGCTCTTCAAGATCAAGGCGCTGGAGAACGAGGAACTGCGCGCCGCCTGGGTCGGCGGGGACCTCCGCGCGCGGCGGATCGTCCTCGAGCGTGCGCTGGACCTGCCGCTTCCGGGCGGCCAGCCGGCGGGCAGGACCACGCTCGACGTGGAGTGGTTCATGTCGGCGAGCGAGATCTGCGCCTTCCTCGACGAGGTCGGCGACCTTCCCGCCATGCACATCAATGCCGGCCTCGCCAACCCGGACGACTGGCAGCGCGTCGCCTACAAGGGCGGCTCCGAGCCGGGACTCCTCGCTCTGGCGACGGCTGTTACCGACACGACCGGCACCGATCATTGCGTGGTGGCGATCTGGAACGACGACGTCCCGCTCGCCGACGCACTCCTGGAGGCTCCCTATCGGGGCATCCTGCGCGCCCTCGCGAAGGGCGGCTCCTAGAGCGTCCGTGCGCTGAACGTGTCGCAGGCCTGGAGCGTGCCCTGGTCGAACCCGCGCTGGAACCAGCGCTGCCGCTGCTCCGAGCTGCCATGGTTGAACGACTCCGGCACCACATAGCCCTGGGTGCGCATCTGGATCGCGTCGTCGCCGATCTGCGCGGCGGCGTTGAGCGCCTCCTCGAGGTCGCCGATCTCGAGGATCCCCTCGCGCTCGGCGTCCGCGCCCCAGATGCCGGCGAAGCAGTCGGCCTGCAGCTCGACCCTGATCGAATCCTCGTTCGAGTTGCCGGCCCGGTTCATGACCCCGAGCACGTTCTGCACGTGGTGCCCGACCTCGTGGGCGAGCACGTAGGCCCGCGCGAAGTCCCCGCCCGCCCGGAAGCGCTGCTCGAGCTCCCGGTAGAAATCGAGGTCGATATAGATCTGCTGGTCGGCCGGGCAGTAGAACGGCCCGACCGCGGAACTCGCAGAGCCGCAGCCCGACTGCACCGAGCCGGTGAAGAGGACCAGCGTCGGCTCCGGATAGTCGCGCCCATTGGCGGCGAAGACCCGGCTCCACGTATCCTCGGTGAGCGCCAGCACCTGGGCGACGAACTCGCCCTGGTCGTCGCTCGGCGCGCCGACCTGCCCCGGCTGCGAGGGCTGCGAGATCTGCGAGCTGCTCCCGCTCCCGCCGCTCAGCGAGTCGAGCGGGTTCTGCCCGGTGAAGAGCCAGATGCCGCCCAGCACCAGGACGACGAGCAGGATGCCGCCGATCCCCATGCCGCCTCCGCCGCCGCGCGGCGTGCCCATGCCCGACGGGATGCGGAAGCCCGAGGGGGCCCCGCCGCCTCGCGCGCCACCCATGCCGCGGCGGTCTTCGACATTGGTGCTGCTGCGGCGGCCGCCTAGACGCATGCTCTTCCCTCGCTTCGATCCTGCCTCACGGCAACAGATAGCGTCAGCTTGAGTTCCGCGTTAGCCCGCTGTCAAAACAAAAGGCGCGGCCGATGCCGCGCCTTTGGGGAATTCCCGGAAGAGGATCGCGCTAGTAGAGGAGGCGCCAGAAGCCCTTGAACACCCGGCCGATCGAATGGGTGAAGGTCGCGTGCCGGTGCACGTCCATGCGGTTGTGGCCGTTATTGGCGCGGCTGACCATGAGATCTACCAGCATCGAGGCAATCCTCCCGGCGTGATCGCCGAAACGAAACGACTCAGTCTCCCTGTATTCGCTGTGGAAAGCGTTAATAACGACGCTCGTCACAATCCAGTCGACTTGACTCGGAGACCGATTCGTTTCTGACCAAACCTCAGTATGCGCACCTCGTGCGGCTGCGTCAACCGAAAAAATGCACGGCGTGCGGCTCCGCGATTTGCTATGCTGGGGAGCGGCTTCTCTAGCGGCGGTTTTCTGCGTTCCGATGACACCCGACCAGTTCAAGTCATGGCGGAAAGCCATGGGATTGAAGCAGAAGGAGGCCGCCGAACGGCTCGGCCTCAAGAAGCGCGTCATCCAGTATTACGAGCGCGGCACGCGCGACGGAAAACCCATCGAGGTCCCCAAGACCGTCGCCCTCGCCTGCTACGCCCTCACCCTCGGCGTCGA
>JADYYB010000029.1 GCA_020853895.1 Bauldia sp.
AGCGACCATTCGACGGCGGCCCGGGCGATTGACGGCATCACCTCTGGAAGGTGGCGGCCACCCGTTTCGACGTGAGGAAGTAGGGGATCCAGACCAGCGCGTTGAAGAGGCTGACGACCGTCCAGGCAGCCGACAGCTGCACGACCCCCGCGTCCTCGTTGTCGTAGGCGGCAAGGAGCGTCTGGACCACCAGCTGGCCGGCGGACAGCGCCATCAGCGCGACGACGAGGCGCGGCGCGTAGCGCTTGCGGCGAAGGAAGCCGAAGACGGTCACCAGCGACAAGGCCACCAGCGCGGCCTTCGACAGCAGCCAGTACGACCAGAAAGAGTCGAATCCACTCGCGGATTCCAAGGGGATCTGCGGTGCTTGAGCCCTAACGAACAGCGCCAGGACGAGGATTTCCGTCGCCGTCCCGACCACGAGCCCCGCGGCGGACAGGAAGAGCCAGCCCGAAATGCCGTTGGGATCGTCCGGGTCAACCACCCGAAAGGTCATGACTTTCTGCCTGCTGCGGCCGCCCCGGGAGGCTACCTGCGAAGACAAGGCCGCGACAAGGGTCAAAGCGGGAATGGAGCGGGTGAAGGGAATCGAACCCTCGTCATCAGCTTGGAAGGCTGTTGCTCTACCATTGAGCTACACCCGCATTTCCATCGAGGTATCAGGAGTCCACCGCGGCTGGAAAGACCAGCCGGCTCGGTCAACGTCACCTGATCACGATGGAGGATGGTGGAGGAGGTAGGACTCGAACCTACGAAGGCTTAGCCAGCGGATTTACAGTCCGCCCCCTTTGCCGCTCGGGACACTCCTCCAGCGATCGGGGCGATGACCCCAAGCACGGAACGACCACCAAATCTGGCGGAAGGCTGCGCGGTCTTATGGCTCACGCCCGGACCTGTCAACGCTGCGCGGGAAGCTCTCTTCATATAAGAGACGGCGAGGACAATTGCAGTGCGGCGGGACGATGGCCGAGACGGGCGAGCGGAAGGATTGGCGGCGGAAGCGCGACCGGCGCGGCGTCGGGGGGCGGCGCGAGAGCGCCGGCGCTGACGGGCCGTACTGGATCTACGGCCTCCACGCGGTGGCGGCGGCGCTCGCCAATCCGCGCCGCGAGATTGTCCGCATGGTGGCGAGCAAGAACGCGCTCGACCGGCTGGTCGAGACGGGCGCCACCCTGCCCGCCTCGATCGAGGAGGTGCTGCCCAGGGAGCTCGACCGGCTGCTCGGCGCGGAGGCCGTGCACCAGGGCGTCGCCATCGAGACCGAGCCGCTCGAGCCGGCCGGGCTCGCCTCGGTGAGCGGGGCGCGGCTCCTCCTCCTCCTCGACCAGGTGACGGACCCGCACAATGTCGGGGCGGTGCTCCGCTCGGCGGCGGCGCTGGGGGTCGACGCGCTGGTGACGACGAGCCGGCATCGCGCCGCGGAGTCGGGCGTCCTCGCCAAGGCGGCCTCGGGCGCGCTCGACCTCGTGCCGGTGGTCGAGGTGACGAACCTTGCCCGGGCGATGGAGGAACTTGGCGAGCTCGGCTTCATGCGCGTCGGGCTGGACAGCGAAGGCCCCGCGACCCTCGAGGACTCGGTCGCGGGCGACAAGGTCGCGCTCGTGCTCGGCGCCGAGGGCAAGGGACTCCGCCACCTCACGCGCGAGCTCTGCGACGTGCTGGCGCGGATCGACATGCCGGGCGCGATCAAGAGCCTCAACGTCTCCAACGCGGCGGTGCTGGCGCTCTACATCGTGCGGCGGCATCTCGACGGGAAAGGAAAGCGCTGATGCCGGAGGTCAAGGTGCCCGAGCCGCTCAGGGGCTTCGTCGAGGCGGTGAACCGCGGCGATCTCGACGCGGTGCTCGGCTATTTCGGCGAGGACGGGACGGTCGAGGACTGGGGCCGGCGCTTCACCGGGCCGAAGGCGATCACGCGGTGGAGCGACAAGGAATTCATCGGCGCCAAGGGGCATCTGACGATCACCGGCGTGAAGAGCGCCTCGCCGACCGAGATTCGCGTCGCGACGGACTGGAAGAGCAATTATTTCAGCGGCGCGGGCGAGATGGTGTTCCTGATCGACGGGCCGCGCATCCGGGAGATGCGGATCCTGGGGTCCGAGTGACAGGGGTGCCCGCCTTCAAGGTGTGGCAACCCGACCGTGAGAGAGTGCTGCCCGAACGTCCGCGCCTGCGGGCAGGAACCTCGCTTCTTGTAGGTCCGGGGCGCTGCTGATACGCCTCGCGCGGGCCGGATTAGCTCAGCGGTAGAGCAGCGGTTTTGTAAACCGAAGGTCGGGGGTTCAATCCCCTCATCCGGCACCAGCTTCCAGCAAATCATTGGCGGAGGACGACCGACGCGATACTGATTCCGTGCGGCAGGCTGGGGGCGTGCGGTGTGCGGGCTGGCGGGGGTTTGGCGCCATGACGGCGGGCCGGTGACGCGCGAGGAGATCGCCGCGATGGTCGCGCCGATCGTCCATCGTGGGCCGGACGACAGCGGCGAGTGGCTGAGCGGGCGGGTCGGCTTCGGCCACCGGCGCCTCAGCATCATCGACCTCAGTGCCGCGTCGCGGCAGCCGATGATCACCGCCGACGGGCTCGGCGTCCTCATCTACAACGGCGAGCTCTACAACTACCGGGAGCTTCGGGCGGAGATGGAGCGGGAGGGTGCCCGCTTCACGACCACCGGGGACGCCGAGGTGGTGCTGCAGGCGCTACATCGCTGGGGGCCCGAGAGCTCCCTCCCCCGTTTCAACGGGATGTTCGCGGTGGCCTATTTCGACGGGCGCGAGAAGGCGCTCTGGCTGGCGCGCGACCGCATCGGCATCAAGCCGCTCCTCGTCGCCGACACGGGGAGGGAGCTCCTCTTCGCCTCCGAGGCGAAGGCGATCCTCGCCCATCCGCGTTTCGAGCGGCGGATCAACGAGCGCGTGCTCGACCGGTTTCTCCTCGGCCGGTCCTGGGATTCGACGACCAGCTTCTTCGCGGGGATCGAGGGCGTCGCGCCGGGGTCGTGGTGGCGGGTCAGCGAAGCGGGCGTCGAGAGACGGACCTATTTCGACGTGCTGGGCGCGGTCGACGTGGAGCGGCTGGTCGCGAACGGGCGCGCCGATCCCGGCTCCTTCGTCGAGCCGTTCGCGGCGGCGCTCCGGGCTTCGACGAAGCTCCACCTCGCGAGCGACGCGCCGCTCGGTACGATGTGCAGCGGCGGGGTCGATTCGAGCCTCATCACCGCCTACGCGAAGGAGACGCTGCCGGACGTGCGGGCGTTCGTCGCCGACATCCCGTGGCCGGGCGGCGAGGCCGCGCAAGCCGAACGAGTGGGGAAGCATCTCGGCGTTCCGGTCGAGCGCGTCCGCGTGGACCGGACGCGGCTCCTCGGCCTCTGGCCGCGGACGGTGTGGCACTCGGACGGGCCGACCTCGCACCCGAGCGACGCCGCGCTCCTCGCGGTCACCGAGACGTGCCGGGATTCGGGGATCAAGGTGCTGCTCACCGGGGAAGGCTCGGACGAGCTTTTCGCCGGCTACGACTGGTACGCGGGCACGCTGCGGGCGTGGCGGCGGCTCGAGTGGCCGCGGCGGCTCTTCACGCGGCGGCGGCGACGGCTGGGACGCGACCTCCGCGCCGCTCCGTTCTCGAACATGCCCGCCGCGCGCGACCATCGGCTGCGCCGGCGGCTCATCCTCTTCCTCGACGGCGAGCGGGAGCTCTACGCGCACCGGCTCCTCGAACGGCTGGGGCCGGTCGAGCCGGCGTCGGACCGCGCCTTCCTCGCGCACGCGCTCTTCGACGTCAGCGACTACATCTCGTGGATCCTCCACCGGCACGACCGGATCGGGATGGCGGCGTCGATGGAGATGCGCGTGCCGTTCCTCGAGAACGCGATGTTCGACTTCGCCTTCCACCTGCCGCGGCGGGCCAAGTTCCGGCGGCGGACGAGCAAATGGGTGGTCAAGGAGGCCGCCGCGAAGGTCCTGCCGCGGGAGGTGGTCTATGCGCGGAAGAAGGGGTTTCCGGTGCCGGAGGCCTTCACTCTGGGGAGCGAAGCGATTCTTGCCGGCGGGATGGTCGCGGACCGTTTCGGGTGGACCGCAGAGGCAACGCGGCGCGTCATGGCGATGGCGCGGGAGGACGCCCATCTCCGCTTCCAGCTGGCCGGCGCGGAGCTGTGGATGCGGCTCTTCTTCGACGGGGCGAGCGCGGACGCGCTCGGCGAGCGGCTGCTGGCGTCAGCAGCCTGATCGGCCGGCGCTCAGCCCTTGGCGGCGCAGGTCTCGCACTCGCCGAGAATCTCGAGATGGGTCTCACGGAGCGAGAAGCCGCGCGTGGCGAGCGGGGCCTTCAGCGAGGCGTCGAGCTTGGGGACCGGGATCTCGTCCACGTTCCCGCAATTCTCGCAGATCGCGAAGGCGACCTCCTCGTGATGGTCGTGATGATCGTGATGGTCGCAGATCAGGTAGGCGTTGATGCTGTCGAGGCGGTGGACGAGGCCGAGCTCGCGCAGCTTCTCGAGCGCGCGGTAGACCTGCGGCGCGGCCTTGACCCCCTCGGCGCGCGTGAATTCGAGGATGTCGTAGGCGCCCATCGCCTTGCCGGTGTTCTCGAGCACGCCGAGGACGAGCGACTGGTTCCTGGTCAGCGGGACGGTGTGGTCGGCAGACATCTGCATAAGATGGGGTTGAATCGTCACGATCATAGAGCCTTCTGGGCCGCCAGGAAAATCCCTCGGCCGCCGGGTTGACGACGCCAATCGTCGCTTGACTGTTATATTATAATGTTCTTGTTATACTATAACAGGGGTCGCGCGATTGGGTGACGCGGCCGAACGGGGAGAGGACGAGTATGAAAAGAATCCTGACTTTGGGTGCAGTCGCCGTGCTGTCGGGCCTGCCCGCGGCCCTCGCCCAGCCGGTCGAGCGGCGCGAGGTCGCCGAGCATGTCCACGGCGAGAGCGCGATGCATATCGCGGTCGAGGGCAACCAGATGGCGATCGACTTCGACGCCACCGGCATCGACATCGTCGGCTTCGAATACGTGCCGGCGACGCCCGAGGACCAGGCGGCGATCGACGGCGCGCTGGAGAAGCTCCGCGCCCCCCTCCCCGACCTCTTCGATTTCGGCGCGGCGGCTGGCTGCAGCGTCACCTCGGCCGAGGTCGAGTTCCTGGTCGAGGACGAGGAAGAGGCGCCGGGCGCGGCTCCCGGGGCGCCGGCGGGCCAGGTGACCAACCACACCGGCTTCGAGGGCGTCTACGAGATCACCTGCGCCAATATCGGGGCGATCACCGACGTCACGTTCGGCTTCTTCACGGTCTTCCCCAACGCCGAGGTGATCGACGTCGAGCTCGCCAGCCCGCGCGGGCAATCAACTTTCGATGTGGAGCACGAGAACCCGGTCGTATCGTTCGCCGGACTCCTCTAGGATCGCGGCTTAGCCTCAGAAGCCAGGTCTACGGCATGGTCGGGTCGTGAAGGTCGCCTTCGGCGATAGCAAGGTTGCGACAGCGGACGGCGCCACGCCGGTCGTGGAAGCTGCCGGCGTCAGGTTCAAATGGCGCCGGCAGGATGCGTTCGAGCTGAACATCCCGGCCTTCAAGATCGATCCGCGCGAGCGGGTGCTGATGATCGGGCCGAGCGGGTCGGGCAAGTCGACCTTCCTCAGCCTCCTCTGCGGCATCGCCGTGCCCGATGCGGGCGAGATCCGCATCATGGGGACGAGCCTCACCAGCATCCCCGGCTCGCAGCGCGACCGGTTCCGGGCCGACCATCTCGGCATCATCTTCCAGATGTTCAACCTGGTGCCCTATCTCTCCTGCCTCGAGAACGTGCTGCTGCCGCTCGGCTTCGCTCCGAAGCGGAACGAGCGGGCGGGCGGAAAGGCCGGCGCGCCGGCCGAGGCCAAGCGCCTCCTCGACCGGCTCGGGCTCGATCCCGCGGTGTTCGCCGACAAGCCAGCCTCGCGGATGAGCGTGGGCCAGCAGCAGCGCGTGGCAGCGGCGCGCGCGCTCATCGGGCGGCCGGACCTCATCATCGCCGACGAGCCGACCTCCTCGCTCGACCGCGACACGCAGCTCGCCTTTGTCGGGCTTCTCCAGGAGGAGGTGGCGGCGGCGGGGTCGGCGCTCCTGATGGTCAGCCACGACGTGTCTCTGTCGCCGATGTTCGACCGCGTCGTGCCGCTGAAGGACATCACCCGCCCGGTCGCGGAAGCCGCGTGATGATCATCCCGCGCCTCTCGCTGAAGAGCCTCTGGAACCGCCGTGGTATGGCCTTCCTCACGATCATCGCGGTGGCGGTGAGCGTGATGCTGCTGCTCGGCGTCGAGAAGGTGCGGACAGGCGCGCGGGCGAGCTTCACCGACACGATCTCGGCCACCGATCTCATCATCGGCGCGCGCTCGGGCGGGGTGCAGCTTCTCCTCTATTCGGTGTTCCGGATCGGCGACGCGACCAACAATGTGAGCTGGCAGAGCTACCAGGACATCGCCGCCCAGCCGCAGGTCGAGTGGATCGTGCCGCTCGCGCTCGGCGACTCGCATGAAGGCTTCCGGGTGGTCGGGACGAGCGTCGAGTTCTTCGACCGCTACCACTATCGCGGCGACCGGCCGCTGACCTTCGCCTCGGGCCGCGCCTTCAGCGACCTCTTCGACGCGGTGATCGGCGCGGACGTGGCGGCGCGGCTCGGCTACGAGGTCGGCACGCAGATCATCGTCTCGCACGGCATGGACCGGCTGGGCATCGCGCAGCACGACGACAAGCCGTTCACCGTCTCGGGCATCCTCGCCAAGACCGGCACGCCGGTCGACCGCTCGGTGCATATCAGCATGGAGGCGATCGAGGCGATCCATGTCGACTGGCGCTCGGGCGCCCCGCCGCGGCCCGGCGAGGAGACCCCGATCGCGGAGGTGCGGGCGATGGACCTCACGCCGGGCTCGGTGACGGCGGCGCTGGTCGGGCTGAAATCGCGGCTCGGGATCTTCGCCCTGCAACGCTACGTCAACGAATACCGCGAGGAGGCGCTGACGGCGATCCTGCCGGGCGTGGCGCTCTTCGAACTCTGGGGGATTCTCGGAGCGGCGGAGACCGCGCTCATCGCGGTCTCCGCGATGGTGGTGGCGACCGCGATCCTCGGGATGATCACGACCATCCTCTCCACGCTCAACGAGCGACGGCGGGAGATGGCGATCCTCCGCGCGGTCGGCGCGCGGCCGATGCATATCTTCGGACTGCTGGTGGCCGAGGCGGGGCTCCTCGCCTTCATCGGCACGGCGCTCGGCGTCGCGCTCCTCTACGTCGCGCTCCTCATCCTCCGGCCGATCGTCGACGCCAGGTTCGGGCTCTATCTGCCGATCACCGCGCCGACGAGCCGCGAGTGGATCGTGCTCGGCATCGTGGTGCTATCCGGCTTCATCGCCGGCGCGATCCCGGCGCTACGCGCCTACTGGAACTCGCTGGCCGACGGCATCATCGTCCGCACCTGAACATCCGTCCGAGAGCACACGTGCGTGCATGGCCGGCCGCCTTGGGCGGCCGTTGATCTTTCATGAGCCAGCTGTGAGATTCCGACTTTCGACCGCCTGCGCGCTTGACAGGCGAGTGTTATGTTATAATGTAACACGCGGCATGTATTCCATGCCTCCTGATGGTGCAGTGGCGGGCTCATAGGCGGATATTCAACTTGAAGAGGCTGTCCTATGGGCCCGCTCGCGCCCTTCTCGCTCTTTCTTTCGGCGTAGCCGCGTCCGCGCAGGCGGCGGTGCTCGATCTCGACTGGGCCGGGCTGATTCCGTCGGCCGCGCATCAGGCGCCGCTCGAGAAGCGCGACGGCACGCTCGCCTTCGGCGAGGTGAGCCATTTCGACGTCGCGGCGACGCCGGAGCTTGCGGCCCGCGTGCCGTGGGGCGCGCCGCCCGCCAACACCGAGGATTGGACGCAGCCGCCAAGCTCGGGGTTCCGGACGGACCTCGACGGGGTCGAGGTGACGATCAAGGGCTTCATCACCCCGCTGGGCTTCGAGGGCGAGCAGATCACCGAGTTCCTGCTGGTGCCCTATTTCGGCGCGTGCGTGCACGTGCCCCCTCCCCCAGCCAACCAGATCGTGCTGGTCACCGAGGCGGGCGGGGTGATGCCGGACAATCTCTTCGACCCGGTCGAGGTGACCGGCGTTCTGCGCGTCAAGGTGACGGCGGCGGATTTCGGGGAGGTCGGGTACCAGATGGAAGGGGCGGCGTACCGGCCGCTCGCCGCGCGCTAGGTCGGCTCGGCGCTTTCGGCCTCGGCCGCGCGGATCAGCGAGGCGCGGACCGGCGGGAGGTGCAGCTGGAGATTGGCGAGCACGATCTGGCGGTACATGCTTATGCGCGCGAGCTTGCCGCGCACATAGCCGTATTTCCGCTCCTTGATGACCTGGCTGAGGCCGGAGAAGACCTCGTAGCGGAAGGTCCGCCCGTCGCGGCTGGCGAAATAGTTGAGCGCGGTCTCGATCTTGAAGCCGTGGCGGAAGGCCGGCGGGATCTCGTACCAGAGACTGCGGGTGAGCGCTCGCTCGCCGCCCAGCAGCGGGACGAATCTAAGCACCATGCGCGTGTAGTAGATGGTGCGGTTGCGCATGCCGATGAACATCTCGGTCTCGCCGTTCCGGACGGGCTCGACGATGGCGTCGACGATGGAATGGGTGAGACCCTTGATGTCGGCGTCGGCGAAGAAGACGACCGCACTCCCGGCGGCGGCGATGCCGGTCTCCATGGCCTCGGCCTTGCCGCGGCGCTCGGGGTGGCGGATCACCGTGACGCCGGCCTCCTTGCCGACGCGCCAGGTGCCGTCGGTCGACCCGTCGTCGACGAGGATGACTTCGGCGAT
>JADYYB010000030.1 GCA_020853895.1 Bauldia sp.
CATGAGGTGGTCCGATCTCACCCGGAAGGACAAAGTGATGCTCCTCCTCGTGCTCGCCATCGTGGGCGTCTTCCTGTGGGCCTGGTCCATGTCCTTTGCGTCCCGCGCGACGGTGAACTACGGATTCGGCCCCGAATGGGACTGCTCTGTTCCACTCGGAGCGGGCCGCGGCGGCCTCGTCTGCGTCAAGCGGCCCGCTGGCGACGTCGCGCTGCCCCAATCGGACACGGTTCCATAGCCCGACCAGGACGACGGCCGGACGCCGCGCTTGATTTCCGCCCCCGGAACCCGATATCCGGCGCATCCCGACCAAAGCCGACGAATGAGGACTTGATGACCGAAACCGGCGCCAAACCCGACGAACAGGCGGCTGCGCCCGAATCGGCCGCGACCACGCCGGCCAATCAGAACGATACCGCCGCGCCCGATCCCGCAAGGCTCCAGGCCGAGATCGCCGATCTCAAGGACCGCCTGCTGCGCACTCTCGCAGAGCTCGAGAACGTGCGCCGCCGCTCGCAGCGCGAGGTGCAGGACGAGCGCACCTACGCGGTGACCGCGTTCGCGCGCGAGATCCTCGGTATCGGCGACAATCTCCAGCGCACGATCGAGGCCCTTCCCAAGGAGGGAGCCGAGGCCGAGAGCCCGGTGGTGAAGTCGCTGGTCGAGGGCGTGGCGGTGACGGCGCGCGAGTTCCTGAAGGTCCTCGGCAAGTTCAGGATCCGGCGGCTCGAGCCGCTCGGCGAGCGCTTCGACCCCAATTTCCACCAGGCGATGTACGAGGTCCCCTCGCCCACCGTGCCGACCGGCACGATCGTCGAGGTCATGCAGGACGGCTACGCGATCGGCGACCGCACGCTGCGCCCCGCGCTCGTCGCCGTCGCCAAGGGCGGCCCCAGGACCGCCCCGCCTCCCCCGCCGGAGGAAACCGACCCCGAGCCCGACCCGCCGGCCGCGTGATGGCGGCACGCTAGCGTTTCACGTCAGCGTCCAGCCTCAACCCTAACCTCCCCCTTGCGGGGAGGTCGAAGATGCGAAGCCTCTGGCGAAGCATCTTCGGGAGGGGTAGCGCGCGAAGCCCGCGTTCCTCTTTCCGTCGTGCTCTTCCGGCTCACCCCCTCCCGAAATCGCTTTGCGATTTCGACCTCCCCGCAAGGGGGAAGGGCTCGAGGCTGCCGGCACTCGCTTAAACCCGATTCCCGATTCCCGATTCCCGATTCCCGATTCCCGATTCCCGATTCCCGATTCCCGATTCCCGATTCCCGATTCCCCGATTCCCGATTGCCGATTGCCGATTGCCGATTTGCCGACTGCCCGCCTACGCCGCCGCGCGCACCGTGAGCTGCGCGAGGAGCTCGCCCAGCCGGTCCGGGTCGACCGGCTTCTCCATGATCGCGTCGAAGCCGGCGGCTTCCGCCTCGCTCGCCAGCTCGGGCGTGAGGTCCGCAGTCACCGCGATCAGCACCGGCGCCTGGCTCGGCTCCCCGGCGCGCGCGACGCGGGCGAGCGCCATCGCGTCGAAGCCGGGCACGTGGAGATCGGCGAGGATGGCGTCGAAATGCCGGCCGAGCGGGTCGTTGATCGCCGCCCAGGCGGCGTCCCCGCGCCCGACCTCGACCACATCATGGCCCATCCGCTCCATCGAGGAGCGGACGAGGAGCGCCGCCACCGGATCGTCCTCGACCAGTAGGACCGACAGCCCGCCATCGGCCGACCGCTTCTGCGCGCGGAGGGCGCGCCGGTCCTCGCCCGGATCGGCCTGGAAACTCTTCGGCCCCGACATCATCAGCTCGACGATGCGGAGCAGCGACTTCCGCCGCACCGGCCGCACCAGATAGGCGTCGAACCCCGCCTCCTTGAGCCGGTCGACGTCGCGCCGCTTGCCCGGGCCGACCAGCACGGTGGCAGGCACGCGGCGGCCGGCGGCCATGCGGATCAGTTGCAGCGCGGCGCCGGGATCGGGCTCGACCCGGTCGTCCACGATCACCATGTCGGTATGGCCGATTCCGGCGGCCATCGCGGCCGCCTGGTAGGAGGTGCCGGTGCGCCGGAGGCTCGCGCCCGCGTCGCCGAGATGCCGTTCGAGCATGTCGCCGGCGGGTCCCGACCCGAGGATCGCCAGCACGCCGCGGCCGTCGAGGCGTCCCGGCTCGGGCGCCGGCGCGGTCTCGGCCGCGGGCTCGTAGGGAATGCCGAAATGGAAGATGGCCCCGCCGCCCGGCCGCGTCGCGGTGTCGATCTCCCCGCCCATCCGCCGCACGATCTGGCGCGAGATCGGGAGGCCGAGCCCGCTGCCCGAGAGCGAGGGCGCGACGTCCTCCGCGCCGAGGAGGAGCTCGGCGGCGATCGCCGGATCGATGCCCGGGCCGCTGTCGACCACCGCGAGGCGCAGCATCGGCCGCCCGTCCCCGGTGATCTCCTGGCTCGGCTCGACGAGGATCGCCGCGCCCCCCTTCTCCGTGAACTTCACCGCGTTCCAGGTCAGGTTGAGGAGCACCTGGCGGAGCCGCGGCCCGTCGAGGATCATCGGCCGCGGCACGCCCGGCGCGACATAGGTGGCAAGGTCGAGGCCCTTGGCGTTGGCGCGCGCGGCGAGGAGCTCGACGATCTCCTCGCTCATCGTCTCGAGATCGACCGGGCCGGGATGGAGATCGAAGCGCCCGGCCTCGAGCTTGGCGAGGTCGAGAAGCTCCTCGACGAGGCCGAGCAGCAGCTCGCCCGAGGA
>JADYYB010000031.1 GCA_020853895.1 Bauldia sp.
GCCGGCAGGATCGGCAGCCGGAGGTCGAGGAGCGCGGCCACCGCGAAGAGGATCGCCGTCACCCTCAGCCCGAGCAGCGCCCGCCGCCGCCCGTGGAAGGGGCTCGACGATCCGAGCGCGGCGCGATGCAGGAAGCGCTCGTTGCCCCGTCCGGCGATCCACGCCTCGGCGAGGAGCGCGAGCAGCATCAGCGCCAGCAGCCACCAGCGCAGCGGCGTGGGCTGGCTCTCGCCCGGCGGCATCGTCGCCGTCTGCAGGCCCGGCAGGCCGACCTCCGACGCGGGCGGGTTCACCGCCACGAGCCGCGCCAGCGAGCCCGCCTCAAGCCGATAGAGTCCCGCTGCCTTGGGCACGAATGCCGGCTCGTAGCCGGCCGGCAGGACATCGGGCGGCGCGGCTGTTCCCGGCCAGAGCGAAGCGCGTGCTCCGTCCGGCCCCGTGACCGCGCCCAGCGCGAAGCGCGGATCGAGCGGACACGGCACGCCCGCCGTGCACGTAGGCTCGACCGCCGACCCGAATCCCGGGCCGAGCCAGCGGAGCACATTGCCGATGAACACGGGGAAACCCGAATCCTCGCTCCACGCCGCCCCGCGCAGCTCAAGCGCCACGCGGACCTCGCGGCCCCAGCGCGTCGTGCGCGTCGTAACCAGCGGCGCGCCCGCCGCTTCCACGACGACCTCCGCGCCCGGCAACCCGGCGTAGCGATAGCCGACTGCAGCGCCGAGCTCCGACCACGCCACCGCATGCGAGAGGATGTGCTCTGCCTGCCAGTGGCTAGGCACGGGATCGGCGATCCCCGTCGGCGCCGCCTCGCCGGCGACGTGGGCGGCGCCCAGGTAGAGCGCGTTGGTGGCGGGCGGCCGGTCGACGGCCACGCCGTCGACCACCACGAGGTCGAAGCTGCCGTCGTCCGCGGGCAGGGCGTCGGCCTCGAAGATATCGACGGCTCCGCTCGCGAGCAGCGCGCGCACCAGCGCCTCGTTCGGCGGGCCGAGATGCAGCACCTGCGCCTTCCGCGGCGCCGGGCTGACGACGAAGCGCAGCTGGTTGTCGTGCGGGGCGACGTCGGCGGGAAGCTCGAGCGCCAGGATGCCCGCACCCGGGAGATTGAGGTCGAGCCTGAACGGCGCGCTCGCCGCCTCGGACGCGGCGCGCACCTCGACGCTTCCCCAGTCGAGGAACCCGCTGCTCCCCTCGGGCTGGAAGCTCGCCCGCACGGTCGCCTCGCGCGTCTCCCCCGAGAACCATACCGTGCCCGCGGCGCGCCATTCGCCCGCCTCTTCGTCGGTCGAAACGACACTGGCCGTGAGGCCGGCATTGGACGCCGGCTGCTGCCCCCACATCGGCACGATCGTCACCGCCGCGTCCGGTGCCGCGGCCGCGATCGTCTCCGCGCCCGCCTCGTTGTCGGTGAGGATCGTCAGCGACACGCTCTCGCCCGGGACGAGCGTCGAGCGCATGAGGTCGGCCGCCGCGGCCCAGTCCGTTCCGCTATCGCCCGCCGCCTGCGCGGCCAGAGCGTCCAGGAGCCCGCGATTGCCGGCGTAGCGCGCGGCGAGGAGTTGCGGCGTGCCCGAGACGGTCAGCACCGACACGCGGCTCGCCGAGGAGGGCGGGATCGCCGAGAGCATCGCCTCGGCGCGATCGATCGCGGCGGCGAACCGGCTCGGCGAGAGGTCGGTCGCCCGCATGCTGCCCGAGGCGTCGATCACCACGATGCGGTGATCGGGGAGGGGAGCCCCGCCGATCAGCGGCCGCGCGAAGGCGGCGGCGACGAGCAGCACCACCGCGACCTGCAGGACGAGCGGCCAGCTGAAGGGCGGCAGATGCAGGGCCGAGCGCGGCCGGACCGGCGAGGCGAGCCTCTCCCAGAGGAGGATGCTCGGCACCGCGATCGTCCGCCGCCGCTGCATGTGGAGGAGAAGGACCAGGAGGGCGAGCCCGCTCAGGAGCAGCCAGGCGGGATTGACCAGTGTCATCAGGGCGTGTCGGCGCCGGGCCCGAAATAGCGGCTCACGATCGCCCGGTCCTCGGGTCCGAGCGCCTGCCGGCTCACCGCCTCGGCGGCGACGTAGCGCCAGGTCCCGGGCGCCGCCGGCGCAACCCCCGCCGCGGACGGCATCGCCTGCGGCTCGACCTCGATACGGATACGCCGCCCGCTGTCGCCGCTCTCGAGAGGGAGAGCGACCGTCTCCTCACGCCCGAACGCGTCCATCCCCGCCAGCGCCTCCCCGGCGAGCGGCATGACGCCCTGGCCCGCCGCGTCGCCTTCCCCCTTGCCGGCGTTCGCCGCCCCGCCGACCGGCACGCCGGCGAATTGCTGCAGCTGGTATTGCTGCTCGCTGAAATTCGGCGGTGGCGTGAAGACGCCCTCGTCGTAGTCGGAGGCGTCGGGAATGGCCGCTGCGTAGCCCGTCGCGCTGGCTTCGCGCGGCGGCCCGGCGTTCATCGCGTTGACCTCGCCGCTGTCCGGCGCGTTGCCCTCCCCGTCGCCCGGCTGGGGAGGCCCCTCGGCCGCCGCCCCGGCCTCGGGGACGCGTCCGTCGGTCGAGGGAGAGGGGGGCCGTGCGAGCTGCTCGAGATGGGCGCTGAGCGCCGCCTCGATCAGCCGCGGAACGTCGGCCGAAGCCGCCGGCGCCACGCCCTCGGCGGAGTCGAGGCGCCGCGCATGGTCGAGGAGCGCGCCGAGCTGCTGCGCGAGCTCGCCATGGGTCGCGGAGCCGGCCGCGTAGTTCTCGGCGCTCGCCTCGAGCGTCCGGGCGATCGCGGTGCGATACCCGTCCGGACGCGAGGCCAGATCCTGCCGGATCGTCTGCGCGATCTCGCGAAGGTTGGCCGCAATCTCCTGGCGCTGCGCCAGCGTCGGTTCGCTGGCCACGATGCCGCCCGCCGTTCCGGCCTCCTGCCGGATCGGCGCGAGCGCCATGACGGCGAGCGCGAGAACGAGCGCCGGCACCGCCCAGAGGAGCCGCGGCGCCCTCAGCGGCGCGAGCCGCCGCGGATCGACGAGCGCCGCCTGCTCGCCGGCCTCGGCGATGGCCGCCGCGCCGAGCGTCCGCACCCATCCGGCGCCGCCCGCCTTCCGGTCGAGCTCGATCGCCGTCGAGAGCCGCTCGTCGAGCCCGAAGACGCTGTCCGCCCGCCGCGCCAGCGAGGCAAGGCTGGGCGGGAAGAGGACCGCCCGCCGGACGGCGGCCGCGGCGGCAAGAGCAAAGGCGGTCGAGCCGGCCAAAGCCGCGAGCGCGAGCGGTCCGGCAGAGCCCACGCTTCCGCCAAAGCGCGCGAAGAGGAGGGCCGCGCAGGCGACCCCGAGCCCGACCACGGCGCTCCACACGATCCCCTCGGCGAGGAGGTCGAGGCGCGCCCGGCGGCGGGCTTCCGCCAATCGCGTCCTCACCCCGGCCAACGGTGCCAGGGCCGGGTAGTCCGCGCGCTCCGGGATCGCGTAGTCGGCCAAGCCTGCTCCTCGGTGGGACCTGCTCCTAGGGGTGCACCAGACTGCGCCGCCAATCAATATGACGTGGCTTGCGCCGCTTCGGCTCGCCTTCGTCGAAAAATCGTCACAAGCTGAAGCTCGATAGCGGCAGACGGCGATTCGAGCCGGCCCCGACGACCACGGAGGGAATCATGGCCAAAGGCCAGTTGCGGAGCACCAAGGAAGCCAAGAAGCCGAAGGCGGAAGGCAAGAAGGTCAAGAAGGTCCCGAGCTACATGGCCAACGAGGTCTCCGCCTCGCGCCCCGCCCCGGGCAAGTCCTCGCCGAAGAAATAACGTCGACCCGCGGCGGCTTCCTGGTCGTCTAAAGAGGCGGGATCGCCCGCCAGGCGCAGACTTCCTCGAGCCCAGTGGTGCTGGGACGCAGAATGAGATCCTTCGGCAGGTCCATACGCGGGTATGCCCACCGCGCATGGAGGTAGGTTTCTCCGTCCAATGTGATGGGTGTCAGGGTCGTATATCGAAGCTCGTGAAAGGCCGTCTGGTCGCCGGCAAAGGCCCGCACGCCGGCCGCCCGCGCTGCACTGACTTCGTTTGGTTCGCCTTCGAGCCGATTTCGCCAAGCCCCAATCTCGTCGGCGCCGACCTGCTCCGGAAAGACCAGCCAGAATTGCCCATCGAAGTAATGGCTTGTCCGTCGGACGGCCACGGCACGGTCCAGCACTCCGTCGTTGTCAAAGTCCAAGACGATCTCGTCAGACTGGACACTGTCGGCCTCTCGGCGCTCCGCGCCCGCGACGTCGACCTCGTCTGCATGGGCGAGGGCAGGCCATGCCTCATGTGCTGGATTGACCAAGGCGGGCGAACGTTGCGGCGAGGCGCGGACCAACGCCTCGCAAAATGGCCGATCGGCCGCGCGCAGCAATTCGAGCGAGCCCAGCGCTTCGCCCTCATCGAGATTGATCTCGAGCCTGTCCGATGCGTCGTAGCAGAACGCCCCTCGATCGGTACCGGTGAAGCCATCGCGTTCGATGCGGCACTCGGTCATGCGCGAGCCACTGACGATGATCGCAGCGATGTCGTGGGGAGAGCCGCAACGGTTATGAGAGAGTTCACGGCTGTAGACTTTCATCGGTCCGATCCAGAGCGAGAACATCTGCCTCTCGTCCGCGCCGCATTGGCCGTGACCGAGGCCGTCATCCAGTCCCACGTGCCGAAGGACGACCCGCCGTCCGTCGCTCAGGAGGCACTCGCCCGGATCCTCAGGGACGGCGTGGCGAAGCGCATCGGAGAGGAAATTCTCCAGCACCGGGGCAAGATCGATCTCTTGCCGCGCCCCGCGCTCCACGACGAGATCGAAATCGGGAACATCATCATTCCACGCCCAGGTGAACCGGACCAGCGCTTCATTGCCGGAGCAAGCGACGCGGCCGTAGTAGAACGCTTCGTCAGCCGAAGCAGGCGGAAGCGCAACATATAGAGCAGCGAGCGCCGTTAGCACGGCACGTCGCACGAGGATTCCGAGACTCTGCATCGCCACCCACCCCTGGTCCTTTGGAACTCTGGCTAGGCAATAGGGCGTGGGCAAGGACTCGGCGGATCGAAACTGCGCCCAAATCTAGGCGACCCGGAGATAGGCCATCATGCCCGTCTCCTGGTGCTCGAGCACGTGGCAGTGGAGCATCCAGTCGCCGGGGTTGTCGGCGACGAAGGCGACCTCGACCGTCTCCTCGGGGCGGAGAAGGACGGTGTCGGCATAGTGGACCGGCAGCCGCGTCTTGTCCGAGCCGAGCACCTTGAAGGTGTGGCCGTGGAGGTGGACCGGGTGGTCGTAGAGCGTCCGGTTGGTCAGCGCCGCGCGGTAGGAGCGGCCGAGCGTCAGTTCGGCGAGAGGAGGCGGCGGGGCCTCGTGCCCGCCTTCCGGCCACATCTGGCCGTTGATGGTCCAGAACGAAGCCTTGGAGAGGCACAGCGCGCCGAGGAAGCCGGGCGGCGTGGTCGCTTCCGGCAGCGCGAGCCCGCTGTCGTCGGCGAAGGTGAAGGCCAGCGGCTCGGCGGCGGCAAGATCCGGCTCGGGGACGCGCGCGGCGCGCAGCGGCCGCGGGTCGAAGGCGCCGGCGCGAATGTCCGGACCTGTACCGGCGAACCGCGCGAGCTCCACGCGCTCGTCGCCTCCGACATCGACCAGACTCGCCGACCGCCCGCTTCGCGGCGAGCGCAGCACGAGATCGAAGCGCATCGCCGGCCCCGTCTGCCAGCCGTCGAACGGCACGGGCGGGATCGCGACCCCGTCGACCGCGGCGATACACGCCTCGGCTCCCTCGATGCGGAGGTCCATCACCCGGGTCGGGTCGCAGTTGATGACTCGCAGCCGGCAGTCGGCCGAAGCGGGGAGGGCGATCGACGGATTCACCGCGCCGTTGGCGCTTCGCACCGTACCGTAGCTGCCGGCCCGTCCGGCGCCGCGGAGGGTGACCATCGGCCGGAAGGCGCCGCCCTCGAGGTTCACCCGCCAGTCGCGGAGGAGGACGACCTCGTCGGCGTCGTAGGGCTCGGTCGTGTCGCCGTCGACGATGAGCACGCCCACCATGCCGCGGCCGAGCTGCTCGGTGGTGTTGCAGTGGCTGTGGAAGAAGAAGGTGCCGGTGTCGGGCGGGGTGAAGGCGTAGTCGAAGCTCTCGCCCGGCAGGACCGGCGGCTGGACGAGATAGGGCACGCCGTCCTGGTCGTTGGGGAGACGGATGCCGTGCCAGTGGATCGAGGTGTGCTCCTCCGGCCGCGGCAGCCGGTTGACGAGGCGCGCCTGCAGCCGGTCGCCATGATCGAGCCGGATCACCGGCACCGGCAGGCTGGGCGAATAGGTCCACATCGGCAGCCTCACGCCGCCGAAGCAGGGCAGCGCGCGCGGCCGCTCGGCGGCGACGAGCGTTGCGTTCACCGTCCGGCCGGACGCGGCCTCGCCGGGCGGGGCGAGCGCCTCCGCATAGGCCGGCGCCGACCCCAGCCGCACGAGCCCCGCGGCGCCGCCGAGGGCGGCGCTGGCGGCAAGTCCGGCGAGGAGGGCGCGGCGGTCGATCATGCGGGGAGGCCGGCGCCGGGTATATTCCAGCGTCGGCGCTGCGCTAGGTGCCCGGGCGCCAGTCGTTGCGCTCGACCTCGTTCACCACGGCGGGGAGGGTGCGGAGATAGGCGATCACCGCGCTGATGTCGTCCTCCGTCACGTTCTTGAAGAAGCCGGCCGGCATCAGCGGGAAGAGCGGCTGCCCGTCGTGGCCGATGCCCTCGGTGATGGCGCGGCGGAGCTCGTCGTCGGTCCAGTTGCCGACGCCGGTCGCGGGGTCGGGCGTGATATTGGCGGAGTAGATCGTCGCCCCGGACGGCGCGCCGGCGAAGCCGAAGCCGCCCGAGCCCATGCGCGTCATGTCGGGCGAGCCGTCCGGGTTGCGCGGCGTGTGGCATTCGAAGCAATGGCCGAGCATCGCGAGATAGCCGCCATAGGCGACCTGGTCGGACGGGGAGGGCGCCAGCGCGTGGGTCGCCGGCGGGTAGTCCGGGATCGGGATGTTGTAGGTCGACTCCGGGACCTCGTTCCGCACCGCGGGGATCGACTTGAGGTAGGCGGCGACCGCGCTCGCGTCCTCGTCGGACATGTTGGTGTAGAAGAAGATCGGCATCGGCGGCCCGATCTTCTCGCCCTCCGGCGTATGGCCCTCGCGGATGGAAGTGATGATCTCCTCGACCGACCACGACCCGATGCCGGTGTCGACGTCCGGCGTGATGTTCTTGGCGTAGGCGTCGAAAGCCGGCAATTCGTCGATGCGGAAGCCGCCGGCGAGATCCATGCCCGGGACGAAATTGCCCGTCGCGTCGCGCGGCGTGTGGCAGTTGCCGCAATTGAGGATGCCGTTCACCAGATAGTCGCCGCGCGCGACCGGATCCTGCTGCGCGAGCGCGGTGCTGGAGAACGCGAGAAAAACGGCACCGGCGGCCGAAAGGGCCGCCCGAATGCGGAGATGTCTATTCATGGAATGACCCCCTGAGCGAAAGCCCGACCCGGCCCGCTGGCGGCCGGACGGCTCCCTTGCCTTAGAATCCATACAAACGGGCAATGAACAAGAGGCGACAGGCCAGGATCGGGCCCGTCGGTCACCCCGCCGAGGCGGGCCTACATCGGTGCCGGAGCCTGCGGAGCGGGCGGCTCGCGCTCGGTCGAGAGATAGGTCTTGAGATAGGTCATCACGATTTCTTTGATCTCGGCCGAGGGGCGCTCCATCCCGTGCGCCAGCATCGTCGACCACAGCGAGTCCCACACCCGGTCGCTGCGCCGCGAGGTCATCGCGGAGCCGTGGCAGCCGCCGCAGACGGCGATGGTCTCCGCGCGGCCCGGGCCCTCCGGCATCAGGCTGCCCGGGTCGTTCTGGGCGAAGGCGAGCGGGGCGAAGAGCCCGGCGGAGACGCCGAGCAGCAGGGCGAGGCGGACAGCGGGGCGGCGGGTGAGGTGAGGCACGGGGACTCCGGAATGGTTGTTGGCGCGGATCGGCGCGAAGACGGCTCGCTTCAGCCATTTTCGATTACCACGGGCCGCGCGTCGAGACAGGAACTTTTCTGCGAGGGTTGCTAGTCTGTCGCCATGGACATCGCCCGCCCCGCGCGCCCGCGCATCGAGATCGAGTATTGCCGCCAATGCCGCTGGCTGCTGCGCGCCGCCTGGCTGGCTCAGGAGCTCCTCACCACCTTCGAGGACGATCTCGGCGGGGTCACGCTGGTGCCCGGGCTTGGCGGCATCTTCGTGGTCCGCACCGCGGCGGGCGAGGTGCTGTGGTCGCGGAAGGAGGAGGGGCGCTTCCCCGAGGCCGCCGAGATCAAGCAGCGGGTCCGCGACTGGATCGCCCCCGACCGTCCCCTCGGCCATTCCGACCGCAAGCCGCCGCCCGAGCCGGGAACCGGCGCCTGAAACGGCGAAAGGCCCCTTCTTTCGAGAGGGGCCTTTCTCCGTCCCGATTTCTGCTTCACCTTGCGGCTTGGCTTTCATCGGAACAGTCCGGTCAGGACAGGGGTACAACCCGCGCCCCGGCGCATGGTTCCGGCCCCGTCGCGGAAAAATCATGGAGCCGGCGCAATAGCTTGAGCGGTACATCGAGCGCCGGCGCAGCCGTCGGAATGGAGGGAGTCATGCCCCGTCTCGGAAGCGGTCGCATCTTCGATCTCGGCCTTGCCGTAGCCTTCTCGCTCGCCGCCCTCGGCCTCTCGGCCACGAGCGCGCGCGCCATGCACGCGCCGGCGCCCGAATGGGGCAGCCGCGCCGGCCTCATCGAGCCGAACTCGGAGTTCGCCGTCGCCGAGACCGGGGGCCGCATCTTCGTCCTCGGCGGCTACCCGGCGAGCCGCGAGACCGTCCGCACCGTCCAGATCTACGACGTCGCCACCGACAGCTGGACGCTCGGCCCGCCGCTACCGGCGCCGAACAATCACGGCATGGCCGCCTCGGTCGGCGGCAAGATCTACCTGATCGGCGGGCAGACCACGGCCCAGGGCAGCGGCTCCTACGTCGACACGGTCTACGAGCTCGACCCCGCCGCCGGCGCCTGGGTCGAGAAGGCGCCCATGCCGACCGCGCGAAGCGCCGGCGTGGCGGTCGTCCTCGACGGTCTCATCTACGTGGCCGGCGGGCGCCCGCCGCGCGGCAGCGACTTCGCCGTCTACGATCCCGCAGCGGACGCCTGGACCACGCTTCCCGACCTCCCGAGCCAGCGCAACCACATCGCCGGCGCCGCCCTCGGCGGCGAGATCTACGTCGCCGGCGGGCGACTTGAGGGCGGCTTTCAGAGCGCGGCCACCGCCGTGGTCGAGGCCTTCGATCCTGCGACCGGCACGTGGCGCGAGCGGGCGGCGCTGCCTCGCCCGCGCAGCGGCATGAATAGCGTGGTCGCCAATGGCTGCTTCCATGTCTGGGGCGGGGAGGGCGGCGCCGGCATATTCCCCGACCACACCGTCTACGACCCGCGCGCCGACGCCTGGACCCAGCTGCCCGATATGCCCATCCCCGTGCACGGGGTCACCGGCGCCGCCTTTGTCGGCGGGCAGATCCACATTCCGGGCGGTGGGACGGCGGTCGGCGGCAGCAGCGGCTCGCGGCTCAACCAAGTCTATCATCCGGCGATCAGCTGCAACTGATCCCCGCCCGGCGGGTTTGCTCCCGAATAGCCGGAACCAACCGGAAGCGCGGCCGTTTTTTCCTTAGTCAGGTTTCGCCCAACGCGATTCCTAAGGTGAATGGAGGGTCAATTCGTTGCAGCTGACTCAGCAAGACCATCGCCCGGCCGAGACCCGCATCGACCCGCTGACGGGCCGCACGGTTGAAATCCGGCCGGTCGGCGACATCGACCAGCCGGCGGAGATCATCAGCCCGGTCGAGGCCCGGCAGGGCCGCCTCGGGCGGCCCGTGCTCATGGTTCTCATCGCCGGCCTCATTCTCGGCGCGATCTACGTTCTCGCCACCACCTTCTGGGCGGTCGACGAAGAGCTGCCGCCGAGCGGAGAGGTGGCCCCGGTCGTCACACCCGCTCCGGCCACGCCGCCCGCCGCCCTCGCGCCGGCCCCGGCTCCTGCGCCGGAGGCGCCGCCCGCGGCCGCCCCGAGCCCCGCTCCGGCGCCCGCGCCGTAGAGCACGCAAGCTTCCGGAAAGGCCGCCCGCGGGCGGCCTTTTCATTTCCCTGCGCCCGAATTGTGACTTTGGCCCGCAAGCCGTTCTGGCCTATAAGGCCCTCCGGAAACGGCAAGGTCTGGCGGCGCTAGAGTGGATGTCACCTACTGGGGAGCGGTTCTAGGCGGGCTTCTGTCCTTCGTCTCGCCCTGCGTCCTCCCGCTCGTCCCGCCCTATCTCTGCTTTCTCGCCGGCGTCACGCTCGACGAGTTCACGGGCGAGGACGATGCCGGCAAGCGCGCCCGCATCGTCGGCCTCTCCGCTGCCTTCGTGCTCGGCTTCTCGCTGGTCTTCATTGCCCTCGGCGCGACCGCGAGCGCCTTCGGCCAGTTCGTCCGCGGCCTCCTCGCCTACCAGGTCAGCGTCTTCGGCATGACCTTCGGCCTCCTGCCGGTGATCGCGGGCCTCGTCATCGCCCTCATGGGCCTCCACTTCCTCGGCGTCTTCCGCTTCGGCTGGATGGACCGCGAGGCCCGCGTGCAGGTGAAACGGAAGCCGGCCGGCCCGCTCGGCGCGCTGCTGGTCGGCGTTGCCTTCGGCTTCGGCTGGACCCCGTGCATCGGTCCGGTGCTCGGCACGATCCTTTTCGTCGCCGGCAGCGAGGATACGGTCGCCAACGGCGCGCTTCTCCTTGCCGCCTACTCGGTCGGGATGGGCCTCCCGTTCCTCGCAGCGGCCCTCTTCGCCGGGCCGTTCATGCGCCTGATGCGCCGCTTCCGCCGCTACCAGGGGACGGTCGAGAAGACGACCGGCGCGCTCCTCGTCTTGACCGGCTTCCTCTTCATCACCGGCCAGCTCACGGCGCTTTCCTACTGGCTGCTCGAGACCTTCCCCGGCTTCGCGCAGATCGGCTGACCCTGGCTCCCGCCACAATCGGCCCCCAAATCCGCATGAGCCTTGCGCTTGACCGGCACGCTTCCGCCCGGCCAAAGCACCACGAACAAGGCCGAGGGATCGATTCGCGATGGTTCAGACGACGCGCACCTGCCAGGCGGTGATCCTGGCCGCCGGGGAGGGCACCCGCATGCGCTCCGCGCTGCCCAAGGTGCTCCATCCCGTAGCCGGGCTACCGATGCTGGGCCATGTGCTGCGGGCGGCGGAAGCGGCGGGCGCCACGCGCCAGACCATCGTGGTCGGCCCGGAAGCGAGACCCGTCCGCGAGTTCCTCGCCAAGGCCGCGCCGAACGCCGACGCCTATGAGCAGACCGCGCGCCTCGGCACCGCCCATGCGGTCCTCGCCGCCCGGAACGGCCTCAAGACGCCGACCGACGATGTCGTCATCCTCTACGGCGACACACCGCTGGTCAGCGCGGCGACCCTCATGGACGTCCGCATCGCTCTCGAGCGCGGCGCGGACGTTGTGGTGGTCGGCTTCGTCGCTGACGATCCGGCGGGCTACGGCCGCATCCTCCTCGACGACGGCGAGGGGAATGTCCGCGCCATCCGCGAGGAGAAGGACGCCACGCCCGAGGAGCGCACGGTCACCTTCTGCAATGCCGGCATCATGGGCTTCCGGGGGCCGGTGACGCTCCTCAGCATCCTCGACCAGATCGGCAACCGGAACGCCAAGGGCGAGTATTACCTGACCGACGCCGTCGAGGTCGCCAAGGGCGCCGGCCTCTCGGTCGTCGCTGTCACCGCGCCGGAAGAGGACGTCCTCGGCGTCAACACCCGCGCCCAGCTCGCGGACGCCGAGCGCGCCTGGCAGGCCCGCGCCGCCGCCGCCGCGATGAACGGCGGCGCCACGATGATCGACCCGAGCTCGGTGTTCCTCGCGCACGACACCGAGCTCGGCCGCGACGTGACGATCGAGCCCAACGTCTTCTTCGGCCCGGGCGTCCGCGTGCAGGACGGCGCCACCATCCGCGCCTTCAGCCATATCGAGGGCGCGACCATCGCCGCGGGCGCCGTGGTCGGCCCGTTCGCCCGGCTCCGCCCCGGCGCGGCGATCGGCGAGAAGGCGCGCATCGGCAATTTCGTGGAGATCAAGAACGCCGACATCGAGGACGGCGCCAAGGTCAACCATCTGACCTATATCGGCGACGCCCGCGTCGGCGCCGAAGCCAACATCGGCGCCGGCACGATCACCTGCAACTACGACGGCTTCGGCAAGTATTTCACCGACATCGGCGCCAACACCTTCATCGGCTCGAACAGCGCGCTCGTGGCACCCGTGAAGATCGGCGACGGCGCTTACGTCGCTTCGGGCTCGGTCATCACCCACGACGTGGCGCCGGGCGCGCTCGCCATCGCCCGCGGCCGCCAGGTCGAGAAGCCCGGCTGGGTCGAGCGCTTCCGGGCGCTCGCGACGGCCAAGAAGAAAGGAAGCGGTAAACCATAACCCCTAAGACTCGAACGGCTGTAACGCCTTGCAAGGCGAAGTGATTTCCCGTCCCGCGCCGCGCGGCGCTAGGACGGTCTGAACCCGAACCGGTCCGGAGATCCTGAATGTGTGGAATTGTCGGCATCCTCGGTCAGACGCCGGTGGCGCCTCTCCTCGTGGATGCCCTCAAGCGCCTCGAATATCGCGGCTATGACTCGGCCGGCGTCGCCACGCTCGAGGACGGCCGGCTGACCCGCCGCCGGGCGGAAGGCAAGCTCCGCAACCTCGAGGACCGCCTCCGCCGCGAGCCGCTCAACGGCCGCGCCGGGATCGGCCACACGCGATGGGCGACCCACGGCGCGCCGACCGAGAACAACGCCCACCCGCACGCCACCGAGCGCCTCGCGCTGGTCCATAACGGCATCATCGAGAATTTCCGCGAGCTCAAGGACGAGCTGAAGGCCGACGGCCGCGTCTTCGCCAGCGACACCGACACCGAGGTCATCGCCCACCTCGTCACCCGCGAGCTCGACCGCGGCCTCGCCCCGGCCGCCGCCGTGAAGAACGCGCTGCACCAGCTCGAGGGCGCCTTCGCCGTCGCCATCCTCTTCCAGGGCGAGGAGGACCTCCTCATCGCCGCCCGCCGCGGCAGCCCGCTCGCGCTCGGCCACGGCGACCACGAGATGTTCCTCGGCTCGGACGCCATCGCGCTCGCCCCCTTCACCGACGCCATCACCTATCTCGAGGACGGCGACTGGGCGGTGCTGACCCGCGAGGGCGCCACGATCTATGACGCCGAGGGCAACAAGGTCGACCGCAAGCAGACCAAGAGCGTCGGCACGAGCTTCATGGTCGACAAGGGCAACCATCGCCACTTCATGGCCAAGGAGATCTACGAGCAGCCCGAGGTCGTCGGCCACACGCTGGCGCACTATCTCGACTTCAACGCCGGCAAGGTGCGGTTGCCCGCCGATTTCCCGGTCGACTTCGCGAAGATCGACCGCCTCGCGATCACCGCCTGCGGCACGGCCTTCTATGCCGGCCTCACCGCGCGCTACTGGTTCGAGCGCCTCGCGCGGCTCCCGGTCGACATCGATATCGCCTCCGAGTTCCGCTACCGTGAGCTGCCGCTCGCCGAGGACGGCCTCACCATCGTCATCTCGCAGTCCGGCGAGACGGCCGACACGCTCGCCTCGCTCCGCTACGCGAAGTCTCAGGGCCAGAAGATCGCCGCGGTCGTCAACGTCCGCGAGTCGACCATCGC
>JADYYB010000032.1 GCA_020853895.1 Bauldia sp.
ACCAGCACGACCTGCAGCACGTCGAAGAGCCCGGGCGGGGCGAGGGGATCGCGGGCGGAGATCGAATAGAGGAGGAGGCCGAGCACGACCACCAGGAGAAGGTCGAAGGCGATGAGGATGTCGCGGTTGAGGTCGACCCCGCGGCCGGTCCAGAGGACGGCGAGGAGGAAGGCGATCAGCATGGCGGCGAAGAGCGGGGTGAAGAGGCGCGTCAGGACCGGGGCCATGTTCTCGATCACGCTCTGTTTGGCCTCGACCAGCCAGGCGGCGATCACCACCGCGCCGATCGCCCCGCAGGGCAGGAGCCAGGACCCGACGAAGGTCTCGACGTTGACCCCGATCGCCAGGAAGGTCGCGAGCGTGAAGGCGGTGAGCACCCCACCGCCGAGCGCGATGAGGACGTAGTAGATGAAGAGCTCGCCAGAGAAGCGGATGAAATCCATCCGGCCGGCCACCTCGTTCCAGCGCGTGCCGGCATAGGCGAGGCCGACCACCAGCCAGAGCGCGATCGGCAGGTGGAGGACGGTCAGGAGCTCGGTCGAGCCCTCAAACGCGAAGGGATAGGCGTTGGCGAAGAAGGCCGCGGCGATGAAGGGAGCGGCCAGCCAGGGCAGGATCTGCCGATCGAGTCGCCGCTTCCAGACGAAATAGCCCGTGAGGAGCGGGAGGACGAAGAGGCCGAGATTGCGGGCGTAGAAAGTCCAGTCGCCGTCCCACTCCTTGCCGAAGAGCGCGGGCAGCTTGATGAGCACGGCGGCCGCCACGGCGAGGCAGAAGGCGACGAGGGCGTCCCGTCTTGCGGCGAACCGCAACTCGCCGCCGCCCGGGGAGGGGGCGACCAGCTGCTTCCACAGGCGGTCGGAATGCTCGCGCGCGAACTCGCGCGAGAGGGCATCGAGCTCGCCCATGCGCTTGACGGCGACGAGGAAGGCCTCGTCGGCCGAAAGGCCGGCCGCGGAGAGGACCGCGATCTGCTCGCGGAGATGGTCCTCCAGCTCGGCGACGTCGGAGGACTGGATCGCCTGCCGCCGGTTGAGGTAGCTCCGCCAGCGGTCGATCTCCGCCTCGAGGGCGGCCTGACCCGCATCGGCCATCGCTCAGGCTCCCTGCGGCAGCGGGCCGGCCGAGGCCGGATCGTCGCCGGAAGAGGGGGCGGCGAGGGTGCGCCAGATGCTGCGCAGCGTGGCGTCGACCGCCTGCCATTGCGAGCGCTCCTCGGCGAGATGGGCGCGGCCCGCGGCGGTGATGCGGTAGTATTTGCGCCGGCGGCCGCCGTCGGCGGCTTCCCACCGCGCCTCGACGTAAGCCAGGCGCTCGAGCCGATGGAGGACGGGGTAGAGCATCCCGTCGGTCCACTCCATCAGGCCGCCGGACAGCTCGCGGACCCGTTTCAGGATCGCGTAGCCGTAGCTGTCGCCCTCGGCGAGGATCGCGAGCACCAGCGGGGTCGAGGCAGCGGCCGTCAGGTCCTTGCCGATCTCCATGATGGTCCTCCCCGTTCGCCGACATCGTACATAGCAGACCTATACATAGCGGTGCAAGGTATAGTGCCGTGACGGTTGAGCGAAGGGTGCCGGGCCGCCTGCAGGAGGGGGATTCGAGACGAGCCTGTCGTCCAGCGGCGCCTCTACGCGCGGTAACGCCGCCGCCTCCTGGGTAGTAGTACGCAGAAGCAAATCACCCTTGTAGATCAATCGGTTGGTGCGGCCGACGCGCACGCTTCGGCGGATGGCGCGAGCGTAGATCACCGCATTTTTGGAGGGCGGGGCCTTCGCTAGTCTCTGAAGGTCCATTCGACCAAGCTCCGGGGGGAAATTGTCGCGGGACCTGACCGAGACGATCTATGCCGCCGTCCACGCCACCGACCTCTGGCCGGTCGTGGCGAGCGAGCTCGCGCGCACGCTCGGCTCGCAGAGCGTGGTCGCCGCCTCGGAGCTCGCGATCGGCCCGTGGCGGCGCAGCGATTTCAGCATCAAGGCCGCGGCAGGCCCGGCGAGCCACAGCCTCGGCGGGCTCATCCGCCGCCAGGCGCGCGACCTCGACTGCGCGATGGAGGAAGTCTCGCCCGACCTCACCGCGTCGCGGCCGATCCTCCGCGAGGGCGACGGCCAGGATGTCGGCCAGTGGCTCCACGTCATGGGCCATCTCAACGGCGGGACCAGGCTCTGCCATCTCGCCGCCGCCCGCGGGGTGCGCGAGAGGCAGTTCGCCGAGGAGGACATCGACCGCTTCTTCGACCTTGCCAAGCACGTGCTGCGGGCGACCTCGATCTGCGAGCGGCTCGGGCAGGAGATGTCCGACCGGATCTGGCGGGACGCCATCGACGCGATGAATGTCGGCATCTGCGTGATCGGCGAGGACGGGAGCCTGATCAGGGCCAATGCCGAGGGACAGAGGCTCCTCGAGGAGGGGCGCCATGTCGCGCTGGTCAACGCCAAGCTGCGTCTGGTCCAGCCGGAGAAGGCGGTCGAGTTCCAGACCCTCCTCGCCGAGCTTTCGGAGACCGGACGGGACAGGGGAGCGGTGCTGACCAGCGAGGAGGACGGCGGGGGCTTCGCCGTCGGGCTGGTGCGGTCGACCGACCGCGGCGCGGGGGAGGGCGAGAAGGCGGGCCGCGCGCCGGTCATCATCTATATGAGCGAGATCGACAAGGACTACAGGCGCCTCGAGGGCGTGCTCCGCCAGGCCTTCCGGCTCACGCGGATGGAGGCGCGGACCACGGTCGCGGTGCTGCGCGGGATCGGCATCGACGAGGCGGCCAAGGCGCTCGGCCTCGCGCCGGCCACCGTGCGCTCGCATGTGAAGAACGTCTTCTCCAAGACCGGCGTGCAGCGGCAGTCGCAGCTCGTGCACCGGACGCTGGGCGGGGTGCTGTCGCTCCTCGCCTAGAGCCGGCTGCTACCGGCGATTTCATCCATTTGGGTCAGGACCACCTATTGGGCGCCCATCATACTGATCGAACGTAGAAATCGACCGTTCGGCCTGGAGAGACCCCTCCCTGGTCAAAAAGAGGGAATATTTTTAGGCCGGAGAGCAGGGGCGGATCCAATCCGCCCCTGCTTTTTTGCTCTCTCGCCGAGCGAAAGCAATAGAAAAGGCGGCCGGGTTGCCCCGGCCGCCTTCGTCTTTTCTCGCCGCGCCGTCGACTATTCGTCGAGGGCGAAGACGAACAGCATCTCGGAGTGCATGAGGTCCGTGAAGCGGACCGGGTGCACGTGCAGACCCGAGGACTGGAAGGCGATGTACTGACGGTTGCCGACGGCGAAGCTGATCGGCGGGGCCTTCAGCGGGGTGCCGACGTTGAAGCGGTAGAGGACCTCGAGGGTCTCGTCGTTCATCGCGATGAACTCGCCTTCGGTCATGGTGGTGAACACCAGGCCGCCGGCGGTGGCGAGCATGCCCGACCGGATCTCGACGTCGGTGTTGACCTTGGCGATGACCCGGTTGGTGGTCACGTCAAGGGCGGTGATGGCGCCGTAGTAGAGGTCAGAGGTCCACTCGCGGTTGACGAGGGTGTTCTGACCTGCCGGAGGCGCGTCGGGACGCAGCTCGCCGCCGGTCTCGCTGTAGCAGCCCTCGGTGCCGACCATGTAGGCGATGAACTTGACCGG
Source organism: Bauldia sp. (assembly GCA_020853895.1). Lineage (GTDB taxonomy): Bacteria > Pseudomonadota > Alphaproteobacteria > Rhizobiales > Kaistiaceae > JADYYB01. Next base: position 3,612 of record JADYYB010000032.1, read on the forward strand.
GTTGAAGGCCGGGGTCTGGTGAGCGCCACCGCCGTGCCAGGTCGGGCAGGCCGTCTCCCAGCCGTCGCCGCGCAGCGTGCGCGACTCGGGCACGTAGGTCTGCACGTCGATGTTGGGATCGTACTCGACCGGCTTGCCGGTCTTGGGATCGATGCCGGCGGTCCAGTTGAGCTCGTTCACCCACTGGCTGGCATTGATGAACTCACCGGTCGCGGCATCCCAGTTGTAGTAGAAGCCGTTGCGGCCGAAGTGACCGACGAGGTGACGCATCTCGCCGTTGATCGGGGCGTCGTAGACCATGTTGACGCCGTTCTCGTCATAGTCCCACGAGTCGCCGGGGGTGAGCTGGAAGTACCAGTTCATCGCACCGGTCTCACGATCGAAGGCGATCGTGGAATCGGTGAAGAGGTTGTCGCCCGGACGGAACTCGGGATCGTAGGTCGGGACCGGGTTGCCGGTGCCCCAGATGAAGTTGTCGTTGACCGGGTCGTAGGAGCCGGTGGTCCACATGCCGCCGCCGCCACGGGTCCAGGCGGTCTGGGCCGGGTCCTTCCAGGTCTCGGAGCCCGGCTGGCCCGGCTCCGGAACCACCCAGGTGCGCCAGACTTCCTCGCCGGTCAGCGGATTGACCGCCGCCAGCCAGCCGCGCGTGCCGCCGTCGCCGGTGGCGTTGGCGACCGTGCAGAGATCCTGGATACAGACCGGAGCGGCGTTGAAACGCTCGCGCCCGCCGTACTCGGTCTCCACCGCCATCGTCACGTCCCAGACCACTTCGCCGGACTCGCGGTCCTGGGCGACGAGGCGGCCGTCACGCAGCGGGTTGATGATGTAGCGGCCGTAGAGCGCCATGCCGCGGGTCTGCGGGTCGTTGCCCTCGTGCTCGATGCCCGGATCGGAAATCCAGATCAGGTCGCCCCGGGCGGGGTCGCGGACGTCGATCTTGAAGACGCGGCCCCACGAGGAGATCGCGTACATCAGACCGTTGTCGACGTAGGGGTTGGCCATGATGTTCGGGCCGTTATTGCCCGAAACGTCGTTGGCGCCGCCGAGGGACATGGTCCACGCGAGGCGGAGATTGCCGACGTTCTCACGGTTGATCTGGGTCAGACGCGAGTAGCGCTGCATCTGCACGTTCTGACCGAAAATGAGCCAGTTCTGGGGCTCGTTGTCGGCATTCAGAAGACGCCCATTCGACCACGACGGGGTGAAATTGGGCTGCACCGCCGGGGCCTGCGCAAAGGCCGGAGCCGACAGCGCAACCACGGCGGCCGCCGCGGCACCCATCGAGAGCGCCGCACGGAACCTGGTAGCTGATTTCATTTCGGTATTCCTCCCTGTGTCCGACAAGTGCCGGGCCGAGACGGCCACGACCTTGCGTCCCGCCACAATCTAGGGAGCGGCTCCAATTGGCTTCCCCAAAATGGATGAAACCGGAGCACAGAGGCCGCTGAATGCCTCGATAGTCACTGGCTGCGAGGCGTGGTGCCCCGCTGGGGCCGCCGAGGCCTGCAAAGTTCGTCAGAATCCCGGCCATTCCGGCCGAGCAGGGCCGACTCGCGCGACCGAAAAGCGGCGGGGAGCAAGTGGCGGAGGCCGGCCGACCAATGCCGGCCGGTCCGCCGCTGCGACAATCAGGAATCGTCGCCCGAGGCCCAGGGCTCGTCCACGTCGCCCTCGGGGGCGGGCGCGGGGGCCGACACGTCGAGCGAGGTGACGACCGGGACGCCGCCCGAGATCTCGTAGGAGAAATGGACGATGCGCTGGGTCCGGACGTCGGAAACGTCGAGCGAGCCGGGCACGAGGTAGACGGTGTCGTCGCCGAGGATGGTCAGGCGCGCGCCGTCGAAGGAGGTGATCCAGCCATAGGCTTCGTCGGCCGCGGCGCTGGCCGCGATCGGGGTGAGGAGGACCGCGCTCGTGGCGGCGAGGAGGGCAAGCTTTCTCATGGATTCCTCTGGGTGGGTGGGAGGTGACCCCGGGAGGACTAGGGGAGGGCTGTCGCAGGGCTTTGTCCGGCGCGCGGGGTTATGTCCCGGCGCGCGCCGGTCGGGGCGGCCTGCCACAGTTCGATACACTTTTCCGAGTGAGCGTTTCCGCGCGCCGGAGTAGTGCAGAGGCCGGCAGAACGGTGGGAACCATGGAGCCTACGCCGCACATCCTGATCGTCGACGACTCGGCCGATATCCGCGAGCCGCTCGGGAAATATATCGGCAAGAAGGGATTCCGCGTCTCGACCGCCGCCGGCGGGGCGGAGATGCGGAAGCTCCTCAAGACCAACGTCGTCGACCTCGTCGTTCTGGACATCATGATGCCGGGCGAGGACGGACTCGCGCTCTGCCGGATGATCCGCGAGAGCTCCGACACGCCGGTGATTCTCCTCACCGCCGTCGCCGAGGAGACCGACCGCATCGTCGGCCTCGAGATCGGCGCGGACGACTACGTGACCAAGCCGTTCAGCCCGCGCGAGCTGCTGGCGCGCATCCGGGCGGTGCTGCGGCGCGCGCAGTCGGTGCCCGCCAACCGCGAGCCGGCGCCGGGCAAGCGCTACCGCTTCGACCGCTGGCTCCTCGACATGAGCCGGCGCGAGCTGACCGGCGAGGACGGGGTCGCCGTGCCGCTCTCGACCGGCGAGTTCCGGCTCCTCGCCGCGCTGATCAAGCGCCCGCACATCGTGCTGAGCCGCGACCAGCTGCTCGACCTCACCGCCGGACGGGCGTCGGAGCCCTTCGAGCGCTCGATCGACAACCAGGTGAGCCGGCTCAGGAAGAAGATCGAGCGCGACCCCAAGAACGCGACGATCGTGAAGACGGTGTGGGGCGGCGGCTATTTGCTCGCCGCCGACGTCAAGGAGGAATGAGATGAGGCTCGTCCCGCGCACGCTTCATGGGCGGCTCCTCCTCCTTCTCATCGGCGCGCTCCTCGTGACCCAGGCGGCCACGCTGGTGATCTTCACGCAGGAGCGGCGGACGGCGATCTGGCAGACCAACCTCGTCGGCCTCGTGGAGCGTGCCACCTCGGTGGCGCGGATCCTCGAGGCGGCGCCGACGACGCTCCGCGAGAGTCTCGTGGAGAACGCCGAGTCGCCGCGCCTCCGGCTCTGGATCAGCGACAGCAGCGCGGCCGCGCCGAGCGAGGCGACGGCGCAGCTCATCCCCTTCCTCGACGAGATGAACCTGATGACCGGACGCCGCGTGCTGCTCCAGCTGATCCGGCGCTCCGACAGCGAGGCGAGGGCCACGCCCGCAGGCGGACCGCCGGCCGCCGACCCGCCTTTGGCGGCGGACATCCCGCCGTCTCCGCCGCTCGAACCGTTCCTCGTGAGGCGGGACGGGTCCCTGCCGCCGCCCGGTCCGCCGGGTCCGGCCGACGAGCGCTCCGACCTCATCGCCTCGATCCCCCTTCCGGACGGGGGCTGGCTCAACGCGCAGACCGGCATCCGCCTCCCCCAGGGCGAGGCCGTCCCCTGGCCGACCGTCTTCTCCACCGGGCTGATGGCGCTCGCGATCTTCCTCATCCTCGGCCTCACCACGCGGAATGCGATGCGGCCGCTCAACACGCTCGCGACCAGCGCGGAGGCGCTCGGGCGCGGCGCGCCGGTCGCTCCGCTGCCCGAGCGGGGCAGCGAGGAGGTGCGCCGGCTCACCAAGGCGTTCAACGAGATGCAGAACCGGCTCGGCCGCTTCGTCGCCGACCGGACGCAGATGCTCGCCGCGATCGGCCACGACCTCCGCACCCCGATCACCTCGCTCCGCCTCCGCGCCGAGCTGATCGAGGACGAGGAGATGCGCGGCAAGATCGTCGGCACGCTCGAGGAGATGCAGAGCATGGTCGAGGCGACGCTGGAATTCGCGCGCGAGGATTCGCGCTCGGAGGAGAGCCGGATGGTCGACCTCGCCTCGCTCCTTTCGAGCCTTGCGGACGACCACGCCGACATGGGCCGGAGCGTGACCTTCGCGGACGCCGAGCGGCTGCCCTATCTCTGCCGGCCGACGGCGCTCCGCCGGGCGATCGACAATCTCGTCGTCAACGCTGTCGAGCATGGCGGGAGCGCGCGCATCGCTCTTCGCAGCGATTCCGGCGGCCCGGTGATCACGGTCGACGACGACGGTCCCGGCATTCCCGCCGAGCGGCTGGAGGAAGTGTTCAAGCCGTTCGTGCGCCTCGAAGCCTCGCGGAGCCGCGAGACGGGCGGGGTCGGCCTCGGCCTTTCCATCGCCCGCTCGATCCTGCTGGCCCATGGCGGCGAGCTCGCCCTCTCCAACCGCCCGGAGGGCGGCTTGCGGGCCGAGGTCCGCCTGCCCGCCGTACCGACGGGACAGGCACCAGCGGAGCAGCGATAGGACCGCGCGCCACGCCTTAACCTCCCCCTCGAGGGGAGGGCTATCGCATATGGCCGAAGGGACGGGCACGCTGCCCTTTTTTCCCCTCCCCCTTGTGGGGAGGGGTCAGGGGTGGGGGCCGAGCGGCAAGCGAGGCTTGGCGAAGAATCCCACGCTGATGCTTGTTGCTACCGTGGGATTTTGGTGCCTCGCTTGC
>JADYYB010000033.1 GCA_020853895.1 Bauldia sp.
CGGCGTCGTGGTCGTGAACTTCTTCTCGCGCTCGATGCCTCACTAGAATGGAGTACGTCGCATGGTAGGCAGGATTTCCACTTCGACCGCCGAATGGAGCGGCAACCTCAAGGAGGGCTCGGGCCGCATGAAGGTCGGCAAGACCGGCTTCGACGCGCCCTTCAGCTTCGGCACCCGCTTCGGCGAGGCCGCCGGCACCAACCCCGAGGAGCTCATCGCCGCCGCCCATGCCGGCTGCTTCTCGATGCAGTTCTCCGCGCTCCTCGCCGAGGCCGGCCACACGCCGACCAGCGTGCGCAGCTCGGCCAAGGTCCACATGGTCCCCGGCCAGGGCATCACGAAGATAGACCTCGTCACCGAGGGCGATGTGCCGGGCGTCAGCGAGGCGAAGTTCCAGGAGCTCGCCGAGAAGGCGCGCGAGATCTGCCCGGTCTCGCAGGCCCTCAAGGCCGTGCCGACGACCCTCCACGCCGCGCTGAAATCGAGCTAGGTCGGACCGAAGGCTGCCCATGGCATCGGAGAAGGACTTCGACGCGCCCACCGCGATCGCCAGCGAGTTCTTCACCGACGCCAGGGCCGCCGTCGATCGTCTGCAGGCAATCTACGAGCTCAATGTCGGCTTCCTCCGCGAGCAGTTCGACCTGCTCGCCTCGGGGAGGGCGCCGACGCGCCGCGTCCGCGCCACCTATCCCGAGATCCGCATCGAGACGACGAGCTTCGCCCGGATCGACTCGCGCCTCGCCTATGGCTATGTCGCCGGCCCGGGCGTCTACGCCACGACCGTCACCCGCCCCGAGCTCTTCCGCGACTATCTCGAGAACCAGATCGGGCTCCTCATCCGCAATCACGGTGTGCCGGTCGAGATCGGGCCGTCGCTGTCGCCGCTCCCGCTGCATTTCGCTCTCGGCGACCGCGTCCATGTCGAGGCCGCGCTCGCCGACCGCCTCGACAAGCCGCTCCGCGATCTCTTCGACGTGCCCGACCTCGCGGTGACCGACGACGCCATCGTCAACGGCACCTACGAGCCGCTTCCCGGCGAGCCGCAGCCGCTCGCCCCGTTCACCGCGCCGCGCGTGGATTTCTCGCTCCACCGCCTGCCGCACTACACCGAGACCGCGCCGGAGCATTTCCAGAACTTCGTCCTTTTCACCAACTACCAGTTCTACATCGACGCCTTCGTCGCCAAGGCGCGGCGGATGATCGAGACCGGGGAGGGCGGCTACGCTTCTCTCGTCGAGCCCGGCAACATCGTCACCGAGTCAGGCGGCGCCGAGCCGAACAACAACGCGCCGCCGACGCGTCTCCCGCAGATGCCGGCCTATCACCTGACCCGGCCCGACCATAACGGCGTCACGCTGGTGAATATCGGCGTCGGCCCCTCCAACGCCAAAACGATCACCGACCACATCGCCGTCCTTCGCCCGCACGCCTGGCTGATGCTCGGCCACTGCGCGGGCCTCAGGAACAGCCAGGCGCTCGGCGACTACGTGCTCGCCCACGGCTATGTGCGCGAGGACCACGTCCTCGACGCCGACCTGCCCACCTGGGTGCCGATCCCGCCGCTCGCCGAGGTCCAGGTCGCGCTCGAGCAGGCCGTCGCCGAGATCACCGGCCTCGCCGGCTTCGAGCTGAAGAGCGTGATGCGCACCGGCACGGTCGCCTCGATCGACAACCGCAACTGGGAGCTTCGCGACCACCGCGAGCCGGTCCGCCGCTTCTCCCAGTCGCGCGCCATCGCCCTCGACATGGAGTCGGCGACCATCGCCGCCAACGGCTTCCGCCTGCGCGTCCCCTACGGCACGCTCCTCTGCGTCTCCGACAAGCCGCTCCACGGCGAGCTGAAGCTCCCGGGCATGGCGAGCGCGTTCTACCGCAAGCAGGTCGCCCAGCACCTCGACATCGGCATCCGCGCCATGGAGAAGCTCCGCGCCATGGCGCTCGAGCGCCTCCACTCCCGCAAGCTCCGCAGCCTCACCGAGACCGCCTTCCAGTAGGGCACTCGGTCATATCGCTTCCCGGCGAAGGCTGGGGCCCACGCGACCTTTGTCCCATCCGCGGGCGGTTCGAGATGGATCCCGGCTTTCGCCGGGAACGCGGTGGGAGGCGACGTTCTGCCAACCCCTGACTCGCCGCACTCGGCCTGCGCCCTATCTTCCCGAACGAAGGCGCTTGACAATCGCGCAGACCATAACCATAAAGTTATATAACACGACGGTGAAACACGCCGTGGCCTGACCCAGAGCGACGAAGGAGACGAGAAAATGCACAGACGCGATTTCCTGAAGGCTGGCGCCGCCACCGCCCTCGCGCTCTCCGCGCCGCATCTCTCCTTCGGCCTGGCCTCGGGCGGCTTCACCGATACCGGCCTCGCCGCGCTCCGCGCGCTCATGCAGGCCGACGTCGACGCTGGAAAGGTCTCCGGCCTCGTCTACCTGGTCGCCCGCGGCGACGAGGTGCACGTCGAGACCCTCGGCACGACCCGCGACGGCGGCACCGAGCCGATGCGCCGCGACACGATCTTCCGCATCATGTCGATGACCAAGCCGGTCATCGCCGTGGCGACGCTGATGCTCGTCGAGGACGGCACGATCTCGCTCGACGAACCGGCCGAGCGGCTCCTCCCCGATCTCGCCAACCGCCAGGTCCTCACCGCGATCGACGCCCCGCTCACCTCGACCGTCCCCGCCGAGCGCCCCTTCACCATCCGCGAGCTTCTCAACTTCACCTTCGGCTTCGGCCTGCAGTTCGACCCAGCGCTCCCGATCCAGGAGGCGATCATGGCGAACCAGCTCGCGAACGACCTCCCTATCCCGCAGACCCCGCACCAGCCCGACGAGTGGATGCGCCGCCTCGGGACCCTCCCGCTGATGGCGCAGCCCGGCGAGGTCTGGATGTACAATACCGGTACTCTGATCCTCGGCGTCCTCATCGCCCGCGCCTCCGGCCAGAAGCTCGAGGACTTCCTCGCGGAGCGCATCTTCTCCCCGCTCGGCATGGTCGACACCGCGTTCTGGGTGCCGCCCGAGAAGCGTGACCGCTTCATCCCGTCCTACGGCTACGACATGGCGACGATGCAGCCCGTCATCGACGACGAGCCGGAAGGCGGCCAGTGGAGCGCCCCGCCGCCGTTCCCCTCCGGCTCGGCCGGCCTCGTCTCCACCCTCGACGACTACCTCGCCTTCGCCCGGATGCTCCTCAACAAGGGCGAGTACAACGGCCGGCGCCTCCTCTCCGAGGAGTCGGTCGCCGAGATGACGCGCGACCAGCTCACCCCGGAGCAGAGGGCGGGCGGCCCGACCGTCGCCTACGCACCCGACTTCTCGGTCTCCAGCTGGGGCTACGGCGTGCAGGTCTCGATCGCGCCGGACGACATCTCCGACGAGCCCGGCCGCTATGGCTGGAATGGCGGCTATGGCGCCAGCTGGATCAACGATCCCGCCAAGGACCTGACCGCGATCATCCTCAGCAACAACGCCGTCTATTTCATCTCCACCGAGGACTTCAAGGCGTTCAAGGCAGCCGTCTACGACGCGCTCCCCGAGTAGGCCCGAACCTCACCATCAACCCGAGATCCAAGACCCACATGACGCCCTCAGAACGCCTCGACGCCACTTTCGCCGCGCTCGCCGACCCGACAAGGCGCGCGATCCTCGCCCGGCTCGCGCTCGGCGAGGCGACGGTGACCGAGCTCGCCGAGCCCTTCGCGATGAGCCAGCCCGCGATCTCCAAGCACCTCAAGGTGCTGGAGCGCGCCGGCCTCATCTCGAGCAACATCGATGCCCAGCGCCGCCCGCGCCGCATCGAGGCCCAGCCGCTCGCCGAGGCGAACGACTGGCTCGAGAACTACCGCCGCTTCTGGGAAGCCCGCTACCAGCGGCTCGACGCCCTCCTCGAGGAGCTGAAGGCCGAGGAGGCCGGCAAGAAGCGGCGCCGCACCACCCGCCCCAAGAGATAACCCGAAGAGAGAAGGAGACAGCCCATGTCGGCCACCAAGACCCTCGACGTCACCCTGCCGAGCGACCGCGAGATCGCCATGACGCGCGTTTTCGATGCGCCCCGCGCGCTCGTCTACGACGCCTTCACCAAGCCGAAGCTGGTGCAGCGCTGGCTGCTCGGCCCCGACGGCTGGACCATGCCGGTCTGCGAGATCGACCTCCGTGTCGGCGGCAAGTGGCGCTACGTCTGGCGCAACGACGCCGACGGGTCCGAGTTCGGCATGAGCGGGGCCTATCGCGAGCTTTCTCGGCCGGACCGCACGGTCCACACCGAGATCTACAGCGAGGACCCGAACCAGACCGAGGCGGTGGTCACCACGACCTTCAAGGAGAGCGGCGGCCGGACCACGATGACCTCGACCATGCTCCTGCCCTCCAAGGAGGTGCGCGACGCCATCATCGCCACCGGCATGGCCGAGGGCGCCGGCAAGAGCTACGACCGCCTGGCCGACCTCCTGCCCGAGATCGCCGCCGAGGCGCGCGCCTGAGGCCGCATTTTCATCCTCACCAGGCTGCCCGCCCGCGCGCGGGCAGCCGACAGGGAGCCGACCATGGCCGCGCCCGACACGATCGAGACCTACGACGTCGTCCTCACCCGTACCTTCGATGCGCCGGTCGAGCGCGTCTGGCGCGCCTGGACCGACGGCGCCGAGATCCGGAAATGGTGGGGCCCGACCGGCTTCATCTGCCCGGTAGCCGAGGTCGATTTCCGCGAGGGCGGGACGACCCACGTCGTCATGCGTGCGCCGCCGGAATGGGGCGGCATGGACATGCACAACACCTGGACCTACACGGCCATCCGCCCGCACGAGCGGTTCGAGTACGTCTTCCGCTTCGTCGACCGCGACGGCCGCAAGCTAAAGCCGGCCGACATCGGCACCCCGCCCGGCGTCCCCGAGGACGGCCACCACGTCGTCACCTTCAGGCGCCTGCCCGAGGGCCGCACCGAGATGACGATCACCGAGCACGGCTACACCACCACGGAGGCGCGCGACCTCTCCCGGCTCGGCCTCGAGCAGTGCATCGACAAGATGGAAGCCGCCTTCTCCCAGCCCGAGTAACCCGGAACCCAAAAGGAGCCCGCCATGCAAAGGATCGTCACCTCGATCTGGTTCGAGAAGGACGCCGAGGAAGCCGCGAACTACTACGTCTCGCTCTTCAGGAACTCGCGCATCACCAGGGTCTTCCGCTCGCTCAGCGACAACCCGGCGCCGAAGGGCTCGGTCGTCGCCATCGACTTCGAGCTCGATGGGCAGACCTTCAACATCATCAATGGCGGGCCGGCCTTCAAATACTCGGAGGCGACTTCGCTCCTCGTCAATTGCGAGGACCAGAAGGAGGTCGACCGCCTGTGGGACAAGATGGCCGCGGACGGCGGTGAGCCCGGACCGTGCGGCTGGATCAAGGACAAGTTCGGCTTCTCCTGGCAGATCGTGCCGGTGCTCCTCGACCGGCTCATCCGCGACCCCGATCCGATCAAGGCCGACCGCGCCGTGCAGGCGATGCTGAAGATGGGCAAGCTCGACAGCGCCGCCCTCCAGCGCGCCTTCGACGGCCAGTAGCGCGACCGGGAGGAGGGGACGATGAGCGGCGCACTCAACCTCGCCACGCGAGGCGACCTCGAGCTGGTGCTCACCCGCGCTTTCGCGGCCCCGCGCCGGCTCGTCTTCGCCGCCCTCACGGAGCCGCACCTCCTCCGCCGCTGGTACGGCCAGGAGGGCTGGCGGCTGACGGTCTGCGACATCGACCTTCGTCCGGGCGGCGCCTGGCGCTTCGTCTCGCGCCTGCCCGACGGGCGCGAGATCGGCCAGCGCGGACTCTACCGCGAGGTCGCGGCGCCCGAACGGATCGTGAAGACCGAGAGCTGGGAGGACTGGAATCCCGGCGAGCTCGTCACCACGGTGCTTCTGGCCGAGGTCGGCGGCCTGACCACGCTCACCGAGGTCACGGTCTTTCCCTCAGCTGCGGTGCGCGACATGCTGCTCGAGGCCGGCCTCGCCGGCGGGGCAGGGGAGTCCTACGACCGCCTCGACGCGCTTCTCGCCTCCGCCGCCTGACCGGCTACGGCGTGAAGCGCATCAGCCAGACGCAGCCGCCCGAGGCGCTGTAGCCGGTACGCCGCCCGAGCACGAGCACCCCCTCCGGGGAGGGCGAGAGCGCGAGCTCCGCGGTTCCCGACTGGTGGCATTCCGGGATCGGCGCGGTGAGGATGTCGTAGCCGCCATTGCTGCGGTCGATCGCGTAGACGCGGATCTCGCCCTCGGTCGCGCAGCCCAGCCACAGCATCTCTGCCGTCGAGGTCATGCTCGGCTCGCAGCTCGGCCCGCCCATCGAGTTCCCCACCTCGTCGCGGAGCGTGAGCTCGCCGATCGCTTCCCCGTCCGGCGCGATGCGCCCGATCGTGACCGGCGCGAGGTCGGGGCCGTTCCAGCCGGTGGCGACGAAGGTCTCGGACTCGGTCACCTCGATGGCGAGCTTCCCGAAATAGGATTCGAGCGCGCGGTTGATGTTCGGCCGGAACGCCGTCTCGGCGCGGAGGTCGCCGTCCTCGGAGAAAACCCAGACCGTGCCGTGCTCGAAATAGCGCGTGCGGTTGAGGTCGGTGGCGTTGGAAGCGAAGCCGACCACGAAGATGTCGCCGTTCTCGTTGACCCCCACGCGCGTTCCCTTGGCGAGGCCGAAGCGCTTGTCCCACAGCCACTCGCCGGAGGCGCTGATCCGCGCCACGAACGACTCCGAGCGGAAGAAATTGCCGCTGATCACGAGGTCGCCCGAGGGCAGCACGGCCGCGTCCTCGATCGCCCAGTATTCGTTCTCCCCGCCGAACACGCGCCCCCAGGCGATCACCCCGCTCTTGTTCATGCGGATGATCGCCGCGTCCCGGAAGATGCCCTCGGCGTCCGACCCGCCGCGCGTGTAGCCGGTGAGCCAGAGCCCGCTCGCCGGGTCCGCGGTGACATTGGTGAGCGAGCCTTCGAGGGGGATGTCGAACCACGGCGTCAGCGTGCCGGTCTGGTCCTCGACCATCAGCGAGACCTTCTCGCCCGTGCGGCCGAGGAGCACGACCCGCCCGTCATCGAGCATGGTCCCGTCCGGCACCCAGAACCCCTGGCCCGAGTCGTCGGCCGGTATCGGTACGGACCACAGGAGTTCGCTCTCGGCCGCCGCCGGCGGGATCTCCGCGCCAAGCGCGAAGGCAGTGGAAAGAGCAAGGAAAGTCAGAGGGTTACGCATCGTCGAGACACCGGTCCATGAGCTGTCGGGCAGGCGGAAAGGGCTCTTATAGCGTTCCTGCGGGAGACGATCACCAGCCCGCTTCGCGCCACTCCGCGCGCCGGCGGAGGCTCGGCCGCCATCGTCGCCGAAGCTCTGTCTACGCTATTTGCCCGATACTTGGCGGCGTGCGGATTAACTGCGCCTTTACCACGATGGGTGCAGCTTTACAGAATGCTAACCATGCCCTCCTCGCTGCTGAGCTACCTGCCCGCCGATGCCCGGGAGGGCGCCATCCTGCCTAACCTCGTCGGCTGGCTGCAGGACGCTTCGCCCGAGCGGCGAGCCGGCGCCGCCGACGCGCTCGCCCGCGCCTTCCTGCACGCCGAGATGGACGCCGATATCCGCGAGGAGATGGAGGCGGCGATGACGCTCCTCCTCGACGATCCCGCGCCCGAGGTCCGCTTCTCGCTCGCCGACGCGCTCGCCGAGAGCCCGGCCGCCCCGCGCCACATCATCCTCTCGCTCGCCGCCGACCGGCTCGAGACGGCCGAGATCGTGCTCAGCCAGTCGCCCGTCTTCACCGATGACGAGCTGGTCGACCTCGCCGCGGAATCGGGCGAGCTCCTCCAACTGGTGATCGCCGCCCGGCCGGCGCTGTCGGCCTGCGTGTCGGCGGCCATCGCCGAGATCGGGTGCCTCGCCGCCTGCCAGATGCTCCTCGACAATGGCGGCGCCAACCTCACCGGCTCGAGTCTCAAGCGCATCGCCGAGCGCTTCGCCGGCGACGCGGGCATTCTCGACTCCCTCGCCGCCCGGCCGGGCCTGCCGCCCGAGGTGCGCCAGATCCTCGCCCGTGAGCGGAGCCGCGATCTCCTGCCGGTCATGAGCGGCCGCGAGGGCACCGCCGGCGACTTCGCGCGCGACGCCTGCGATCAGGCGACGGTCGCGATCGCCGCCAATCTCGGGCCGGGCGACCTCCTGCCGTTCGTCGAGCATCTCCGCGCCACCGAGCAGCTTACCGCATCGCTGATCCTCCGCGCCGTGTCAGCCGGCAACGTCGCCTTCTTCGAGGCGGCGCTGGCCGTCCTCGCCTCCGTTCCGCTCGCCCGTGTCCAGAGCCTCGTCCGCACGCAGCGCCTTGCCGGGCTGAAGGCGGTCTATCGCCGCGCCGGCCTGCCGCTCGGCGCCTTCGAGGCCTTCTGGGTGGCGGTCGATGTCTGGCGCGGCTTCGATCCGCAGGCGAGCGCGGCCGAGCGCTTCCGCTTCGTCCGCACGCTCGTCGATCGGGTGCTCGCGCGCTACCAGTCGGTCACCGACGGCGAGCTCGGCCAGCTCGCCTCGATGCTCAGGCGCTTCGCCGCCGAGGCCGCCCGCCTCGCCGCCCGCGACCTCGCCAACAACGCGGTC
>JADYYB010000034.1 GCA_020853895.1 Bauldia sp.
TACGCCGCCGACACCGGCGTGAAGAGCCTCAAGGTCCGGCACAACAACGTGCTCGGCTATTTCATCGAGGTCTCGGCCGGCAACGGCGACAGACTGATGCCGCCGGCCGCGGGCGGCCGCTTCTTCCACCGCCAGACGCTGGCCGGCGCGATGCGCTTCACGACCAGCGAGCTGAGCGAGCTCGAGGCCAAGATCGCCAGCGCCGGCGAGCGGGCGCTGGCCATCGAGCTCGCCGAGTTCGACGCGCTCGCGCAGGCGGTGGTGGCGGCGAGCGCCGCCATCCGCGCGACGGCTGAGGCGCTGGCCGGGCTCGACGTCGCCACCGCGCTGGCCGAGCTCGCGGCGAGCGAGAACTACCGGCGGCCGACGGTCGACCGTTCGCTCGCCTTCAAGGTCGAGGGGGCGCGGCATCCGGTGGTGGAGACGGCGCTGAAACGCGAGGGCGGCAGCTTCATCGCCAACGATTGCGACCTCGGCGGCGCCGATGGCGGGGCCGGCCGCATCTGGCTCCTGACCGGGCCGAACATGGGCGGCAAGTCGACCTTCCTCCGGCAGAACGCGCTCGTCGCGGTGCTGGCGCAGGCCGGCTCCTTCGTGCCGGCGGAGAGCGCGCATATCGGCGTGGTCGACCGGCTCTACAGCCGCGTCGGGGCGGCCGACGATCTCGCCCGCGGGCGCTCGACCTTCATGGTCGAGATGGTCGAGACGGCGGCGATCCTCAACCAGGCGGGGCCGCGCTCGCTCGTCATCCTCGACGAGATCGGGCGCGGCACGGCGACCTTCGACGGGCTCTCCATCGCCTGGGCGGCGATCGAGCATCTGCACGAGGTCAACCGCTGCCGGGCGCTCTTCGCCACGCATTATCACGAGCTGACCGAGCTGGCGCGGAGCCTCCCACGGCTCGTCAACGCCACCGTGCGGGTCAAGGAGTGGAAGGGCGAGGTGATCTTCCTCCACGAGATCGTGCCGGGCGCGGCCGACCGCTCCTACGGCATCCAGGTCGCCAAGCTGGCGGGGCTGCCGAAGCGGGTGATCGAGCGGGCGCGGCAGGTGCTCTCCGAGCTCGAGGAGAGCGACCGGCGCTCGCCCTCGGCGCGGAAGCTCGCCGAGCTGCCGCTCTTCGCCGCGCAGGCGGCGGAGGAACCGGTGGCGCCGCCCGAGCCCGACGCGCTGCGGGAGGCGCTGGCGGCGCTCCGGCCGGACGATCTCTCCCCGCGCGAGGCGCTGGAGGCGCTCTACCGGCTGAAGGGGCTTCTCAAGGAGGAGTAGCCAGCACGCTCCGCCTCCCTCTACTTAACCTCCCCCTTGCGGGGAGGTCGAAATCGCGGAGCGATTTCGGGAGGGGGTGGGCCGGGGATGATTGTCAGGGAACGGAAAGAACGCGGGCTTCGCCCGCTACCCCCTCCCGAAGCCGTTCGGCCATAGGCCTCACGCCTTCGACCTCCCCGCAAGGGGGAGGTTAAGGGTGGTGCGGACAGGGCGGGGTGCGCACGGAGACGGGCCTGGTAAGGGTGCGCTCGGAATTCTGCTATAGGCTTGCCGCACTTGGGCCCGTTCCAGCGCAGCGTTTCGACCGAAAGCCATGAAAGCCGACCCAGAGAATGACGCGCCGGTCACCGCGGCCACGCTCGCCGAGGCTTTCGAGGCCATCGCAGGGAAGGATGGGTCGGGCGAGCCGCGGGTGATCCAGAGCGCGCTGGTGCCCTATCTCAAGAAGGCGCTCGCCGAGGAGCGGAAGGCGGCCGAGGCGCAGCTCTCGCGCGACGGCAAGGGCACCGCCTGCGCGCGGCGCATCTGCCGGTTCGAGGACGCGATCGTGGAGGCGCTCTTCGACTTCGCGCGGACGCGGCTCTATCCGACAGCCAAGGCCTCGGAGGAGAACCGCATCGCCGTGCTGGCGGTGGGCGGCTACGGGCGCGGGACGCTGGCGCCGGGTTCGGACATCGACCTCCTCTTCCTCGTCTCCTCCAAGCAGACGAGCCGCGACAAGTCGATCATCGAGGCGGTCCTCTACGTGCTGTGGGACCTCGGCCAGAAGGTCGGTCACGCGGTGCGCACCGTCGAGGACACGATCCAGCACGCCCGGCAGGACATCACCATCCGCACCGCGGTCCTCGAGGCGCGCATGATCTGCGGCAACCCGGCGCTCGCCGACGAGCTCAGCCGGCGCTTCGACCGCGACGTCGCCAAGGGCACGGGGCCGGCCTTCATCGCCGCCAAGCTTGCCGAGCGCGACGAGCGGCACCGGCGCCAGGGCACCTCGCGCTATCTTGTCGAGCCGAACGTGAAGGAAGGGAAGGGCGGCCTAAGAGACCTCCACACCCTCTTCTGGATCGCCAAGTACTTTTTCCGCGTGAACACCGGCGACGAGCTGGTGAAGGTCGGCGTGTTCTCGCGGAGCGAGCTGAACCGCTTCTACAAATGCGAGGATTTCCTGTGGGCAGTGCGCTGCCACCTCCATTTCCTCGCCGGCCGCGCCGAGGAGCGGCTGGTCTTCGAGGTGCAGCGGGAGATGGCCGAGCGGCTCGGCTACACGAGCCATGCCGGCCTCCAGGCCGTCGAGCGCTTCATGAAGCACTATTTCATCATCGCCAAGGAGGTCGGCGACCTCACGCGCATCTTCTGCGCCGCGCTCGAGGAGCGACACGGCAAGCAGGCGCCGATGCTCGACCGGCTGCTGCCGCTGGGGCGCGGCCAGAAGCGCCCGCGCTCGATCCCCGGCACCAAGGATTTCGTGCTCGACCACGACCGCATCAACGTCGCGGACGAGGAGGTCTTCCGGCGCGATCCGGTCAACCTCATCCGCCTCTTCCACTACGCCGACACGCTGCAGCTCGCCTTCCATCCCGACGCCATGCAGCTCGCCTCGCGCTCGCTCTCGCTGATCGACGCAAAGCTCCGCGAGAACGCGGAGGCCAACCGGCTCTTCATCGAGATCCTGACCTCGAAGCGGCGGCCCGAGGCGGTGCTGCGGGCGATGAACGAGACCGGCGTCCTTGGCCGCTTCATTCCCGATTTCGGGAAGGTCGTGGCGATGATGCAGTTCTCAATGTACCACCACTACACCGTGGACGAGCACCTCCTCCGCGCCATCGGGATCCTCTCGGAGATCGAGCGCGGCGAGCTCGGCTCCGAGCTGCCGCTCGCCAACGAGCTGATCGGCGGGATCAAGGACCGCACCGTCCTCTACGTCGCGCTCTTCCTCCACGACATCGCCAAGGGGCGGCAGGAGGACCACTCCGAGGCCGGGGTGAAGGTGGCGCGGAAGCTCGGGCCGCGCTTCGGGCTGACGCCGCAGCAGACCGAGACCGTCGCCTGGCTGGTCGAGCATCATCTCCTGATGAGCATGACCGCGCAGTCGCGCGACCTCGGCGACCGGAAGACCATCCTCGATTTCGCCGGAGTCGTGCAGAACCTTGAGCGGCTGAAGCTCCTCCTCATCCTGACGGTCGCCGACATCAAGGCCGTCGGGCCGGGGGTGTGGAACGGCTGGAAGGGCCAGCTCCTGCGCACGCTCTATTGGGAAACCGAGCCGATCCTGACGGGCGGGCACAGCCAGATCAGCCGCGAAAGGCGCGTCGAAGCGGCCAAGGCCGAGATCGACGAGGCGCTCAGCGAGGCCGGCTGGCACGCGAAGGACCGCGCGGCATATCTCGAGCGGCACTACCCGGCCTACTGGCTGCGCGTCGACCTCGCGCACAAGCTGCGGCACGCCGAGCTCCTGCGGCAGGCCGACGCGGCCGGCAAGCGGCTCGCCACCAGCGTCACCATCCACGGCTTCCAGGAGGTGACGGAGATCACGGTGATGGCGCCCGACCATCCGCGGCTCCTCTCGATCATCGCCGGGGCGTGCACGGTGGCGGGCGCCAACATCGTCGACGCGCAGATCTTCACCACCACCGACGGGCGGGCGCTCGACGCCATCTCGATCAGCCGCGAGTTCGCGACCGACGAGGACGAGGAGCGGCGCGGCAGACGCATCGGCGCGTTGATCGAGGAGGTGCTCGCCGGCGAGGCGCCGCTGCCGGAGATCGTCGCCAAGCGCGCCAAGCCGAAGGCCAAGCTGAAAGCCTTCGCGATCGAGGGTCGGGTCAGCGTCGACAATTCCTGGTCGAACCGCTTCACCGCCATCGAGGCGACCGGGCTCGACCGGCCGGGCCTCCTCTACGACCTCACGCGCACCATCTCGGACCTCAACCTCAACATCGCCTCGGCGCATATCGCGACCTTCGGCGAGCGGGCGGTGGACGTCTTCTACGTCACCGACCTCACCGGCCAGAAGATCGCCAACGCCAACCGCCAGGCGACGATCCGCAAGCGCCTCGAGGAGGTGTTCAACGGACTTGCCTCCGCCGAAGCGAAGGACACGCGCCGCGTGGTCGCGACGGCGTGAGCCTGGCCCTGGGTTCGGCACACATGCCCTTCGCCTCTCCCCGGCGGGGAGACGCCGCGATCACCGGCCCGCCGAAGGCGAGGCGCGATCCGGGTGAGGGGCCTCCGCCCCCTCCGAAGAGGTGGAGCCCCCTCACCCCAACCCTCTCCCCGCCGGGGAGAGGGGGAAGGTCGCGCGCGTCCTTCCGCTCGGTGCCCTCCGAGAAAGGGCGCCTCCCCGGCGAAAGCCGGGGTCCAACCGACGGTTCCGCCAGCGGCGCCGTTGCATGGACCCCGGCTTTCGCCGGGGACGCGGGGTGGGGGACCGGAGAGCCCCGCGCGCCCGCCGCCTCTCCCCGGCGGGGAGAGGCCGGCATCACGGCCCGCCAGAGGCGGGACGGGATCCGGGTGAGGGGGCTCCGCGCCATCCGGATAGGGCGGTCCCCCTCACCCCAACCCTCTCCCCCCGAGGGGAGAGGGGGCAGGTCGCAGAAGCGGGCAACGGCCTATTCCCCTCCCCCCTTGTGGGGGAGGCCGGGAGGGGGCCTCGCGGCAAGCGAGGCTGAAGAATCCTCCGCTGAGACCAGCTCGACGGTGGGATTCTTTGTTGAGCCTCGCTTGCCGCGAGGCCCCCACCCCTGTCCCCTCCCCACAAGGGGGAGGGGGAAGGCCAGCTGAATGGCGCTCCTGAGGAATTTCACCACGGTCGGTGGCGCCACGTTCTCGAGCCGCATCCTCGGCTTCGTGCGCGACATGTTCCTCGCGGCCGCGCTCGGGACGGGGCCGGTGGCGGATGCGTTCGTGGTCGCCTTCCGCCTGCCCAACCTCTTCCGGCGGCTCTTCGCGGAGGGGGCGTTCAACTCGGCCTTCGTGCCGATGTTCGCGCGCACGCTCGAGGGCGAAGGCGAAGAAGAGGCGCGGCGCTTCGGCGGGGAGGCGCTCAGCATCCTCTTCACCGCGCTCCTGATCCTGACCGCGCTCGCCGAGATCGCGATGCCGCTCCTCATGTTCGTGCTGGCGCCGGGCTTCGCGGGCGACCCGGAGAAGTTCGACCTCACCGTGCTCCTGACGCGGATCGCGTTCCCGTATCTCACGCTGGTCTCACTTCTCGCGCTCTACTCGGGCGTCCTCAACTCGCGCGGAAAATTCGCCGCCGCCGCCTTCGCGCCGGCGATGCTCAACTTCGTCTTCATCGGCGCGCTCGTCCTCATCCTGTGGCGGGGGCTCGAGAACTCGGTCGCGGCCGGGCTGATCCTCTCCTGGGCGACGGTGGTCGGCGGCATCCTGCAGCTCGCCGTCGTGGTGTGGGCGGCGCATCGCGCGGGGATGAAGCTGCCGCTCGTCCGGCCGCGCCTCACCCCGCGGGTGAAGGAGTTCCTGAAGCTCGTCGTGCCGGGAGCGGTCTCGGGCGGGGTGACGCAGATCAACATCGTGATCGGGACGATCATCGCCTCGCTGGCGCCGGGCGCGGTGTCCTATCTCTACTATGCGGACCGGCTCTACCAGCTGCCGCTCGGCATCGTCGGCGTCGCCATCGGCGTGGTGCTTCTGCCCGACCTCGCCCGGCAGCTCCGCGCCGGGCAGGACGACACCGCGCAGCACACCCAGAACCGCGCGCTCGAGTTCGCGATGGCGCTGACCCTGCCGGCCGCGATCGCGCTCGCCGTCCTCGCCGAGCCGCTGGTGCACGTCCTCTTCGAAAGGGGCGAATTCGATGCCTCTGACACCATAGCCACCGCCGCCGCGCTCGCCGCGTTCGCGGTCGGCCTCCCCTCCTTCGTGCTGATCAAGGTGTTCCAGCCGGGCTTCTTCGCCCGCCAGGACACGCGGACGCCGATGTGGTTCGCGACGATCGGGGTGGCGGTGAACGTCGCCCTCTCCTTCGCCCTCTTCCCGTTCTTCCAGCATGTCGGCATCGCCGCGGCGACCACGATCTCGGGCTGGGTCAACGCCGCGCTTCTCGGCGCGACGCTGTGGCGGCGCGGTTATTTCCAGGCCGACGACGGGCTCCGGCGCCGGCTGCCGCTCCTGGCGCTCGCCGCGGTGCTGATGGGGCTCGTCCTCTATTTCGCGCAGAGCCTCTTCGCGCCGCTCATCGCCGACCCGAGCGAAGTGGTGCGCTTCCTCACCATCTTTGCCGTCGCGATCGTCGGCGTGATGCTGTTCGTGCTGTTCTGCCAGCTCACCGGCGTCGTCGATTTCCGCCGCGTGTTTTCGGCGGTCAGACGGAGAGCTTAGTCCACCGTTCTCCTCCCCCTGAAAGGGGGAGGTCCGGCGAAGTCGGGGTGGGGGTCAGTGAACCCCACGCGCCGTTGCTTCTGGATGGACTTACCCCCACCGGCGCTTCGCGCCACCTCCCCCTTTCAGGGGGAGGAAACGCTTGGACCAGCGAAGCGCGTTTCCAGCCAATTGACCGCGAAGGCGGTGATCCCGGCGGCGTCGACGAGGACGCTGGGGGCTTGGCCGACGTCGCCCTCGCTCCCAACACCCGTCGCGAGGTACTCGCGGACGATGGTGGCGAAGTAGTCGTCGGGGAGGCCGTCGACGACCGGGTCCGAGGTGTCGAACTCCTCGACCATCCGCCACTCGGTGCCGTGCGGCGTCGCGAAGGGCACCTCGAGGCGGCGGATGCGCTTCCCGGGAATCTTCGCGAGGTGCTCGGCGTGGTGGAGGAGGGTCATGGCGTCGAGCGGGGCGCCGACCATCAGCACCTTGCCGCGCGCCTCGACCAGCTTCGCGAGCGGGGAGCCTTCGCCGTAGCCGTAGTCGAGGGGATGGTCGGCGGTCAGCCACTCGGCCTTCGCGCCGAGCGCCGACATCGAGGCGCCCGGGTTGCGCGAGCGGCGCGCGCCGGGCGTGGTGCGGATGAACTCGGCGAGAACGCCGTGGTCGCGGATCGCCCGCGAGCGCTCGGGGTCGAAGGGCGGGACGTGCTCGCGCCACTCGGGCGGCACGCGGCCGTCCGCGTCGAGGAGCTCGTCGTAGCGGGCGTCCCAGTCGGTGTAGGAGAGGATCGTCCCGCCCGGCGCGGTCGCGTCGAGGAGCGCGCCGACGAGCGCGTCGGGGCCGTTGAGGAGCTGCCCCACCTTGCTCATGGCGGCGTGGACCATGACCGTGTCGCCGGCAACGAGGCCGAGGCGGCGGAGGTCCTCGGTGAGGGCGGCGCGGGTGATGAAATCGGTCATTCCCGCAGCCTACAGGGATTTGTGCGTCCTTCGAGGCCGCCTGCGGCGGCACCTCAGGATGAGGCTTCGAGGCGGCAGTTTTGGCGGTTTCCGAGGGTCCGGCGCGTCCTCCTCTCGAACCTGAACGGCAGACAACAGAGGCTTCAGACTGGGGCCATCCGCGCCGTGCTTTTCTCCGCGCCATCGAACGCACAACCGATGGAGAGATCGATGACCCGCATCATGACAGCAATCGGCACCCTTGCCCTTCTGGCGGGTACCGGTCTTGCCGAGGCCCAGGCCGGAAACTCGTTCTGGCTGCAGCAATGGGGCAACGGCAACGCTGCCGGCGCCGCCCAGGCCGGCAATGGCAATAACGGCGGCATCTTCCAGTGGGGCAACGGCAACCAGGCCACCTCGAACCAGAACGGCAACGGCAACAATTCGGGCACGATGCAGATCGGGCTCGGCAACAACTCGGCGACCAACCAGAACGGCAACGGCAACAACGCCGGCACCATCCAGGTCGGCAACGGCCTCTCGAACACGACCAACCAGAACGGCGGCGAGTCGGGGCTGACCATCCAGCTGCTCCTGCCGGGCGTCACGGCGCACGTCCCCTCCCCGTTCGCGATCCTCGCGGGCAAGTAAGCGCATCGGCTGCGGGGAACGCCTCGCCGCAGCCGCCCCCCTCACGTTTCCCCGGCGGAAGCCGGGGAAACGCGTTTGGGGGTTGGGTCTTTCCTTAACCTCCCCCTTGCGGGGAGGTCGAAATCGCGCAGCGATTTCGGGAGGGGGTGAGCCGGAAGAGTCGACGTAGCGGAAGGGACGCGGGCTTCGCCCGCTACCCCCTCCCGAAGCTGCTTCGCCCCCGATCAAGTCGGGGGCTCCGCACCTTCGACCTCCCCGCAAGGGGGAGGTTAAGGCTAGGCGGCGAGGTCGGCGACCACCGCGTCGAGGACGAAGAAGCCGGAGCGGGTGGTTCTGAGGCGGCCGTTGGGGAGGGTCTCGACCATGCCGTGGGCGAGGAGGTCGTTGACGCGGCGCGGGTCGAGCGGCTTGCCGGCGATGCGCTCGAAGCGCGCGAGGTCGATGCCCTCTCTCAGGCGGAGCCCCATCAGCAGGAGTTCGTCGCCCTCCTCCTCCTCGCTCAGCAGCTCGTCGACCTCGACGCCGTCGCCCCACGATTCCACGCGCGCGAGCCAGTCCTCGGGCTTCCGCACCATCGCCGTGGCGTGGCGGCCGTCGGGGAGGATCAGGCGGCCATGGGCGCCGGGGCCGATGCCGGCATATTCCTGGTAGCGCCAGTAGACGAGGTTGTGCCGGCTCTCGGCCCCTGGCCGCGCATGGTTCGACACCTCGTAGGCCGGGAGGCCGTGCTTCTCGGTGATCTCCTGCGTGACCTCGAAGAGCGCCGCGGCGTGCTCCTCGTCCGGCACGATCAGCTTGCCGGCCTGGTGGAGCGCGAAATAAGGCGTCCCCTCCTCGATGGTCAGCTGGTAGAGCGAGAGATGGTCGGCGGTGCGGGCGAGCGCGCTTTCGAGCTCGGCCGCCCATTCGGCCGTGGTCTGGCCGGGGCGGGCGTAGATGAGGTCGAAGCTGAGGCGCGGGAAGATCGCGCGAGCGAGCTCGACCGCGTTCATCGCCTCGGCGACGTTGTGCAGCCGGCCGAGCGCGCGGAGGTCCTTGTCGTTGAGCGCCTGCACGCCGAGGGAGACGCGGTTCACGCCCGCGGCGCGATAGCCGCGGAAGCGCTCGGCCTCGACGCTCGACGGGTTGGCCTCCATCGTGATCTCGGCGTCGGGGGCGACGGTCCACATCTTGCCGATCTGGTCGAGGATGGCGCCGACCGTGGCGGGCTCCATCAGCGAGGGCGTGCCGCCGCCGAGGAAGATGCTGGTGACGGTGCGGCCGGGCACGCGCGAGGCTACCGAGGCGATCTCGGTCGCGAAGGCGTCGGCGTAGCGAAGCTGGTCGATGCGCTCGTGGCGGACATGGGAATTGAAGTCGCAATACGGGCACTTGGCCGCGCAGAACGGCCAGTGGACATAGACGCCGAAGGCCTCGTCCATCAGCGCGCCCCCAGCTTGGCCGCCGCGAAGGCGGCGAACGCGCGGGCGCGGTGCGAGAAGGGAGCGCCCTCCCCGATCTTCCAGCCGTGCTTCTCCTCAGCGCTCATCTCGCCGAAGGTGCGGGTATGCCCGAGCGGCTGGAAGAAGGGATCGTAGCCGAAGCCTTGCGTGCCGCGCGGCGGCCAGACGATCGTCCCTTCGACCTCGCCGCGCCAGGATTCAGTCGCCCCGCCCGGCGAGGCGAGGCAGAGGACCGCGACGAAGCGCGCGGTGCGCTGGGCGGCGGTTGCGCCCCTGGCGCGCAGCTTGTCCTCGACGAGGCTCATGGCGTGGCCGAAATCCTTGCCCGGGCCGGCCCAGCGGGCGGATTGGACGCCCGGGTCGCCGCCGAGCGCGTCGACCACCAGACCCGAGTCGTCGGCGAGCGCCAAGTGGCCGCTCGCCTTCGCGGCCGCGAGCGCCTTGATCGCGGCATTGCCCTCGAAGGTCGTCGCGGTCTCCTCCGGCTCGGGCAGGTCCAACTCGGCGGCGGAGATCACTTTCAGGCCGAAGGGGGCGACCAGCTCGTAGATCTCGCGCACCTTGCCGGAATTGTGGCTGGCCACGACCAGGGTGTCGCCCGGCTTCAGCGTGGCCGCGGATCCGTCCACTCAGAGCACCGCCAGTTTCTGGAGCTCGACGAGGCTCGCCACGCCCTGTCGGGCGAGCC
Organism: Bauldia sp.; assembly: GCA_020853895.1. GTDB lineage: Bacteria > Pseudomonadota > Alphaproteobacteria > Rhizobiales > Kaistiaceae > JADYYB01. The sequence goes on from JADYYB010000034.1 coordinate 10,317, forward strand.
CGAGGAGCGTGCCGAACTCGGCCTCGGTGAAGGCCTTCTTCTCGGCGGTGGCCTGGATCTCGACGATGCTTCCGCTGCCGGTGAGGACGAAATTGGCGTCGGTCTCGGCCTCGCAATCCTCGGCGTAGTCGAGGTCGAGGGCGGCCGCGCCGTTGACGATGCCGCAGGAGACGGCCGCGACGTGATCGACCAGCACGGGCTTGGTGATCATCGAGCGCGCCTCCATCCAGCTGAGGCAATCCCGAAGGGCGACCCAGGCGCCGGTGATGGAGGCGGTGCGCGTCCCGCCGTCGGCCTGGAGGACGTCGCAATCGATGAGGATCTGCCGTTCGCCGAGGGCGACGAGGTCGACCACCGTGCGCAGCGAGCGGCCGATGAGGCGCTGGATCTCCTGGGTGCGGCCGGACTGCTTGCCCTGGCTCGCCTCGCGCTTGGTGCGCTCGTTGGTGGCTCGCGGCAGCATGCCGTACTCGGCCGTCACCCAGCCCTTGCCGGCGCCGCGCAGCCAGGGCGGCACGCGGTCCTCAAGCGAAGCGGTGCAGAAAACGTGGGTTTCGCCGAAGCGGACGAGGCAGGACCCTTCGGCGTGGCGGGCGACGCCGCGTTCGAGGGTGACGGCGCGCATTTCTTCAGGCGCGCGCTTGGATGGGCGCATTTAACTCTTCCGGACGATATTCGTTGGCCGCTTGTAGCCAGAGCGTGAGGTCCACGCAAAGTCCTCCTTGCGGTCAGGCGGTAAATCGACACTTATTGGTTTATGCGGGGCGTGCCCTTGTTCTCCCGGAAGCCATGAATACCGAGCGTTCCACGCCTTCGGAGGCGAGCGGCCTCCGGGCGCTCGACCGCCGCAGCCGCGAAATCTTCAAGCGCATCGTCGAGTCCTATCTCGAGACCGGCGAGCCGGTCGGCTCGCGCAATATCAGCCGCATCATCCCGATGACCCTCTCGCCGGCCTCGGTCCGCAACGTGATGGCCGACCTCGAGCAGCTTGGGCTGATCTATGCGCCGCACACCTCGGCCGGGCGGCTGCCGACGGAAGTCGGGCTGCGCTTCTTCGTCGATGCGCTGCTGGAGGTCGGCGACCTCTCGGCCGACGAGCGGCGCAACATCGAGGCGCAGGTGCGCGCCTCCAAGCAGCCGACGACGATGGATGCGCTCCTCACCGAGGCGAGCCAGATGCTTTCCGGCCTGACGCGCGGCGCCGGCGTGGTCATGGCGGGGAAGACCGACCTCCGGCTCAAGCAGATCGAGTTCGTGCGGCTCGAACCGGGCCGCGCGCTGGTGGTGCTGGTCGGCGAGGACGGGTCGGTCGAGAACCGGATCATCGACATCGACCCCGGCACGACGCCCTCGGCGCTGATCGAGGCGGCCAACTATCTCAACGCGCAGCTCCGCGGGCGGACGCTGTCGGAGGCGCGCGCCGACCTCCAGCGCCGGCAGAGCCAGGTGCGCGCGGAGCTCGACAACCTCACGCGCCAGCTGGTCGATGCCGGCCTCGCCACCTGGGCGGGCGCGGAGACCGGCCGGCCGGAGACGCTGATCGTGCGCGGGCGCTCGAACCTTCTCGAGGATCTCAAGGCGGCCGAGGACCTCGAGCGCATCCGCCTCCTCTTCGACGACCTCGAGACCCAGCGCGAGCTGATCGGGCTCCTCACCCAGGCCGAGACCGCCGAGGGCGTGCGCATCTTCATCGGCTCGGAGAACAAGCTCTTCTCGCTCTCCGGCTCCTCGCTGGTGGTCTCGCCCTATCGCGACCACGACCAGCGCATCGTCGGCGTCCTCGGCGTGATCGGCCCGACGCGCCTCAACTACGCGCGCGTCGTGCCGATGGTGGACTACACCGCCAAGCTGATCAGCCGGCTGATCGGGTAGGCGCGACCCTACTGGAAGCCGAGATTGGTCGGGCCCTCGCGATACCGCCCGCGCGTGGCCGGAACGTCCTCGCCCACGACATCGAGACGGAAGTCGCGCGCCCGGACGCTGCCGTGGCCGCGCAGGAAAAACCCGTAGTTGATGCTCGTGGCCTCGGGCAGAACGTCGAGGACGATGCTGCGCTCGGTCCAGTCGGTCGTGCCGCGCAGCGGACCCGGCGGCCGCTCGGTGATGTTGTCGAAGCGCACCGCGTTGCCCGGCGAGGCGTCGATCCGCAGCCAGATCGTTCCGAGATCCGCGTCCTCCGCGCGGAGGCTCGCCTGGAGCTGGACGCGTCGGCCTCGGTAGTTCTCCGCCGAGATGCTCTGCATGAGCGTGGCGAAGGTACCCGCGAGGTCGACGCTGCCGCCGCGCGGGTAGCGGCTCTCGATGAGCGCGACGCCGGCAGCGTCCGGGTCGCGGCCGAGCCGGTATCCGTTCTGGCCTTCTCCCGTCGCCATCCACCCCTCGGGGACGATCAGTTCGCGGTCGGTCTCCGCCTCGATGCGGGCGGCGAGCGTGTTCCAGTCGGCAACCCCGAATTGCCGCGCGACCAGTTCGAGGGCCGCGCTGTGCGGAATGTCGAGGCCCCGCTCGGCCAGTGCCTGGCGGAGCGTCTTGGCCATTGCCTTGGAGTCGAGATAGCTGCGCATGGTCCGATCCTTCGAAAGGGGCGAACTCAGCTGAGGTCAGTGCTCGCGTTGCTGACAATTCGCCCGCGAAGGTCAAACCGCGTAAGCGATCGTGCATTCACCATCCCGGATGGGGCGAGCGGCGGGCTGCACGGGCCCGGCACCCAGCATAGGCGCGTTGCGCGGGCGGTCAATCGCGGAGGTTGTTCCCCTTCGGTTCCGGTGGGCTATAGTGGCGTTCCGCCCAGCCCCGCGAGAACCGATATTGCCGTCGAAATCCGCCCTTGCCCTCGCTTCGGCCGTGGTCCTCGCGGCCGCGATCCAGCCTGTGCTCGCGCAGGACCGGTCGGTGATGCCGGTGCGGACCTATCTCCTTTACGTCACGACCGCCGCGGCACAGACCCAGACGACGCCGGACAAGGCGTTCATCACCGGGCTCAATGCCGGGCTCTATCTCAGCGCCTACGTGGCGAACCTCACGATGTTCGAGGCGGGCGAGAAGCCGACCTATTGCCTCGCCGACGACCCGGCGATCAGCGAGCCGGTCTTCACGGCGCTGTTCGTCGCCTTCCTCCGGGAGAAGATGTCGCTCGACCAGGAATACGAGACCCGGCTCCTGCCGGCCGCGCTCTACGATTTCCTCGGCGAGGAATTCCCGTGCGAGCCGTGAGCTTCGGGCAGCCCACCTCGCCGTTTGCTGGGGAGGTCGGGAGGCTTGGGCCGAAGGCCGTGGCCGGACGGGAGCGCAAGGCAGGGCCATCGCCTGTGGCGAGGAGCGTTCCCCCTCCCCCCTTGTGGGGGAGGCCGGGAGGGGGCCTCGCGGCAAGCGAGGCACTAAAATCCCACGGTAGCTACACGCATCCGCGTGGGATTCTTGAGGAGGCCTCGCTTGCCGCTCGGCCCCCACCCCTGACCCCTCCCCACAAGGGGGAGGGGGAGAAAGGGGCAGCGCGCTCGTGCCTTCGGTCATTTGCGATCGCCCTCTCCCGAGCGGGGGGAGGGGCATGGTGGCCAGCCAACATCGGCCGGAGCCCCCTCACCCCGGCCCTCTCCCCTCTGGGGAGAGGGGGAAGATGGCGGCGGGTCTGACGCGTGGCGACGGCGGTCAAGGAGAGGACCGACGAGCTGCTGCCGGCGCGGTTCCGGGAGTGGTTCGACGAGCGCGGGTGGACGCCGCGGCCGCATCAGCTCGAGCTTCTCGAGAAGTCGCGGAAGGGGAAGTCGACGCTGCTGATCGCACCGACCGGCGCGGGCAAGACGCTCGCGGGGTTCCTCCCGAGCCTCGTCGACCTCACCCGCAAGGCGCGGCCGATGCGGCAGCGCACGCTGCACACGCTCTACATCTCGCCGCTGAAGGCGCTCGCGGTCGACATCGCGCGCAACCTCGAGCGGCCGGTGAGCGAGATGGACCTGCCGGTGACGCTCGAGACGCGGACCGGCGACACCTCGCAGCACAAGCGCTTCCGCCAGCGCTTCGAGCCGCCCGACCTCCTCCTCACCACGCCCGAGCAGGTGGCGCTGCTGCTCGCCATGAACAACGCCGAGAGATTCTTCGCGAGCCTCGACACGGTGATCGTCGACGAGCTGCACGCGCTGACGCCGACCAAGCGCGGCGATCTCCTCAGCCTCGACCTCGCGCGGCTCCGCGCCCACGCGCCGAAGCTGAAGGCGATCGGACTCTCCGCCACGGTGGCGCAGCCCGAGGAGCTGCGCGCCTGGCTGGTGCCGCAGCGCGAGGGGAAGGCGGCGCTCGCCGAAGTCGTCGTGGTGAAGGGCGGCGCCCGGCCGGAGATCAGCATCCTGCCCGCGACCGAGCGGATGCCGTGGAGCGGGCACGCTGCGGTCTATGCGATCGGCGACATCTACGCCGCCATCAAGGCGCATCGCATGTCGCTGATCTTCGTCAACACCCGGAGCCAGGCCGAGCGCATCTTCCAGGAGCTGTGGCGGATCAACGCCGACGGGCTGCCGATCGCGCTCCATCACGGCTCGCTCGACGCCGGGCAGCGGCGGAAGGTCGAGGCGGCGATGGCGGCCGGCTCGCTCCGCGCGGTGGTGTGCACCTCCACGCTCGACCTCGGCATCGACTGGGGCGAGGTCGACGTCGTGATCAATGTCGGCGCGCCGAAGGGGGCGAGCCGGCTCGCCCAGCGCATCGGCCGCGCCAACCACCGGCTCGACGAGCCGTCGAAGGCGATCCTGGTGCCAGCCAACCGCTTCGAGGTTCTCGAATGCCAGGCGGCGCTCGACGCCAACGCGATCGGCGCGCAGGACACGCCGCGCGCCCGCCCCGGCGCCCTCGACGTTCTCGCCCAGCACACGCTGGGGCGGGCGGTGGCGGGCCCGTTCGACGCGGTCGAGTTTTACGAGGAGGTGCGCTCGTGCCTTCCCTATCGCGACCTCGGCTGGGAGACCTTCGAGCAGATTATCGATTTCGTGGCGACCGGCGGCTACGCGCTCCGCACCTATGAGCGCTACGCCAAGATCCGGAAAGGGCAGGACGGGCTCTGGCGCATCACCACGCCGACGGTGGCGGTGCAGTACCGGATGAATCTCGGGACGATCCTCGAGTCCGAGCTCCTGAAGGTGCGGCTGGTGCGGAACGTCGCCAAGGCGGCCTCGCGCGGCGGCAAGGTCCTCGGCAACATCGAGGAGGGGTTCATCGAGTCCCTCTCCCAGGGCGACACGTTCCTGTTCTCGGGGCTGGTGCTGCGCTTCGAGGGCATCCGCGAGAACGAGGCGATCGCCACGCGGGCAGGCGACGAGACGCCGAAGATCCCGATCTATGCCGGCGGCAAGTTCCCGCTCTCGACCTATCTCGCCGAAGGCGTCCGCTCCTACCTCGCCGATCCGCGGAAATGGAGCGTGTTACCGCACGAGGTAACCGACTGGCTGAACTTCCAGGAGCAGCGCTCGGTCCTGCCGCAGAAGGACGAGCTCCTGGTCGAGACCTTTCCGCGCGGCAACCGGCACTACCTCGTCTGCTACCCGTTCGAAGGGCGGCTCGCTCATCAAGCGCTGGGGATGCTCCTGACACGGCGGCTCGAGCGGGCGCGGCTTCGGCCGCTCGGCTTCGTCGCCACCGACTACTCGATGGCGGTGTGGGCATTCGGCGATCTCGGGGAGGCCTTCGCGACCGGCAAGCCCAGCCTCGACGGAATCTTCGAGGAGGACATGCTGGGCGACGATCTCGAAGCCTGGATGAACGAGAGCTATTTGATGAAGCGCACGTTCCGCGGGACGGCGATCATCTCGGGGCTCGTCGAGAAACGCCATCGCGGGGCGGCGAAGACCGGGCGGCAGATGACGGTCTCGACCGACCTCGTCTACGACGTGCTGCGCCGGCACGAGCCGGATCATATCCTGCTTCGCGCCACTTGGGCAGATGCGGCGAGCACTCTCCTCGATCTTCGCAGGCTGGGCGAAATGCTGTCGCGGGTGCGCGGGCGAATCGTGCATAAACGACTCGATCGCATCTCTCCCCTCGCCGTTCCGGTGATGCTGGAAATCGGCAAGGAGAGGGTCGACGGCGAGGCGCGCGAAGAGATCCTGAGGATGGAAGCGAGCGAGCTGGTGAACGAGGCGATGGGCGATGAATGAGTTCGTGCGACCTCTCGAGGCCGAGAGTTCGTCGACGCCCGTTGCCCTGATCTCGGTCGCCGGAGTGGAGCTGGAGGCCTTGCCTCCGGGTGCGCTCTGGTGGGCCGAGGAGCGCCTGCTCGTCGTGGCGGACCTCCATCTCGAGAAGGGATCCTCCTTCGCGCGCCGCGGCTGGATGCTGCCGCCCTACGACACGCGCTCGACGCTCGCCGCGCTCACCATGCTGGTCGAGGATCTCGACCCGCGCATCGTGGTGACACTCGGCGACTCGTTTCACGACGGCGAGGCCGCCGGGCGGATGACGAGCGTCGACCGCGAGATGGTGCTGTCGCTGCAGCGCGGGCGGGACTGGATCTGGATCGCGGGCAACCACGATCCGGCGCCGCCGGCCGGCGTCGGCGGCATCTCGGCCGACATCTTCAGGATCGGACCGCTGACGTTCCGACATGAGCCGTCCCCGGAAGGATCGGCGCTCGGCGAGGTCGCGGGACACCTCCATCCGGCCGCGCGCGTGGCCGGACGGCTCGGCTCGATCCGCACGCGCTGCTTCGCGGGCGACGGGCTGCGGCTGGTGATGCCGGCCTTCGGCGCTTACGCCGGCGGGCTCAACGTGCTCGACCCGGCCTTCGCCGGAATCGTGCCGCACGGCCGGATTCGCTGCTGGATGCTGGGCAAGAACCAGCTCTACGAAGTGCGCCGCAGCGCCCTTCGACACGACGACTTGCGAACCGCTTCTTAACCTTCTCTTCACCTCGTCATTGCCGGGCCGGGA
>JADYYB010000035.1 GCA_020853895.1 Bauldia sp.
CCCCACCCCTGACCCTCCCCACAAGGGGGAGGGGGAAAAAGGGCAGCGGGCGCGTCCCTTCCGCCATATGCGATTGCCCTGCCCCTCGAGGGGAGGTCGAAACCGCGAGAGCGGTTTCGGGAGGGGGCATCGCGCTTTCGACTTGATCGAGCGGGTGGGACCGTCTTTCCCCCCTCCCGAAGCTGCTCGGCCGTAGGCCTCGTACCTTCGACCTCCCCTCGAGGGGGAGGTTACCTCAATTCATCGCGCTAGGCCTGCTTCTCCCAGCGGCCGTTGTCGGCCTGTTTCCAGTAGGTGACCTCGTGCCCGGCGGCTTTGGCTTCGGCCCAGGCGGCACGGGCGCCGGCGAGCCGGTCGGGGTCCTGGCCGTCGAAGAGCATCACCACGCGCTGGTAGGGTGCGGTCTCGCCGAGCGCTGCGCCGTCGACCAGGAAGAGGACGTTGGCCCGGTTGGGGTTTTCCTCGCTCGCGGTGAGCCAGATCGGCTGATGCGCGGCGGCGCCGTCCTTCTTCGTGCCGTGCGGCAGGAAGCCCTCCTCGGTGTAGGTCCAGAGATGGGCGTCGAGCGCCTCGACCCGCTCCTCGGACCCGGCCTGGACGACTGCGCGCCAGCCGCGTTCGAGGCTCCGCTCGAGGAGGCCGGGAAGGACCGATTCGAGCGGTCGCCGGTCGAGGTGGTAGAAGAGGATCTCGGTCATCCTACGGGTTATGAACGGCGCGGTGTTTGGCCTCAAGCTCGGCCTTCGCCGACGCCTTTACAAGCCGGTTTCGCCGAGTAGCCTGCGCTACCTTTTTTCATCTCGCGGATTCCATCCTCCGAGCCTTGCGCACCATCGTCATCACCCTCGCGCGATCGGCCGATCGGCAGAAGCACATGACCGGCGAGTTCGAGCGCGCCGGGCTGCCGTTCGAGTTCTTCCACGGCGTCGACGGCCCGCGCGGGGAGCATCTCCGCTTCAAGCAATATGACGAGAAGCGGACGATCCGCTTCTTCGGCAAGGCGATGGGGGTCGGTGAGGTCGGGTGCTGGGCGAGCCATTATCTGCTCTGGCAGCGCTGCGTGGAGCTGAACGAGCCGGTGCTGGTGGTCGAGGACGACGTCAAGCTGAAGCCGGGCTTCGCCGACCTCGTCCAGCGCCTCGGGCCGCTGATGCAGGACCACCGCCTCATCCGCCTCTACGGCCTCGTCAGGCGCCCGTACCGCAAGCTCAGGGACCTCGGCAACGGGTTCACGCTGATCCGCTTCCTGCGCGGGCCGGCGGGGACGCAGTGCTACGCGCTCTCGCCGGAGGGGGCGAAGACCCTCCTCGCCGGCGCCGACAGCTGGCGCGAGCCGGTCGACCGCTATATCGACCGGTTCTGGCGGCACGGCCTGCCGAGCCTTGCCATCATGCCCTACCTCCTCGGCCATGTCGGCTACGGGCAGCTGCCGTCGGACGTGCAGAGCTGGGCGCGGACGCGCACGCCCTACACGTTCTGGCGGAAGCTCGTGCGCATGGGCGAGCATGGCGGACGCCACGCCTTCAACGTCTGGCACTACCTCAAGGCGCCCGGGAAAGCCCGAGCGCGGTGAGGCGCGCCCGCGAATAGCGAATAGGGAGTAGCGAATAGAGGCGGGCCGCTGGCCCGCCGCGCGCCCCTCTATTCGCTATTCGCTCACTTCTTCTCGTAGTTGTCGGCGACGAGGCGGTCGAGGAGACGGACGCCGAAGCCCGAGGACCAGGAGCGGTTGATCTCGGTCTGCGGCGAGCCCATCGCCGTGCCGGCGATGTCGAGATGCGCCCAGACCTGGTTCTTCTTGACGAAGCGCTTGAGGAACTGGGCGGCGGTGATCGAGCCGGCATCGCGCCCGCCGACATTCTTCACGTCGGCGAACTTGGAATCGATGAGCTTGTCGTAGTCGGGGCCGAGCGGCATCCGCCACAGCTTCTCGCCGGTCTTCTCGCCGGCCGCGGTGAGGGCCGCCGCGAGCTTGTCGTCGGGCGTGAAGAGGCCGGCATGGAGATGGCCGAGGGCGACGATGATCGCGCCGGTCAGCGTGGCGAGGTCGACGATCATCTTGGGCTTCATCTCCTCCTGCACGTAGTGGAGGAGATCGGCCAGCACGAGGCGCCCTTCGGCGTCGGTGTTGATGACCTCGATGGTCGTGCCCGACATCGCCTTGACGATGTCGCCCGGACGCTGGGCGTTGCCGTCGACCATGTTCTCGACGATGCCGACGATGCCGACGGCGTTGACCTTGGCGGCGCGGCCGGCGAGCACGCGGAAGAGGCCGGTCACGGCGGCGGCGCCGCCCATGTCGCCCTTCATGTCCTCCATGTTGGCGGCCGGCTTGATCGAGATGCCGCCTGAGTCGAACACCACGCCCTTGCCGACGAAGGCGACCGGGGCGGAATCGTCGCCCGCCCCGTTCCAGCGGAGGACGGCGACGCGCGGCGGACGGATCGAGCCCTGCGCGACGCCGAGGAGCGCGCGCATGCCGAGCTTCTGCAGGTCCTTCTCGCCGAAGATCTCGACGTCGACGCCGAACTTGGCGAGCGCCTCGATGCGCTCGGCGAACTCGACCGGGCCGAGCATGTTGGCCGGCTCGTTGATGAGATCGCGGGCCAGCAGCACGCCCTCGGCGACGATCTCCTGCTTGTCCCAAAGGGCCGCCGCCTCCTTGTGGGCGGCGAAGGCGATCGAGACAGTGGCCGGCTTCTTGTCGTCCTCGCCGTTGTCCTTGTCCTTCTTCTTGTAGCGGTGGAAGGCGTAGGCCCGGAGCACCATGCCGAGCGCGAACTCGGCGGCCGAGGCGGCGCTGATCGGCTCGCCGTCGGGGCGCTCGAGGATCACGGTGACTGCCTCGCCCTTGTGCAGGACGCCCATCGCGGCGCCGCCGAGGCGTATCCAGTCCTGCTCCGTGAAGTCGGCGAGCTTGCCCAGGCCGACGACCAGCACGCGGTCGAGCCTGGTTCCGGAAGGAGCCAAAATGTCCAGCGAAGACATGGACTTATACTTGTAGCGCGCGGCGCCGGCGGCGCGCTTGACGACCTCGCCGAGGCCGAGAGATTTGGTGTGCTCGCCACCGGGAGCGCCTTCGGCGCCGAGGAGGACGACGGTGCCGGCGGCCGGGGTGGACGGCTTGACGAAATTGATCTTGGGGAGATCGCTCATGAGGAGTGCGTTTGCCTGATAAAATGCGGGTGGTTCCGTCCTAGCGTATCGCGCCGCGCGGCGCGAGAACCGCCTGGTTTGCGCTTCCGGCCGCGCAGGGGATATGTGAGAGCGCGATGGGCCCCACGAGACGATGAACCTCCTCGAGCGCTATATCCTCCGGCGCCTGGTCGGGGCGCTGACGGTGACCTTCATCTCGCTGTCGGCCGCGGTGTGGGTGACGCAAGCCCTGCGCCAGTTCGATCTCGTCACCGTGCGCGGGCAGAGCCTCCTCACCTTCCTCTACGCCAGCTCGCTTCTCCTGCCGCTGATGTTCATGGTGGTGATGCCGGTCGCCCTGATCATCGGGGTGACCTTCACGCTCAATTCGCTCAACGGCGATTCCGAGCTCGCGATCATCAACGCCAGCGGCGCGCGGCAGCGCATCCTCCTCAAGCCGATCGCCGCGGTCGCGGTCGGCGCGATGGTGATCGTCGCATTCTGCTCGCTCTACCTGACCCCGCTCGCGCTCCGCCAGGCGCGCAGCCTCCTCGAGCAGGTCAACGCCGACGTGCTCGGCCAGTTCATCCGCGAGGGGCAGTTCCTGCCGCTCGGCGACGGGGTCACGCTGCACATCAAGAAGCGCAACACCGACGGGACGCTGGAAAGCATCTTCGTCTCCGACCGGCGCGACGATGGGGAGTGGACGACCTATCTGGCGCGACGCGGCCAGCTCAGCGAGAACGCGCTCGGCCGCTTCCTCTTCATGGAGGACGGGGTCATCCACCGCGAGTCGCTGTCGAGCGAGAGCAGCTCGCTCATCGAGTTCGCGGCCTATGCGTTCGACCTCACCACCTTCGGCCAGCGCAGCGGGGAGGTCACCTACCGGCCGGCCGAGCGGCCGACGGAGTATCTCTTCAGCCCCGACCCCGAGGACCCGATCTACCAGGACAACCCAGACCGGTTCGTCACCGAGCTGCACACGCGGCTTTCGATGCCGCTCTACGTGCTGATCTTCGCCTTCATCCCGCTCGCCTTTCTCGGGCAGGCGCAGAGCACGCGCGGCGCGCGCGCCGCCTCGATCAGCATGACGGTGGCGACCGCCAGCCTCAGCCGCGCGGCCGGCGTGGTGCTGAGCGGGGCGGCGGTGGGGCCGGTGCGCATCGCCATCCTCTACCTCCTGCCGCTCCTTGCCTCGGCGCTCGCGATCTATGCCGTGCATACGCGCTTTCCGCTGACCTCGGCCGATATCGCGACGCGGGTCTTCGACTGGATGGTGCGGCCCTGGATCTGGCTCGCGCGGCTCGGTCGCCGGCCGCAGCCGGCGGCGTAGAGCGATGCATCTCGGCCGCACCTTCGCCGTCTATTTCGCCTGGAAGGTCGCCAAGAGCATCCTCGCATGCTTCGGCATCCTCCTCGTCCTCATCGTCTTCCTCGACTATGTCGAGCTCTTCTACCGGACCTTCACGCGCGACGGCTTCAACGCCTGGTACGTGTTCCTGTTCGCGCTGTTCCGCATGCCGACCACCGCGGAGGTGGCGCTGCCGCTCGCAACGCTCTTCGGCTCGCTCGCCGCCTTCACCATGGCCAACCGGCGGCTCGAGCTGGTGATCGCGCGCGCGGCCGGCCTTTCGGCGTGGCAATTCCTGCTGCCGGGGGCGGTGGTCGGGCTCCTCTTCGGGGTGATCGCGACCACGGTCTACAACCCCCTTGCCTCGTACATGCTCAACCGGTCGATCAGCGTCTGGGCGACGACCATGGACGGCGCGGCGCAGGGCCTTCGGCGCACCGGCCAGCTCTTCTGGGCGCGCCAGGACGGGCGCGACGGGGAGTGGATCATGGCGGTCGAGGATACCGGCGACGAGGGCCTGACCCTTCTCGGCGTCACCGTCTTCCGGCTCGACGAGGCGGGAAGGTTCGCCGAGCGCGTGGGCGCGGGCAGCGCCACGCTGGTCGGCGAGGAATGGGTGCTGCGCAACGCCCGCATCACCGCCGCGGGACGGCCGGTGCAGGAGGTCGAGGAGTACCGCATCCATACCTATCTCAAGCCCGACCAGATCCGCGAGGCCTTCGCGGTCACCGATTCGATCAGCTTCTGGTCGCTGCCGCGCCTGATCCGCATCGCCGACCAGGCCTCGCTGCCTTCCGAGCGCTTCCGCATGCGCTACCAGGCGCTGCTGGCGCGGCCGCTGGTCCTCCTCTCGATGGTGCTGCTCGCCGGCGTGGTGTGCCTCCGCTTCGCGCGCATGGGCGGCACGGGAAAGCTGATCCTGGCCGGGATCGTGGCCGGGTTCGTCCTCTACGTGATCAACGAGATCACCTCCGACCTCGGGAGCAGCGGCGTGGTCTCCGCGGTGGTCGCGGCCTGGCTCCCCGCCCTCCTCGCCACGCTCACCGCGGTGGCGCTCCTTCTCCGCCAGGAAGACGGGTGACGCGGCGCCGGGCGGTCCAGGCGTCGATCAGAAGGACGAGCGCGAGGACGACGGCGACCGGGTCGATGAGATAGTCGAAGAGGTTACGGCTCGCATAGGCGCCGAGGAGGAAGAGCGCCCCACCCAGCGCCAGCGTGGCGGAGACCGCCAGCGATCCCTTGCGCCAGAAGAGAAACGGCAGGAGCGCGAGGGCGAGCGGTGCCAGCGGGTCGGCGAAGCCCAGCGTATAGGGGTCGAAGAGCGTCCGGCCCGAGAGCTCGAGCCAGTAGTAGGGAACGCCGAGGATCACAACGAGCGCCGCAAGGGCCGTCGGATCGAGCGAGGAGCGCCCGCCGCCGCCCGGCAGCGAGCGGAGGACGGCGATCGCGAGGAGCACGAGACTGGCCGCACCGAGCGGGCCGGAAAGGCTGAAGAAGCGGTCGATGGTCGAGAGGCCGCCATTGTAGGGAATGGCAAGGAGCGTGGCGACGAGGAGCGCGATCAACGCTGCGATCATCGGGCGGGCGCGACAGGCGCGCGCGAGGATGAAGGCGAGCGAGACGAAGAAGAACAGTACGCCGGCCCGCTCGGCGTAGGCGGCGAGCTCACCGGACATCTTGGCCTCCGGACCAGATCGCCGGGTCGAGGATGGTGTGGCGGATGCGCGAATAGCCGGGGAAGCTCTCGGTGACGAAGAGATGCACCCGGCCGCTCCGGTCGGGGAGCAGCCAGGGGTAACGGTAGTCGGCCGGCCAGTCGGGGCCGGCCAGGAGCGCGCCACCGAACCAGCCCTTCCCTCCGTCGTCGGAACGGAGCGCGCGGAGGCGGATGCCCGCCGCCGTCTCCTCGCTGGTCAGGGCGAGGATGGTGTCTCCGTCGAGGCGGATCGCGGCGGTCGGCGCGTTGGGATTGACGAAGCCGGTATCGGCCGGATCGCTCCACGCGGTCCCGCCCGCCGTGCCGGTGATCGTCATCAGCGCGCGGGCGCCGCAGTCGTAGTCGCGGAGGAGCGCGACCGCGGTGGCGGGATCGAGCGCGACCGCCCAGGGCTGGATCAGGCAGCGCGTGGTGAGGCGCTCCTTGCCGACGACGGCGCCGTCCCGATCGAGGAAGAGGAGCTCGCCGAAGGTCCCGGCCAGCTCGTGATAGACCGGCAGCGCGACGAGCCCGTCGGCGCGGACGAGCGGCGGCCCCTTGGTCAGGGTCGAGAGGTTGAGGAAGGGGGACGAGACGAGGCGGACCGGCGGCTCCCAGGTCTCGCCATCGGGCGAGCGGCTGAGATTGAGGGAGCTGCCCGACCAGCGGCCGGCGGTGACCGAGACATAGACGAGCCAGAACGCGCCGTCCGGGTGACGGAAGACGACCGGGTTGGCCACGGTGCGGATGCGCCGGCCGAGGGCCTCGGCGGTGGTGCGGCCGTCGATGATTCGCCTTGCGTCGGACCAGGCGGCGCCGTCGAAGGCCGCGCTGTAGATGCCGACGTCGTCGGCCCCCTCCCCGCGTCCGGCGAACCAGAAGGCGGCGATTCGCCCGTCGGGCAGCTCGATCGCGCTCGCGGCATGCTGGATGCGAGGGCCGTCGGGGTGGATGAAGCCGGAAACGGGAGGCGCAGCGGCGGGGGCGAAGCCGTCGGGCACCACGAAAGGCGCCGGGCCGACGCCGCGACCGGCCATCACGGCCGCCGAAAGGGCCATGAGTCCGGCCGCGAGAATGGCGGAAACCGGCCTCGAAACGGGTGTGCGCCGCGACGAAGAAGACCGCATTCGCCCTGAAATCCCGCCCTTCCGAGCCGGGCTGGCGGCGCCAACCGGACGGCGAGCGCCTCCTAGCACGGCGGCCGCCGACCAGCCATCGGCACGCGACGGGTCCGAAGAACCAGCGTTGCAAGCCTGCACCACCGTGCCTTTCGGGCCTCTGGACGAGCCTGAAAACGGCTGGCGCGCCTCACGCCTTCATGCTTTATGTCGATCGTGAAATCGCTGGGGAATCTGGGGGATGGCGGCGTGGGATTGCCGATGATCGCTGCATCGATTCCAGCAGCGTTTCTCGCGCTTTCCGCGGCTGTGGCGAGACGGCCGATGGCAGCGTGGCTCCGCGGTCACCGCAATGCGAATCAGGTCGCGGCCGGCGTGCTTGCCGCCACGCTCGCGGTGCCCCTCTTCCTGACCGCCCTCCCCGCCGAGGCCCAGCCGCTCGACGCGATCGTCGCCGCCGCGCTGCCGCCTATCGACCCGGACGCGCCGATGGAGGTCGAGGCCGACCAGCTGGTTTACGACTACGACAACAACACGGTCGCGGCGGTCGGCGGGGTGGTGATCAACTACTCCGGCTACACGCTCTACGCCGACCGGCTGACCTACTACCGGAACGATGGGCGCCTGCTCGCCACGGGCAACGTCCTCCTCCGCGAGCCGAACGGCTCGGAGCTCCGTTCGGACGAGATCGACATCACCGAGAATTTCGCGACCGGGTTCATCCGCTCGCTGCGCGTGGAGACCGTCGACCAGACCCGCTTCGGGGCAGCCACGGCCGAGCGCGCCGACGGCCGCACCACGATCAATGACGGCTTCTACACCGCGTGCGAAGAGTGCGCCGAGGACCCGACCAAGCCGCCGCTCTGGCAGATCCGCGCCACCAAGATCATCATCGATCAGAACGAGCACATGGTCTATTTCGAGGGCGCGTCCTTCGAGCTTTTCGGGCGGACCATCGCGCGCCTGCCGCGCTTCTCCACGCCCGACCCGACGGTCACGCGGAAGACCGGCTTCCTCACCCCCTCGCTCGGCTATTCGGAGACGCTCGGCGCGACCGTGTCGGCGCCCTATTTCTGGGCGCTCGCGCCGAACTACGACATTACCCTCAACCCGACTCTCCTCAGCCGCCAGGGCTTCCTCGCCGACATCGAATGGCGGCACCGGGTCGGCAAGGGCGTCTACACCATCGAGGTCGCCGGCATCGCGCAGCAGGGCGGGGAGGCCTTCACCGACGAGGACGGACCGGACCCCGGCGCCGACAAGGATCTCCGCGGGGGCGTACGCACCACCGGCAGCTTCGAGCTCAGCCCGCAATGGGGCGCCGGCTGGGACGTGACGCTGGCCAGCGACCGCGCCTTCACGCGGCACTACGGCGTCCTCAACGACGACCGGTCGTACACGACCTCGGAGATCTATCTGACCGGGATCAGCGACCAGAATTTCTTCGACGCAAGGGCGTCCTACTTCCAGATCCTGACCGATGCGTCGGCGCCGCAATTCGAGCAGGGGCGCCAGGCAACCGTCCACCCGGTGGTCGACCACCGCTACAGGTTCGACCAGCCGGTGCTCGGCGGCCAGCTGTCGATGACCTCCAACGTCACCAGCGTCAGCCGCGACGCCAACGACGACTACATGGCCGACCTCATCGACGGCATCCCCGGCACGGAAACCTATTATCGCGGCCTCGAGGGCAATTTCACGCGGGCGAGCACCGACCTCACCTGGGAGCGGACCTTCATCGGGCCGGCCGGGCTGGTGCTGACCCCCTTCACCTATGCCAAGGCGGACGCCTTCTTCCTCGATCCCGGCGCGGCGCCGGCCGAGCTGACCGGCGAGAGCTTCGTCGGGCGGTTCATGGTCGCGGGCGGGCTCGAGGCGCGCTGGCCGTGGATGATCGTGCGGCCGCAAAGCAGCCACATCATCGAGCCGATCGCGCAGATCATCGTGCGGCCCGACGAGATGCATGCCGGCGTGCTGCCGAACGAGGACGCGCAGAGCCTCGTCCTCGACGACAGCAACCTCTTCGACTTCGACAAGTTCTCCGGCTTCGACCGCCAGGAAGGCGGCATCCGCGGCAATTTCGGCATCCGCTATATCGGCACCTTCGGCAGCGGCATGACGGTCGACGCCCTCGTCGGGCAGTCGATCCATTTCGCCGGGCTCAACTCCTTCGCCAACCCGGACATCGCCGGGGCGGGACCGAATTCGGGCCTCGAGACGGACATGTCGGACATCGTCTCGCGGCTTTCGATCGAGGCGCCGAGCGGGCGGCGGGTCACCGCGCGCGCCCTCTTCGACAACGACAGCTGGGACCTCAACCGCGGCGAGATCGAAGCCGCCGGACCGATCGGCCCCAACATCACCGCCGCGGCGAGCCTCATCTATCTCCGCGACCAGACTTCGACCAACGACCCCGGGGTGGACGACGCGCTGGTCCTCCGCGCCTCGGCCTCGGCCAATATCCGCGACAACTGGCGGGTGTTCGGCGCGCTGGTCTACGATGTCGAGAACAACGCGCTGGTCGGCGACAGTTTCGGCCTCGCCTATGACGATTCGTGCCTGTCGATCTCGCTCTCGTTCAACGAGACCCGTCAGGACTACACCGACCTCGTCGCCTCCAAGGAGGTGTGGCTCAGCATTCAGCTCCGAACCCTCGGCGGCGGTGTGGTAACCTCGCAGTGGGATTCGCTCAGCCAGTGACGCTCGGCGGCCATCCACGGTTTCGCCCGATTTGGGCGGAGGATGGCGCCACGAACCGGCCGGGCAATGCCCCCGAATTCCTCCAGTATCGAGTCTAGAGACGGCTATGAAGATCCTGATTTCATTGATGTTCGGCGCGCTGATGGTGCTCGGCTCCGCGGGGCAGCCGGCCTTCGCGCAGACCACCATCAAGATCATCGTCAACGGCCTGCCGATCACCAGCTACGACATCAACCAGCGGGTCCGGATCCTGCGCATCTCGGGCGGCTCGGCGACCACGCAGAACGCACAGCGCGAGCTGATCGACGAGGCGGTGCAGATCGCCGAGGCGCGGCGGCGCGGGATCAGCGTCTCGGAGTCGCAAGTCGAAAACGCGTTCGCCACGATCGCCCGCGGCATCAACATGAGCGCGGCGCAGCTGACCAGCGCGCTCTCCGGCGAAGGGATCGCGGCCTCCTCGCTGAAGTCGCGCATCCGCGCGCAGATCGCGTGGTCGCTGCTGGTGCAACAGCGCCTCGCGCGCGAGGGGGTGCGCAACGACGACATCGTCGCCGCGCTCTTCGCCGAGGGCAACCAGGCGGCGCTGACCACGACCGAATACGTGCTGCAGCAGATCATCTTCGTGGTGCCGAGCGGCTCCTCGTCGAGCTTCACCCAGCAGCGCCGGCGCGAGGCGGAGAACTACCGGCTCCGCTACAGCGGCTGCGCCACCGCCATCCAGCAGGCGAGCGCGCTCCGCGACGTGGTGGTGCGCGACATCGGCAGGCGCATGGCGAGCGAGCTCAGCGGGGCGCAGGGCCAGGCGGTGACGAGCACCGCGATCGGCAGCGCCACGCGTCCGGTGCAGACCGAGAACGGCTTCGAGCTGATCGGGGTGTGCGACAAGCGCGACATCCAGAGCACCGCCGACGCCCGGACCGCGGTCGAGAACCGGCTGACGCTGGCCAAGGGCCAGGAGGTCGGCCAGGAGTACCTCGCCGAGCTGCGCGCCGCGGCGATCATCCAGTATCTCTAGTCCGGTGAGCCCCTCCCCGCCCCTCGCCCTGACGCTGGGCGAACCGGCGGGCATCGGGCCCGACATCACGCTGATGGCGTGGCTGGCGCGGCGCACAGAAGGGCTGCCGCCGTTCTACCTCATCGGCAGCACCGCGGCGCTGGCCGAGCGGGCCGAGCAGCTGGAACTGATCATCCCGCTCCGTTCGGTCGAGCCGGCGGAAGCGTCGCGCGTCTTCGCGGATGAATTGCCGGTGGTCGAGCTCGCTTCGCCGGCGAGCGCGCGTCCGGGCGTGCTCGACGCGGACAACGCGCGGGCGGTGATCGAGGCGATCACACGGGCGGTCGAGGATGTGCGGCGCGGGCGGGCTTCGGCCGTGGTGACCAACCCGATCCACAAGAAGGCACTCTACGAGGCGGGCTTCCGGCATCCGGGGCATACCGAGTTCCTCGGCGAGCTGGCGACCCATTTCGGCCGCGGACCGTGGCGACCGGTGATGATGCTGGCCGGGCCGGATCTCCGCGTCGTGCCGGTGACCGTCCACGTCCCGCTCAAGGACGTGCCCGAGTTGCTGACGACCGAGCTGATCCTCGCGACCGGCCGGATCGTGGCGGCCGAGCTGCGCAGCCGGTTCGGGATAGCCGAGCCGCGTCTCGCCGTGGCCGGGCTCAACCCGCATGCCGGCGAGGACGGGGCGATGGGCAGCGAGGATCGCGACATCGTGGCGCCGGCCGTGGCGGCGCTCCAGCGCGAGGGGATCGCGGCAACCGGTCCGCTGCCCGCGGACACGATGTTCCACGAAGCGGCGCGCGCCCGCTACGACGCGGCGCTGTGCATGTATCACGACCAGGCGCTGATCCCGGTCAAGGCGTTGGCCTTCGCCGAGACGGTCAACGTCACGCTCGGTCTTCCCTTCGTGCGCACCTCGCCCGACCACGGGACGGCGCTCGACATCGCCGGCACCGGCAGGGCCGACCCGACCAGCCTCATCCACGCAATCCGCCTCGCCGCGCAGCTCGCCGCCCGCAAGGCCGCTCCGGCGGCGGCGTGAGCGACGACGGACTGCCGCCGCTCCGCGAGGTCATCGCGCGGCACGAGCTCGCGGCGCGGAAATCGCTCGGGCAGAATTTCCTCCTCGACCTCAACCTCACCGGCCGGATCGCGCGGGCGGCGGGCGACCTTCGCGCGCTCACCGTGATCGAGGTCGGGCCGGGGCCGGGCGGCCTGACGCGCGCGCTCCTCGCCGAGGGCGCGCGCAAGGTGGTGGCGATCGAGCGCGATGCGCGCGCCCTCCCCGCGCTCGCGGAGATCGGCGCGCGCTATCCGGGGCGGCTCGAGGTGATCGAGGGCGACGCGCTCGGCACCGACCTCTCGCGCTACGCCGACGGGCCGACCGCGATCGTGGCGAACCTCCCCTACAACATCGCCACCCCGCTCCTCGTCGGCTGGCTTTCCGTCGAGCCGTGGCCGCCCTGGTACTCCTCGATGACGCTGATGTTCCAGCGCGAGGTCGCCGAGCGGATCGTCGCCGCGCCGGGGTCGAAGGATTACGGAAGGCTCAGCGTGCTCGCGCAGTGGCGGACCGAGCCAAGACTCCTCTTCGACATCGGCCCGCGCGCCTTCATCCCGCCGCCCAAGGTCACCTCCTCCGTGGTGCAGTTCACGCCGCGCGCGGCGCCGGAGGCGGTGCCGGCGGAGGCGCTGAGCCGGGTGACGGCCGCCGGCTTCGGACAGCGCCGCAAGATGCTGCGGCAGAGCCTCAAGGCGCTGGGCGTCGATCCGCTGCCTCTGCTGGAAGCCGCTGGCGTCGAGCCGACGCGGCGCGCGGAGGAGGTCGACGTGGCGGGGTTCGTCCGGCTGGCGCGGCTGTGGCGGGAGCAGGCCCATGGGTCCGCGCCTTCGCGGGGATGAGCGGCTTGGGGCTCAGCCCGTGGCGTTGCCATTCTGCGCGAGGAGCTGGGTGACGAAGGCGGAGAGGCCGGGCTGGCGGACGCGCCGGGCGCGTTCGGCGGCGAGGATCGAGCGGACGAGGGAGAGCGACTCCTGGAGGTCGTCGTTGACGAGCACGTAGTCGTACTCGGTCCAATGCTCGATCTCGGTGCGCGCGTTCTCGAGCCGGCGCTGGATCGTGCCGTCGTCGTCCTCGGCCCGGCGGATGAGCCGCTCGCGAAGCTCGGCCATGGTCGGCGGCAGGACGAAGACGCGGACGATGTCCTCCGGCATCGCCTTGGCGATCTGCAGCGTGCCCTGCCAGTCGATGTCGAAGAGCATGTCGCGGCCGCGGGCGAGCTCCTGCCTCACCGGCTCGAGCGGCGTCGCGTAGAGATTGCCGTGGACCTCGGCCCATTCGAGAAGCTCGCCGGCGGCGCGCTTACGCTCGAAGGCGGCGCGGTCGATGAAATGGTAATGCACCCCGTCGACCTCGCTGTGGCGGCGCGGGCGGGTGGTCACCGAGACCGAGTTGGTGAGCTCCGGGTCGTGCTGCAGGAGGAGCCGGGCGAGGCTCGACTTCCCGGCGCCCGAGGGCGAGGAAAGGATGAGGAGGAGGCCGCGCCGCGGGGTCGAGCCGCGGCCTTGGAGCGGCGTGCTCATTCGAGGTTCTGGACCTGCTCGCGGAGCTGATCGACCACGCCCTTCAGCTCGAGGCCGATCGTGGTCAGCGCGAGGTCGCCGGCCTTGGCGCACATCGTGTTGGCCTCGCGGTTGAACTCCTGCACCAGGAAATCCAGCTGGCGGCCGAGCGGGCTGCCGCCGGCCAGGAGGTTCCGCGCGGCGACGATGTGGGCGCCGAGGCGGTCGAGCTCCTCGGCGATGTCGGCCTTGGTGGCGAGCAGCACGACCTCCTGGTGGAGGCGCTGCGGGTCGAGCGCGGATGAGGCTTCGAGGAGGAGCGCCACCTGCTCGGCGAGGCGCTTCCGTATGGCGTCGGGATGGCGGGCGGCGTTGCCCTCGGCGGCGCGGGTCAGGCGCTCGACGTCGTCGACGCGGCTCAGGATGACCGCGGCGATCGCCTCGCCCTCGCGGGCGCGGGCGGCGACGAGCGACTCCAGCGCCTGGTCGAGGCCGGCCAGCAGCGCCTCGGCGAGCTCGGGCGATGGCAGGCCGTCATCCTCCTCATCGGCCATCTCGATAACCCCGCGCATTCCGAAAATGCTGTCGAGCGAGGGCTTCAGGCCGGAGCGGGTCTCGACGCGGCGGGCGAGATCGACGAGCTGGTCGAGGAGCTCCTCGTTCACCCGGAGGCGGCTCGCGGCGCCCTCGCGGACGATGGTCAGCGTCGCCTGGATCGAGCCGCGGTTGAGGCGCGCGGCGAGGCGCTCGCGGAAGCGCATCTCGAGGCTGTCATAGCCGGGGGGCAGGCGGAAGCGCGGCTCGAGCCCGCGGCCGTTGACGCTGCGGAGCTCCCAGGTCCAGCGCCGCTCGCCCTCCGCGCCGGTGGCGCGCGCGAAGCCCGTCATGCTCTGGACCGGCCTCAAGGCGCCGTCGGATGGATTCGCGCGCACGCTGGTTTGCCCCTGCCCTCTCGGCACAGTAGGCGCGGGTTCGTTCGGCCTCAAGCTCATGCCCCTAGGGTGCGGCCGGCGCGGGAGACGCGGCGGCATTGGCGCGGGCCTCGATCTCGCGCCAGCGCGCCACGTTGCGGTTGTGCTGCTCGAGCGTCTCGGCGAAGGCGTGGCCGCCGGTCCCGTCGGCGACGAAATAGAAGTCGTTGGTGCGCGAGGGATTGGCCACGGCTTCGAGCGAGGCGCGGCCCGGATTGGCGATCGGGCCCGGCGGCAGGCCGACATTGAGGTAGGTGTTGTAGGCGTTCGGCGTGTCGAGATCGGAACGGGTGAGCGAGCGTCCGCCCCCGCCATAGAGGCCATAGATCACGGTCGGATCGGACTGGAGGCGCATCCCCTGGCGCAGCCGGTTGATGAACACCGAGGCGACGCGGCTCCGCTCGTCGGCGAGCGCGGTCTC
>JADYYB010000036.1 GCA_020853895.1 Bauldia sp.
GCCGACGATGCCGCATTTGAAGCCCATGGGATCAGCTCAGAAGGGGATCGGCGGGACCGACCTGAAAAGGATTGAGAATGCGAACGGACCTGACGGTCTGCCTGTGGGTCATATCCTCACTCAGGAGGAACCGACAATTGCCTTTCAGGGCCGACGCCAGGATCAGGCAGTCCCACCAGCGGAACTGGTTCTCGGCGTGAAGGTCCAAGGCAAGGGCAACGACCTCGGTATCGAGCGGCGCGGTGCAGAAGGGCAGGAAGCTTCGGACCCAGCCGTCAATCTCGGCCCGAGGTATCGACTTGAACTTTGCCAGCCCGACCGCGAATGCCTCGTTGATGACTTGCGGACTAACGACGAGTGCGCGGTTTGCCCGGAGGGTTCTCAGCCACACTGTCGATGCGCTCGCCTTCTCCGGAAACGCCTGGTCCCTCGTGTAGACCACGATGTTGGTATCCACGAAAACCCGGTCGATCATAGGTCAACTCGTAAAGTTCGGATCGCTTCGGCAAAGGGGCAGGGTCGGAAGGCCAAAGCGGCTCCGCCAGCCAATCCTTGCCTGTCTGGTCGACGGTGGCCTGACGATCCGCGCCGATGCGGTCGCCAATCCACTTGGACAGGCTCTTGCCGGCCTTGGCGGCCTCGACGCGGGCCCAGCGGGCGAGCTCCTCGTCGAGGGTGATGGTGACGTTCTTCATGACACAGGCTCCGTGTCACACGAATCTCGTGTTCGCGCGGGGAGATGTCAAGAACCGCCGAAAAGCCTGCGGAGGCGCGCGAACGGGCCCTCGCCCGCCTCCGGAGGAGCCGCCGGTGGCGAAGCGTCCGCCGAGCCGTCCGGGCCCTTCTTTGGCGGCGGCCTCTTCGGGGCGGGCGGGCCGCCGCCGGCCTCCGGCTCGTCGGGTCCCTTGGTTGCGGCATGAAGGCGGTTGGCGAAGCTGTTGTCCTCGCCCCTGACCAGGAGCGGGACGTTCTCGGCGATGGCGTCGATGAGCGGCACGAGCCAGGCCTCGTCGGCCTTGGCGAAATCGTGCAGCACGTAGCCGTGGACGAGCTCGCGGTGGCCGGGATGGCCGATGCCGACGCGGAGGCGGCGGAAGTCGAGCCCGATGCTGGCGGCGACCGAGCGGATGCCGTTATGGCCGGCCGCGCCGCCGCCGGTCTTGATGCGCGTCTTGCCGGGCGGCAGGTCGAGCTCGTCGTAGATGACAACGACGTTGCCGGGCTCGAGCTTGTAGAAGCGCATCGCCTCGGCGACCGCCCGGCCGGACTCGTTCATGTAGGTGGTCGGCTTCATCAGCAGCACGCGCTCGCCGGCGATGTCGGCCTCGGCGATTTCGGCGGAGAAGTTCTTCTTCCACGGGCCGAAACGATGGCGCGCGTGGATGGCGTCGGCGATGCGGAAGCCGACGCTATGGCGGTGCCGAGAATATTTCGGCCCCGGATTGCCGAGGCCGACCAGTAGCAGCATGAGCGACTCCCTGCGCCGGCAGGGGGGAGACTATTTCTTCTCTTTGTCGCCGCCGGCGGCCGGGGCGCCTTCCTTGGCCTCGCCAGCGGCAGCCTCTTCGGCAGCCGGAGCAGAAGCGGCAGCGGCGGCGGCAGCAGCGGCCTCACGGGCCTCTTCCTTGACGCCGGCCGGGGCGGCGATCGTGGCGACGGTGAAGTCGCGGTCGATCGTCGGCACGGTGCCCTCGGGCAGCTCGATCTTGGAGATGTGCAGCGAGTCGTTGATGTCGAGGCCGGTCAGGTCGGCGGTGATGAATTCGGGAATGGCGTCGACCGGCACGTCGAGCTCGACGGTGTGGCGGACGATGTTGAGCACGCCGCCGCGCTTGATGCCCGGGGAGGCGATCTCGTTCCTGAAATGGACCGGGACCTCGACGCGGATGCGGGCGCCTTCGGCGACGCGCAGGAAGTCGACGTGGATCGGGAAATCCTTGACCGGATCGAGCTGGTAGTCGCGCGGCAGGACGCGGATCTTCCTGCCGCCGACCTCGATCGTGGCGAGGCGGGTGAAGAAGCCGCCGGCGTTGATGCGCTGGTCGAGCATCTTGTAGGGGACCTTGATGGCCAGCGGCGGCTCGTTCTCGCCGTAGATCACGGCCGGGATCATGCCCTCGCGGCGAGTGGCCCGAGCGCCGCCCTTGCCGGTGCGCTCACGAAGTTCCGCCGAGAGCTCGTAGCTCGTGGCCATGGTCGTCTCCTTAGAATGGAAAAGGCCGTACAAACGGCCAAAGCCGCGGCACCCGAGGGCGCGCTGCGGCTCGCGGCCTTATAGAGAAGGGCGCGGCCGGAGGCAAGGCGGATGTCGGCGCTCAGGCGCGGCTGGCCAGCCTGATCCGGTTGCCGGCCGGATCGGCGGTGAAAAGGCCGGATTCGGTCTCGGAAACCGCGATTCCGGCGCCTTCCAGCCGGGCGCGGGCGGCCTTGAGGTCGGCCGCGGTCGGGTAGTCGATCTGGAAATGGCGGAGACCGGCGGAGCCGGCCGGCGCCTGCGGGGCGCCGACGCCGTTCCAGGTGTTGAAGGCGACGATGTGGGGGACGTAGCCGGGGAGGGTGACGTCGCCCATCTGGATGCGGCGGGCCTGGAACTGCTCGGCGAAGCCGATGAGGTCGCGGTAGAAGACCATCGCCGCGTCGAGGTCGGAGACGTGAACGTGGACGTGGCCGACCCGCGTCCCGGCCGGAAGCGGGACGTTGAAGTCCTCGTTCGGCTCGAGCTCGCCGAGGACGGAGCGGACGTCGAGGGCGTCGCGGCCGGAATGCGGCCTGCCGTCGGCGGTGACCGCGCCGTAGGTCTGGCCGTCGCTGACGAAGCGGCCGCGCTCCGGGGTCTCGAAGGTGATCTCGATGCCGTTGCCGTCGGGGTCCCAGAGATAGGTGGTCTCGGTGACCAGGTGATCGGTGGGCGAGTTCCGGAACTGCGCCGTGAAGAGGCGGGCCAGCACGCGGGCGAGGTCGGCCCGCTCCGGCACGTGGATCGCGACGTGGTAGAGGCCGCTGGTGCGCGGCACCACCGGGCGTTCGGCGCCCGGGAAGAGGACGAGGAGCGGCTTCCCGCCGGCGCCGAGCGTGATCTCGGTCGGCGTCCGGTCGAGCACCGTCAGGCCGACGAGGTCGCGCCAGACGGCCAGCGTCCGGTCGCCGTCGGTGACGGAGAGATGGACCGGACCGAGCGTCGTGTCGGCGGGCGCGAGGCCGGGCTTCGTCTCGATGACGTTCTGGAGCATGGCGAGCTTTCGTACCGCTAGAGGCCGAAGGACGGCCAGTAGCCCCAAAGGATGAAGAGCGACAGGCCGAGCAGGATCAGGTTGGCGATGATCGTCTGCTGCGTCTCCCCGCGCATCGCATGGAAGCCGATCGCGAGCACCTGGATCACGGCGACGCCGAGGGCGGCGAGCGGGGTGAGCCAGGGCAGGATGCCGGTCGCCGCGGGAAGGATCAGGCCGGCGGCCGCCAGCAGCTCGACGATGCCGATGAAGCGGGTCAAGGCAGCCGGATACTCGCCCGGCCATTTCATCATCGCTGTGAGATCGGGGATCGGGCGGAAGGTCTTCATGAAGCCGGCGAAGCCGTTCGCCAGCGCGAGAAGAATCTGGGCGATCCAGAGGGCGATGGTCATGGTCTTCCTCCCGTCAGGGAGCCCCGAAAAACGGGCGGCCGGCCGAAGCGGTTGCGCGATGTTGAAGAGTGGCCGCCCAATAGTTATCTTACGTAACCAAGGTTAGGTAGGGTAACTCAAGGCAGTGGTGCAAGGAGGCACATCCTTGAAACCAGAGAACATCTATCTGCCCAGCGACTGCCGGCCGATCAACGAGGTGCTGGCGCGCATCGGCGACAAGTGGACCGTCCTCGTGGTCAGCCTGCTCGGCCAGGAGAGCAAGCGCTTCAGCGAGCTGCGCCGTTCGATCGGCGGCATCTCGCAGCGCATGCTGACGCTCACGTTGCGCGGGCTGGAGCGGGACGGGCTGGTCACGCGGACCGTTTTCCCGACCATCCCGCCGCGTGTCGACTACGAGCTGACCGGGCTCGGCCGCTCGCTCCTGCCGCAGGTAATGGGCGTGGTGCGCTGGGCGCAGGAGAACCAGGGGTCGATCGAGACCGCGCGCCGGCGCTACGACAATGCCGCCGTCAAGGCCGACCGGGCCGAGGCGAAAGCGGCCGCCGGCAACGGCCGGCGGCGCGCCTCGGCGGCGTAGGCGGAAGCGTCCGCTCAGGCGGCCGCTTCGACCTCGATGTCGGGAATGGTATGCGGCGTCGGGGTGAGGAGCGGGACGGCGCGCTGATCCTCGCGGGCCGCCTTCAGCACATAGGCCCACCAGATCAGCTGATCGAGGAGATCGCCTGCCGACTGCTGCAGGAAGTCGAAGGAGTCGAGCGTCTTGCCCTCGTTCCTGACCGCCATGTAGACGGGCGCCTGGATGTGCACGCCGACGCGGATCGGCGCCATCTGCATCTCGATCGCGTTGAGGCGGAGCTGCTCGATGGCGCGGGCGCCGCCGGTGCCGCCATAGCCGACGAAGGCGATCGGCTTCCGGTTCCACTCCTTGTAGGCGTAGTCGAAGGCGTTCTTGAGCACAGCGGCCGGACCGCGGTTATACTCGCCGGTGACGGCGATGAAGCCGTCCGCCTCGGCGACCTTCTGCTGCCAGCGTAGGGCGACCTCGTTCTGGGTCGGCGCCCAGGCAGGCGCGCCAGCCTCGTCGAAGAGCGGCATCGGATAGTCGCGAAGGTCGAGGACTTCGACCTCGATCTCGGGCCGCTTCGCCGCGAGCTCCGCGATCCAGGCGGCCGGGATCTCGCTGAACCGGCCGGGGCGGGTCGTGCCTACGATGATCGCGATTTTCGGCTTGGCCATTTTCGAATGCTCCCGAGTCGGTATAAAGTTGTGCCCTGCACTATATGAGTGACCGCAAGAATGGCTCAAGAAGGCACTTTTTCGAAACCTGGGAACGTCAAGGTCACCGCCCGCGACGAAGAGGAATGCCAGACCATCACCGAGATGCTCGGCCAGGTCGGCGACAAGTGGACGGTGCGCGTGGTCGGCTCGCTGGGCGACCGGCCGCTCCGCTTCACCGAGCTCCGCAAGGCGGTGCGCGGCATCTCGCAGAAGATGCTGACCTCCACGCTCCGCATGCTCGAGCGCGACGGGTTCATCACGCGCACCGTCTATCCGACGATCCCGCCCAAGGTGGAGTACGCGCTGACCGATCTCGGCTGCGACCTCCTCGTCCCGGTGAAGGCGCTGACGGAGTGGATGGTCGACAACCAGCCGCGCATCGACGCCGCGCGGGCAAGGTTTGACGGGACCGGTGAGGCCGAAGCGAAGAAGAAGCCGGCACGCGGCGCCGGGCAGGCCAGCCGGCGCGCGGCCGCCTAGTCGAAAAGGCTCGAGACGGACTTCTCGTGCGCGGTGCGGGAGATCGCCTCGCCGATCAGCGGGGCGATGGTGAGCACGCGGATATTGGGCGAGGCGAGCACCGCGGCGTTCGGCTCGATCGAGTCGGTGATCACCAGCTCGCGGAGGCGCGAGGCGGCGACGCGGGCGACCGCGCCGCCCGAGAGGACGCCGTGGGTGATATAGGCGCGGACCGATTTCGCCCCGCGCTCGTGCAGGACCTCGGCCGCGTTGCAGAGCGTGCCGCCGGAATCGACGATGTCGTCGAAGAGGATGCAGTCGCGGCCCTCGACGTCGCCGATGATGTTCATCACCTCGGACTCGCCGGGGCGCTCGCGGCGCTTGTCGACGATGGCGAGCGGGGCGTCGATGCGGCTCGCGAGGAGCCGGGCGCGCACCACGCCGCCGACATCGGGCGAGATCACCATCGCGTTGCCGATGTCGTTGTGGTCCTCGATGTCGCGGACCATCACCGGCACCGAGAAGAGATTGTCGGTCGGAATGTCGAAGAAGCCCTGGATCTGGCCGGCGTGGAGGTCGAGCGTCAGCACGCGGTCGGCGCCGGCCCGGGTGATGAGGTTGGCGACCAGCTTGGCCGAGATGGGCGTGCGGGCGGAGGTCTTCCGGTCCTGCCGCGCGTAGCCGAAATAGGGGACGACGGCGGTGATGCGGCGGGCCGAGGAGCGGCGCGCGGCGTCGATGAGGATGAGGAGCTCCATCAGATTGTCGTTGGCCGGGTAGCTGGTCGACTGGATGATGAAGAGATCCTCGCCCCTTATGTTCTCCTGGATCTCGACGAAGATCTCCTGGTCGGCGAAGCGGCGGACTAGGCAGGCCGAGAGCGGCACCTTGAGATAGCCGGAGATGGCCTCGGCCAGCGCCCGGTTGGAATTGCCGGCGACGAGCTTCATCAGCGCTATCCGTATCTAGAAATGGAGCTTTCCGGCGTGGAACCGGCGAGCGGCTTTTAGCAACCAGTGCTTAGCCGCGCAAACGGCGGACATGCGGCCTTGTGGACGGTCTTGCGGGCTCAGCCGCGGCGCAGCCAGGCGTAAAGCGAATCGATGACCCGCTGGGCGGCGAGGCGGAGGGTTCC
>JADYYB010000037.1 GCA_020853895.1 Bauldia sp.
ACCTGGAAATAGGCGGCCTCGGCGCCCGCGGTGATCGGCGCGTCGGGCCCGTATTTCAGCTTGAAGGCGGAGACGAAGGCGCGGTTGGCGTTGCCGGGCAGGGTCTCGAAATAGGGCGCGGCTGTGATGGCGCCCTCGGCGATCTCGGCCGACATGTCGGCGATCTCCGCCTCGCTGGTGGTGAGGCTCGAGATCGGCATCGTCGCGGGGTCGAAGCCGGCGCGCCGGTAAGCCTCGTAGAAGAGGCGCGTCCCCTCCCCCACCACGGTCGAGAAGATCACGTCGGGCGACTTCCTGCGGATCGCGGCGATGGCGCGGTCGAAGTCGGCCGCCTCGGCGGCGAGCGGCACGTAGATCTCGTCGAGCACCTTGCCGCCCGCCTGGAGGACGAGGTCGGACATGATGCGGTTGGTCTCGTAGGGATAGATGTAGTTGGAGCCGAGGAGCAGGAAGCGCTTGCCGTAAGTCTCGGTGAGGTAGCGCGCGAGCTGCACCGAATTCTGGTTGGGCGCGGCGCCCGTATAGATGCAGTTGGCCGAATACTCGAAACCCTCGTAGAGCGTGGGATAGAAGAGCAGCCCGTGGCGCGGCTCGATCACCGGCAGGACCGCCTTCCGCGTGCTCGACATGTAGCAGCCGAAGATGATCTCGACCTTCTCGGCGACCATCAGCTGCTCGGCGAGCGCGCGGAACTGGCGCGGGTTGGATTGCGGGTCGTGGACCACCGGCACGATCGGCTTGCCGAGGACCCCGCCGGCGGCGTTGATCTCGCCGATGGCGAGGAGCGTGGCGTTGAGCTGGGTGCGCTCGATGGCGGCGGTGACGCCGCTCTGGGAGAAAAGGACGCCGACGCGCCAACCGCTTTCAGGACTGTCCACGAGGCCCGGCACCCTTCATCCCGCGCAACAAAAAAGCCCCCGCCCTCATCGAGGGACGGGAGCTCCACTGCTCCTGCCGGCCGCGCTGCCGACGATGCGCAGCCTAAGCAGGTTCGCGCAGCGCCGCAACCGGTGCAGTCGGCGCTCGGCCCGTGTCTACTGCCGTGTGCCCCACCAGGTTCCGTCGACCTGGAAGGGCGCGTTCGGATCGTTGCTGAAGGTGCCCATCATGTTCCTCCCGTCGGGCATGATCTGGAACATGCCACCGCCGGTCGACGCGCCCTGCGTCCAGACATAAGCCAGGAAGCCGATGTTGTCTGTGCCACCGCTTATATTGCCGCCATTGGGCGCGTAGGTGCCCAGGACCTGCTGACCATTTTGAGTGAGGTTCATCGTCCACCCACCGCCCCCGCTGGAGCCGGTGCTCCACACGCCGTGAAAGGATTGTTGGGTTATGGGCGGGCGATCCAAGGATGTGCGGGCGCCGTTCCAGGTGCCCGTAATGAAGGCTGGATTCAGATCGGTGCTGAACGAACCCGTGAAGGAGTTATTGTCGCCCGCGAGCTGGAATGTGCCGGCGCCGATCCCGCCGTCCTGCTTCCAGTAGTAGGTCAGCGCGCCGTTCGCGACCCGCCCGACGATCATCCCGTTCTCCGGGGAATAGGTGCCGTAGACCCGGTCGCTGACCTGGGTGAGGGTGATGGTGAATTCACGGCCACCGGACTGCGACGACCAGGTGCCGTCGAACGTGGCGGGCCCGGGTGGAAGAGGAGCCGGTGGTGGCGGAGCGGGTGCTGTTGGTGGCGGCGTCGTAGCCGCAGGGTGAGCGGGGATCGCTGCTCCCGACCCCTGACGCGAGCCGTTCCAAGTGCCCGCGACCTCGAGCGGCCGTTCGGGCGCATTGCTGAAGGAGCCGGTGAAGGTCTGACCGTTGGCCGCGAGCTGGAACACTCCTCCCCCGCTCAGGCCGGGCTGGCTCCATGTGAACTCCAGCCTGCCATCGGCTGCGATGTTCCCGTTGATCTCACCGCCGCCTGGGCTGTAGGTGCCGAGCACCGCAGTAGCGGTCTGCTGGGTGAGGACCACGGTGTAAAGGGCGCCCTGCGCGGTCGACGTCTCCCAGGTGCCGGTGAAGCCGGTCGGAGCCGGGCTCGGCGCGGGGGCAGGAGTGGGCGCGGGAGTCTCGACCGGTTGCGGCACCTTGCCTGGAGCCGGTGCGGGCGTAGGGGCCGGGACGGGAGTGGGCGCCGGAGTCTCGACCGGGCGCGGCACCTTGCCGGCGGCGGGCGCGGCCGGCGCCGCCGCGGCGACGAGGTGGGTGAATTCCACGGCGGCCTGGCAGCCGGTCTTGTTGCCCGGCCGCGTGCAGGCCTGGACGGCGTAGGTGTAGGTCCCGGGGCCGGTGACCTCGAACCAGAACGAGCCCTCGCTGCCCTCGACGGTCATCGGGTCGATGCCGGAGATGCGGATGTTGTAGTGGTCGGCGCGGACCTTTCCGGCCGGCGTGATCGCCACGTCGACGCGGATCTGGCCGCCGGCAGCGGGCCCGTCCGAGCTGCTTACGCAGAAAGCGGCGACGCAGCTCTCCTCGCTTCGGGCGGGGCCGGAAAGGGCGAGCAGAAGGAAGGCGAGCAGCGGAAAGGCGAGGCGCAACAGCAAGGACATCCCCCAGGCCCTTCCGGTTTCTCTCGGCCGCAACGGTAGCATGGCGGCCCAAGGGGCGGAAGCGTGGCGGCCTGCACGCCAGCCGGGAGATCGGCCGCCGTCTTTCGCCTAAGGCGTGAGGTCGAGGACCGCCTCGCCCGACACGGGATCGGTCACGCCGAGGCCGTTGCCGAGATCCTCGAGGAGCGGACGCATCGTATCGAGGAGGGCGATCATCGCCGGCCGGGCCGCCACGATGTCCGGGAAAGCCGCCCACTCCCCGATGAGGCAGAAGGTGCGGTCGCCGGTTTGGACGAGGCTGAAGCGCCGGAGCCCGGCGGCTCCTCCGAGCCCGGGCGCGCGGTGCGCGGCGACGAACTCGGCTTCCTTGCCGGGCTTCACCCGGAACCGAACGACGTTGAACGCTGTCATGGCGCCCTCCCCGGCCGGCGTGGCCAGCGCGAGGATCGCCCCCTGCGCGGCCGCGAGTCAAACGCGCCGGGTCGGGCTATCTGCCCTTGAGCTGGCGCGCGGCGAAGGCCTCGAACCGCTGGAAGTCCTTCAGCGAGAGCCGCACCACCCGGGCGGTGGCCGGCGGATCGTCCTTGCCGACGCGAAGCTCCGCAATGAGATTTCCCTCGCCGTCGAGAGCCACGGCCTTGCCGGCCTTCAACTCCTCGCCCAGCTCCACGCGTAAAACTTCGGCTTGCTTCATGACCTGATTTCCCCAGTCCCAACTGACCACAAAACGGTCGACGCCGGAGAACGATCCCCGACGGCGTTACCCGGTACGCGCTTCGGCCTCCTCCTCCCTGACGTCCGCCGGCGTGCCGCCCGTGAGCCGGAGCAGTTCCGCGTAACTCGTGCGGAAGACCGCGTTGGGAGAGCCGGCGGCAGCATAGACCGGCTCTATGGCGGCAATGTCACGGTCGATCAGCACGATCGTCCGTTCGTTATGGGCCACCGGCGCGACGCCACCGATCGCGAAGCCGGTCGCCTCGCGTACCCAGCGGCCGTCGGCGCGCTCGACCGGCTGGCCGATCAGCGCCGCCACCTTGGCCGGGTCGACGCGGTTGACGCCCGAGGCGATGACGAGGACCGGCCGTTCGCCTGCCCGGAGCAGTATCGACTTGGCGATCTGCGCGACCGTACAGCCTACCGCCACGGCCGCCTCCGCCGCGGTCCTGGTGCTGGCCGCGAACTCGAGGATCTCGCCATCATGCCCAGCCGCGAGAAGGGCGGTCCGAACGCGCTCAACAGAACCAGAAGCCATCGCCCCCTCACCTAGCAGACGGAGCGAGGCCCGGCCAAGCCCGGCGGCCAAGCCGGGGCCACGACTGTGGCATGGGAGCAACGAGAGCGCTTGAACAGCGGCGCGGGAAATTGCTTAGCTGTCGCGACCGCGAGCGGCCGGCCCGCGCCCGATGCGGCCGGCAGACTGGACCGAGACCATGCCCGCGCGGAGATGCGCTCACCGTACTTGGCTCCCAGCGGCCCTCCTGGCCGCGGCCGCCGCGATGCCTGCGTATGCCGAGAATGGCGGCTGGGTCGTCCATGCCGAGATCGGCAATCTCGTCACGGTCGAGAGCAGCGAGGCGGCGATCGTCGTCGAGTGCGACCCGGCGGTCCGCCAGGACGGCCGGTCGGCCTATTCGCTGAGCGTTCTCTTCCCGACCGCGACCTATGACGGGCTCCTGGCGCCGCTCACCCCGGACATGCGCGAAGCCGTCGCCGCGCTGGGGGTGAATGTGAGCGTCGATCACGGTCCCGGCCCGCGCGCGTTCGCGACGGGCACGGTCAGTCCGACGGAGATCGCGGGCTACAGCCTCCTCGCCGTGACCGGCTTCAGCGACACGGTCCACAATTTCCTCTTCCTCACCCAGCTCGACCGCGTGTTGCAGAGCGCGTCCGAGACGATCGAGGTGCGGATCTCCGTAGCGACCGGCGACGGCGGCCGGTCGGAACGCCTCTGGTCGTTCACCGCCGAGGGCGCCGCCGCCGCGCTCGCCTATCTCCGCGAGAGATGCGGCCGCGGGTTCATGCGGTAGGCCGGCGCGCCGCCTCGGCCGGACCGTCAATGCGCCTCGGCTGCCCCGCCCACCGCGACGATGCCTGACGGCGCCCCGCCGGTCGCGATCGTCCGCTGCTCGGCCAGCGTCTTCGGGTCGAGAAGGCGCACCACGCCGGCG
The DNA here is from genome assembly GCA_020853895.1 of Bauldia sp. Classification (GTDB taxonomy): domain Bacteria; phylum Pseudomonadota; class Alphaproteobacteria; order Rhizobiales; family Kaistiaceae; genus JADYYB01. The sequence continues at coordinate 4,712 of JADYYB010000037.1, forward strand.
TCGGGATCCGTGATCGCGAGGAGCCGGTCCGCGAAGGCGAGTTGTGGCGTGGCGGCGGCGCGCTCATAGGGACCGGTGACGGGAACCGAGCGGCCGAGCTGCCCGGTCGGGAGGTCGAGCTCGTTCAGGCGTCCGTCGGCGGTGAGGATGTAGGCCGTGGCGGGATTCGCGGGGTCGATCACGAAGTCGAGCCGCGCCGACGGGAGGGACACCAGCCTCACCGGCTCCGGCGCACTCGGTCCGAAGATGACGACCGCGTCGGAGCCGAAATCGCCGAGCACGAACCGCCCGCCGATGCTCCCTTCGAGCGCCGTCGCCCGGCCTTGCGGCAGGCCGCCGTACGGAAACGCCGTGACGGCCGGCGCCTCGCCGGACGGCTCGACGAGGAGGAACCCCGTCGCGCAGGCGAAGGCCAGGCGATTGCCGAGCGAGGCGGCGCCATGGAGCTGCGGACAGGGATGCGGCTCGCCGACGCGGACCCCTCGCCCGTCGAGGATGCGAAGGCCGGTGGGCAGCCCCTCCGGGTCGCCCGCATCGGGCGTCGAGACGAGCACGTGGTCGGCGATCGAGGCCGCCGCGCCGCGATGCGGAGAGCCGGTCACGACAAGCGACGGCGTCCCGTCGACGCCGAACGCCGACTCGCGGACGAGGCGCGCCGCGCCCTCCCCGTCGAAGAACACGCCGACCCGCCCTCCATGCGAGACGATCTGGGCCGGGGCTTCCCCCGCGATCGCCCACTCGGTCATGGCCGGCGCGACGATCTCGATGTCCATGTGGTCGCCGTGATCGTCGAAGCTGATCCCGCTGTAGATGGCCGACACGCGGCCCGCGCCGGCCTCGACCGCGTAGACGAGGCTGCCGAACGGCCCCCTGAAGATCGCCGGCGGCTCGTCGAACGCGAACGCGCCGAGCAGCGCGCCGTCGTCGAGGTCGAACGCCCGCACGATCGCCTCGTCATGGTCCGCGACGAAGATCCGCCACGCGCGAACCTCTTCGGCCGAGACGGTCGATGCCATGCCCGCGACCGCCATCAACGCCACCGCGATCTTCTCCTCCGTGGTGCGCTTCACGTCCTTCCTCCCGTCTGCCTGTTGCCGTCACAATAGATGTAACATTATAACATAACACTCGGGTGGACGAGCGGGAGAAAGACATGCAGGCGGTTCTTGCGACGGCGACGATGGCGCTGGCGGCTTCGGCGGGCGCGGCGCTCGCCCAGGAAATCCGGCAGCTCGACGCGCATGTCCATGGCGAGACGCGGCTGGACCTCGCGGTCGACGGCGACCGCATCGTCATGGAGCTGCACGCGCCCGGCATGGACATCGTGGGCTTCGAATACGCCGCCGCGACCGCCGGGGACCGTGCCGTCATCGAGGCCGCGATCAGCCGGCTCGGCAGGCCGCTCCAGCTCTTCGATCCCGGTGAGGACCCCGCCTGTCGCGTCGAGACGGCCTTCGTCGCGCTCCTAGAGGAAGCGCATGAGCACGACCATGATCATGACCACGACCATGCCCACGCCGAGGCCGATGCCGGCGCGGTCGAGGCGGCCGCCGCGCCGGCGGCGACGGAGCCGGTGGAGGCCCACCACGCCGAGTTCGAGGCCGCCTACGAGGTCGTCTGCGGCGACATCGGGCGCCTCCGCGCGCTCTCGGCCGGGCTCTTCTTCGAGGCCTTCCCCAACGCCCGCGTCCTCAAGATCCAGCTCGTCAGCGGGCGCGGCGCCTTCGTGGTCGAGCTCGGCCCCGGCCGTTCTCTCCTAGACCTCGCCGGCAAGCTCTAGCGCGCTTCGAACGCCTCGCGTCGTCGGACCGGCAAAAGGCGCGGCGGCGTTCCGTAAGATGGCCGCTCGTTCGACCGCCCCCGCCTGTTGGCGGAGGCGCTGCCGCGCGCCTTGACAGGATTCGGGCCCCCTCCTTATATCCCGGCTCCTCCGCCGGCCCGCGCCCGCGCGACACGGAGGCCACAAGCACCGGGGCGGAGTAGCTCAGCGGTAGAGCAGAGGAATCATAATCCTTTGGTCGGGGGTTCAAATCCCTCCTCCGCCACCATCGATGTCATCCGATCGGTCGCGTGGTCGCTCCCTTTGACGGCAGCAGGAATGCGGCGCCTGGATTTTCCTCGGAAGGTCGCCCGCTCACGAGGGCGGAGCAAAGGCTGCGCCTTTGGCGGCCTTGTTCCGCCGCCGCGAAGGCTGCCAGAGGCGTCGGACGACGCCCTCCGCAAGCGTCCGATCCCGAAAAAATGAAAAGGCCCGGCTTCTTCTTGGGGGTGGAGAAGCCGGGCCCAGGTCAGGAGAGCAGACTATGGCTGCCCTTACCTTTCAGATGGGATCGCCGGGGCGGTTTTCAACCCCCGAACGCGGTGCTTTCACTCCCCTGAAATCCCCTCGGCCGGCCATCTGAACTCCAAAGAGTTCTCCTGGCCTCAGGCTTGACAGAAGCTAGGCTTCCTGAAGGAAATGCCGCCGCCCGGCCGCCACAGGGGGCGGCGGGCTTGCTTGCAAAACACGTGGGAAAAATCCCACCCAGGAGGACTGCAATGAAGTCACGCGTGAAGGCCCTTGCCGCGCTTGCGGCAGCGGGCGTCGCCGGCATTGCGCTGCCGGCAGCGGCCGAGGTTCCTTTCGAGCGCCTCGTCAATCCGGAGCCGGAGAACTGGCTCCAGTACGGCGGCAATTACGGCAACTGGCGGTACTCGCAGCTCGACCAGATCAACCGCGACAATGTCGGGGAGC
>JADYYB010000038.1 GCA_020853895.1 Bauldia sp.
GCGTAGAGGCGGCGCTGGCGCGGGCTGCTGCGGGTCGGCCGGCGGCGGAGGCGGCGGACGAAGTTGCGGAGGTCGTGGCGGATGTTGCGGCGGACGTCGCGCGCGTTCCATTGCGCGCGCAGCCAGCCCTCCCACGGCGTGCCGGCGAGGAAGCGGCGGTAGTCGCGCCAGGCCTCCTCGTACTCGAAGAGGAGGCGGCCGTCGCCGAAACGCTTCCACGGCTTGGCGAGGCCCGCGTAGTGGACGATCGCCACGCCCGAGAGGGCGCGGATCTCGGGGTGCAGCCAGATGCCCGCGCTCATGTTCCAGAGGGGCGAGATCTCGGTGAAGGAGCCGTCGAGGACGGCGTTGAGCGCGTCCTCGTCGACAAGGCGGCAGACCGCGGGGTTGGCGCGGACGAAGGCGATGGCGCGCGTGGCGAGGTCGTCGCGCCGCCACTTGGCGATATCGATCAGCATCACCCCGGCGTTGAAGTAGCGGAACGGCTCGCTCATCCCGAGCGACCGGAACTGGGCCTCGCTGCGCGCGCGGTCGGCGAGGGTCCAGCCGGCCCAGACGCGGCCGGCGCCGCAGGCGGCGACGGCGTGCGGGCCGGTGTCGAGCGCGAGCAGCGGGGTGAGGTCGCGCTCGATGCCGAGATCGGCGTCGAGATAGAGGATCTTGTCGTAGCGGCCGGCGAAATGGCCGGGCAGGAGGAGCTTGACGAGCGTGGCGGGCGTGAGGCGCGGGTCGATCATCTGGATGCCCGCGACCGGGCTCAGGTCGATGTCGTCGGCGATGACGATGCGCCTCGCTTCCAGCCAGGCGCGCTGGGCGTCGGTCGCATCGCCCGGCGGGCAGGCGATGATCACGTCCGGCTCGTGGCCGGCGGCGCGCTCCTTGACGGCGCTGGCGACGAACATGGCAGGGATGATCATGTTGCGGTCGACGCTGAGGCAGATTGCGCTGCGCATCGTCCTCCCCACCGCGCGCTCACCCGGGCGGTGGCATAGCATGACCTCGACCGGATGAGACAAGGGGCGAGTCGTGCAGCTGAAGATCGTGACGCCGGCGGGGCGGCGGAAATATCTCGAGCTCCTCCGCCACTACGTGCTCGGCAGTCCGGAGGTGGCCGAATGGCAGCTCTGGGACAATTGCCGGAACGAAGAGGACCGCGCTTATCTCCACGCGCTCGCGGCGAGCGACCCGCGTTGCCGGCTCAAGCAGTTGCCAGGCGCCGACGGCGGTTGGGGCGTCATCGGCGAGTTCTTCCGCTTCTGCGACGATCCCGACGCGCTCTATCTCCGGCTCGACGACGACATCGTCTTCCTCGAGCCGGGCTTCTTCCCGAAGTTCATCGCACGGGCGAACGAGGAGCGCGGCAAGGCGCTGTGGTTCTCGCCGCTCGTCATCAACAACGCGATCTGCACCTGGCTCCTCAAATTCTTCTCGCGTGTTCTCATCGACGGACCGGTGACCTGCCAGGCGATGTGTCCCTATAGCTGGGCCTATCCGGCGCTGCCGGAAGCGCTCCACCCGGTCTTCATCGAGGCGGTCCGGAACCGACGGCTCGACGATTTCCGCGTCGCCGACCACGAGGTGCGGCTGAGCCGGTTCTCGATCAACGCGTACGGCTTCTTCGGCGCGGACCGCGTGTCGCTCGGCGAGCGGTTCATCGCGCCCGACGGCAACGAGGAGGAGTGGCTGTCGGCCGTCCTGCCGGCGATGGTCGGCCGGCCGGGGCGCATCTTCGGCGGGCTGATCGCCGCGCACTTCTCCTTCTACACGCAGGAGCGCGATCTCCTGCTGACCGACATCCTCGAGGATTATTACCGCCTCGCCGGGCTGGCTCCGCCGGCGCGGGAACGGCCGCGGGCCCGCTCGGCCTGGCGCCGTCTCCTCGCGAGGGAGAAGATGCGTGGCCGGGTCCCCCCGCCGCGCTACCGGGTGGGCCTTCGCGAGGGCGCCGATCCGGTGGCGGCTCCGGGTTCCCCTGCAACCTGATTTCGCGCTTAACTTGCAACAAGTTGCGCCCATCGAATCGCCGTCCGGCACACCCTGCAACTATTTGGAAATACCCACTTTTGAGGGGGTTCTTGGCGTCCCGGGAGCCGATAGCCTTTGCGCTCATCTTCAATTGATCGTGATCGCGGAAGCGACTTTTTAACGATCATCTGCCAGCTTTTCCGGACCCGATCATTCGACCCGAGCGAAAGAACGAGATGAGGCCCAACCAAGCCTCCTCAAAGCGCCAGCAGGAAAGCCTTCCGCTAGACATCTACGCCTCGCTCGTGGATGCGCTCTATTCGGATGCGCGCTCGCTGTTCGTGGGCGCGTTCGCCGCGTCGATGACCACGCTCATCACCGCGCTCCGCACCGGCGAATGGTCGCTCTATGCGTGCGCCGTCGCCTTCGTCCTCCTGACCTTCGGCCGGGCGTGGGACTTCCGCGCCTTCCAGGCGGCGCGGGCGGAGCTCACGACCGTGGAGGCCTTCCGGCCCTGGGAGCTCCGCTACGTCATCGGCGCGGCCGCCCATGTCGGCCTTCTCGGCGTCTTCTGCCTCCTCTCGTTCTGGCGGACGCCCGACCCGTTCGTCCATCTCTTCGCCTTCTCGATCACCATCGCCTACCTGATCGGCATCTCGGGGCGGAACTTCGCCTCCAACCTCCTCGTCAACACGCAGATCGTCATCGCCGGCGTGCCGATGATGATCGCGCTCTTCATCGTCGGCGACCTCTACTACGCGGTCTTCGCGTTCGTGCTGGTGCCGTTCTTCCTGGCCTTCAAGCTGATCTCGGCGCGGCTCCGCGCGACGCTCCTCGACGCGGTGATCAGCGCGCGCGATTTCGGCGCGCTGGCGAGCCGTTTCGACACCGCGCTCAACAACATGCCGCACGGGCTCGGCATGTTCGACGCCGAGCAGCGGATCGAGGTGTGGAACGACCGCCTGTCGCGGCTCCTCCGCGGCGACCCCAGGAAGTTCGAGAAGGGCGCCAAGGTCGCCGACCTCCTCCCCTCGGGTCCCGACGCCACGCAGTTCATCAGCGACGTGCGCTGGCTCGGCGAGGAGATCGAGAGCCGGCTCGCCGCGCGCACCGGCGGCTATTTCGTGGTCGAGACCGAGGACGGGCAGACGCTCGCGCTGACCTTCAACCCGATGGAGAAGGGCGGCTCGGTGGTGCTGGTCGAGGACGTCACCGAGCGCAAGAAGGCCGAGGCGCGCATCCGGCACCTCGCGCGCTACGACTCGCTCACCGGCCTTCCCAACCGCACCTATTTCCACGAGCAGATGGAAGACGTGCTGGCCGCCGCGCGGGTCAAGAACGAAGGCTGCGCGGTCCTTTTCATCGACCTCGACCAGTTCAAATACGTCAACGACACGCTCGGCCATCCGATCGGCGACCAGCTGCTGTGCGCGATCTCCGACCGGCTCCGCACCATCATGCGCCACACCGACGTGGTGGCCCGCTTCGGCGGGGACGAGTTCGTCTTCATCCGCTCGGGCGGCCCGGGCGACGAGGAAGCCGCGATGCTCGCCAACCAGGTCATCGAGGTGCTGGCGAGCCCCTACGATATCGAGGGGCACCAGATGGTGATCGGCGCCTCGGTCGGCATCGCGATGTCGCCCGAGAACGGCACCAATGCCGATCTCCTCCTCAAGAACGCGGACATGGCGCTCTACCGCGCCAAGGTCGAGGAGCGCGGCTCGTGGCGCTTCTTCCAGCCGGAGATGGGCGCCAAGGCGCAGACCCGCCGCGCGCTCGAGCTCGACCTTCGCAAGGCGCTCGGCGACGGGAGCCTGCATCTCAACTTCCAGCCGCTCTACAGCCTCGGCACCAACCGCTTCTCCGCGTGCGAGGCGCTCCTGCGCTGGAAGCACCCGACGCGCGGCACGATCCCGCCGTCGGAGTTCATCCCGATCGCCGAGGACATGGGCCTCATCGTCGACGTCGGCAGCTGGGTGCTGCGCGAGGCCTGCGCGGAGTGCCTGCGCTGGCCGAGCGACATCCGCGTCTCGGTCAATCTCTCGCCGATCCAGTTCCGGCGCGACTCGGTGCTGAGCGCGGTGCGCGAGGCGCTCGACAAGACCGGGCTGCCGCCCAACCGGCTCGAGGTCGAGATCACCGAGTCGGTGCTGCTCCACGACGTGGAGGCGACGCGCAAGGTCCTCAACGACCTTCGCGAGATGGGCGTCCGGATCTCGCTCGACGATTTCGGCACGGGCTATTCGAGCCTCAGCTATCTGCACTCCTTCCCGCTCGACAAGGTGAAGATCGACCGCTCGTTCCTCACCGGGCTCGGCACGACCAGCAAGACGCTGGTGCTGCTCCGCGGGGTCGCCCGGCTGACCTCCGAGCTCGGCATGCTGGTCGCCATCGAGGGCGTGGAGACCGAGGAGCAGCTCAAGCTCGTGGCCAATGAAGGCTTCGTCGACGAGGTGCAGGGCTACCTCTTCAGCAAGCCGATCTCCGGCCCGGAAGTGAGGGCGCTGCTCCGTGCAACCGCCGCGGGCGTGCGCAAGGTCGCCTAGCCCGCATCGCGGCGCGTTCCTGCGCCGCGGCATAGAGCCAAGTTCAAGCTTCGGTTGTCTTTTGCGCTCGCGCGCGGGCGTTGCGCCTGCCCATGAGGCGGGCCCTTAGCCAACTCATTTACGCCAATGCGATTCCGGGCGCGGCTCCGCGCAACCGGGTTTTTTTGCGCGACAAACCGCCGTTAACCTTAATTCTTCCCTAACGCGATTGCGCTTGATTTTACTCAACCATTAAGAGCCTATTAACCATGGGGTCTTTGAGGGCGGACGAGGGTACGCATGGTTGCGTTGGCGTTGACCAGCACGTCGGGCTTCGCAGACCGGGTGATGGATCTCCTGGACAGGGTCGATTATCGGCGGGCGGACGGGCCGGAGGAGCGCGAGTCGATCTTCCGCCTCCGCTACGGCGCCTATCTGCGCGAGGGGGCGATCGCGCCCAACCTCTCGCAGCGCTTCGCGGACGAGTATGACGAGGCGGCCAACGCCTGGATCTTCGGGGTCTATGTCGATGGCAGGCTGGCGAGCTCGATCCGGCTGACGATCGCCAGCCCCGGCTTCCCCGAGATGCCGGCGCTGACGGTCTTCTCCGACATCCTCTCGCCGGCGCTCGAGCGCGGCGGCACGATCGTCGACCCGACCCGCTTCGTCACCGACGCGGAAGCCTCGCGGGCCTATCCCGGGCTCAGCTTCGTGACCACGCGCCTCGCCTGGGCGGCGACCGAGTATTTCAACGCCGACCTCCTGCTCGCCACCGTGCGCAAGGAGCATCAGGCCTACTACAAGCGGGTGTTCGGCCATCGCACGATCTGTGACGCGCGGCCCTATCCCAAGCTGCAGAAGCCGATCAGCCTGATGGCGGTCGACTATCTCGCGGAGAAGGACAAGGTCCAGACGCGCTACCCGTTCTTCCGCTCCAACGCCTTCGAGCGGCGCATGCTGTTCGAGCGGCCAGGCATGCCGGAGCGGGCGCGCACGCCGATGGTGGCCGCCCGGCCGCTGGTCGCCGCGGTGGCCAACGAGGCGGCGTAGCAGCGTTCGATATCGATGCTGTCGAACCTCCCCCTTGCGGGGAGGTCGAAGGTTGCGAGGCTCGCCGAGCAAGCTTCGGGAGGGGGTAGCCGGCGAAGCCGGCGTTTCCCTAGCGTTCCTCTGGCTTACCCCCTCCCGAAACCGCTGCGCGGTTTCGACCTCCCCGCAAGGGGGAGGTTAAGGGTCTCTAGGCCGAGTCAGGTCGCGGTGCGCGACCAGGAGCCGACCAGGCGGGGCAGGGTGAAGCGGTGGTGGCCGGCGACCGCCGCCTCGCGCAGGCGGTCGGCGAGGGTGTCGACGTCGACCTCCTCGGCCGTGGCGAGCCCGAACTCGAGGATGCGCGGCATGAGGCTCCGCACCGTCTCGGCGACATATTCGTAGGCGGCGGCGTCCGGCCCTTCCTCGACCCGGCTGGTGCCGAGGAGGGAGGGGGCGAGACCGGCTGCGAAGAAGGAGGAGGCGAGCTTGGAGCCCATGTCGGGCTCGATGGCGACGCGCCGGTAAACGCCGGTTATCCAGTTCGCGCATTGCTCGAAGAGTGGGAGCTCCGGCTCGACCTTGGCGGCGCTGATGTCCATCTCGAGAAAGGCGATGATGCCGCCCGGCCGGACGAGGCGGCAAAGGTTGCGCAGCACAGCCACCGGATCGGCGAAATAGAGCAGGATGAAGCGGCCGGTGACGGCGTCGAAAGGCTCCTCGGGAGCGATCGCACTGATGTCGCCGCTCTCGAAGCTCAGCCAGGAGAAGCCGTTGGCGAAAGCCCGCTGGCGCGCCATCTCGAGGGCCTCCTCGGAGCGGTCGAGGCCGCGCACGCTGCCCTCGCGCCCGACGATCCGCGCGGCGATCAGCGAGACATCGCCCACCCCGCAGCCGATGTCGAGGACGCGCATTCCGGGCTTGAGCCCCGCGCTGCGCAGCACGTCCTCCGTGGCCTGCCCGAAGAGGGCGCCCTGGCGTTCGAGACGGGCCAGCTCGCGTCCGGAATGGCCGAGGACGTAGGTTCGTGTGTCCACGCGCGCCGGCATGCACTAACCCCCTGCGGCCCCTAAAGCTCTCGTTAATTTTTTATAGACCGACCTCATGGAGCAAGGCCAGCCGATTCTCAACTGCGGATAGCAGTGAGTGGCCCATAGCCCACTCACGGGTAGAGCGTCCCGCCTTGTTTTCTTAAAGGTTGCGAAAGTTCTGACAGAGTAAATTACACCAACACTTCTAGCTTGCCGGATGCCGTGCAGAACGGCGATCCCTGGAGGAATTCCTCGTGCCGCTCAACCACAAGGTCGTTCCGACTCGGTATGCGGATATCGCCGTCTTCGAGACGTCCGGCGAGGGGCTCCCTCTCCTGATGATCCACGGAAATTCGGGTTCCAAGGAAGTCTTCGTCAACCAGGTGGAGAGCCATCTCGGCGAGCAGTACCGTCTCATCGGCATGGATCTGCCCGGCCACGGGCAGTCGAGCGACGCGTTCGATCCCTCGGTCGCCTATACGATGCCGGGCTACGCGCACGCCGCGATCGAGGTGCTCGAGGTGCTGGGCGTCCAGAAGGCCGCCGTGCTCGGCTGGTCGCTGGGCGGGCATGCCGGCCTCGAGATGCTGCAGCTTCATCCGGGCATCGTCGGGCTGATGATCACCGGCACGCCGCCGGTCGGGCAGGGCGCGGAGGCGATCTATGCCGGCTTCAACCCGCATCCCGACCTGCCGCTCGCCGGCAAGAAGGACTTCACCCCGGAAGACGTGAAGTCGTTCGGGAAGACCATCCTCGGCCCGGCGATGACGCCGTTCTTCGAGGAGATGATCGTGCGCACCGACGGGCGGGCGCGCGAGATCATGTTCGCGAGCCTCTTCACCGGCGGGGTCTCCGACCAGAAGAAGATCGCCGAGACCACGCGCGTGCCGCTCGCCGTGGTGCACGGCATGGACGAGCCGTTCGTCAACACCGCCTATGTCGGGAGCCTCGCCTACAAGTCGCTGTGGGACCAGCACTGCTTCGTGCTGCGCGGGGTCGGCCACGCGCCCTTCCTCCAGGCGCCGGACGTCTTCAACCCGATCCTCACGCGCTTCATGGCCGACATGCAGGCGCGCGCCGCCAACCGCGTCCCCGGCGGCCGCCGGTCGCGCCGCTCCGCGGCGTAGGGCCGAGACCCCGCGGGCGCGTTTGGGCGCCCCGGTCGTTCGGGCCGAGACGCGGGAATTTCCCCCATCCCTCCCTAGCAGGGCAATCGCAGTTGGCGGAGGCGTTTGCGTCCCCACGTTGCGGCAGGGCTATCGCATAAGCGCCCGGCCAGGAGGCGGACCTCCTCGCCGCTGGAGGGGGGACCTTGGGCGGACCGGAGGAATAGCCTTGCGGAAGCGGGCTGCGCTGCCCGGGACCGTTGACGCGTGGCGGTCAGGGAGGCTCGCTTCGCTCGTTCCCCCTCCGCTTCGCTAGGGCCTTGCCCAAGCTCCGCTGCCTCCCCCGCAAGCGGGAGAGGGGAAAGGGGCGCCATATGCGATAGCCCTGCCTGAGGGAGGAGGGGCCGCGTAGCCTGGGCAGGAGCGAAGCGAAAGCGGGGCTGGCGCGGCCGTGCCATGTCGCCCGCAGTGAGGCCACGGTAACCCCCCACCCCGCTCTTTCCCCAACGGAGGGGAAGTCTGTTGTTGCGCATACGACGTGCATACAATTTGTATGCATCAGCGCCCAAGAATTGAGCAAGCCGGCCGCGGGCGGTCAGGGCAGGCCGATGGAGAACGGCGGCATGCCGCGCAAATCCGTCATGGCACGGCGGCTGCATTCTCGGTGAACGATCCAGCCCGGACCGGCGACGGTCCTGTCGTGGGCGTCCGTCACCAGGGGGAATTCTCATGCCGCTCATCAAGCCGTCACGCCGCGAGGTTCTCCGCGCCGGCGCCTCCGGCCTTGCGATCGGGGCGCTCGGCCTCGGCCTGCCGGTCGGCCGCGCGTTCGCCGCCGACATCACCGTCGGGTTCATCTATGTCGGGCCGCGCGACGACTACGGCTACAACCAGGCGCACGCCGAGGGCGCGGCGGCGGTGAAGCTCATCCCTGGCGTCACGGTGGTCGAGGAGGAGAACGTCGCGGAGACGGTCGACGTCCAGCAGAGCATGGAGTCGATGATCAATCTCGACGGGGCGAGCCTCGTCTTCCCGACCTCGTTCGGCTATTTCGACCCGCACATGCTGGCGGTCGCCGGCAAATATCCCGACACCCAGTTCCGGCATTGCGGCGGGCTCTGGTCGGAGGGCGTCCACCCGGCCAATACCGGCTCCTATTTCGGCTATATCGGGATGGGCCAGTACCTCAACGGCATCGCCGCGGGGCACGCCAGCCGTACCAAGAAGATCGGCTTCGTCGCCGCGAAGCCCATCCCGCAGGTGCTCCTCAACATCAACTCCTTCGCCCTCGGCGCAAGGAGCGTGGACCCCTCCATCACCTGCCAGGTGATCTTCACCGGCGAATGGTCGATGGCCGTCCGCGAGGCCGAGGCGACCAACGCCCTCATCGACCAGCAAGCCGACGTCATCACCTGCCATGTCGACGGGCCGAAGGTCGTGGTGGAGACGGCCGCCGGCCGCAACGCCTTCATCTGCGGCTATCACGCCAACCAGTCGCCGCTCGCGCCCTCGCTCTATCTCACGGGCGCGGAGTGGAACTGGGCCGAGGTCTATACCGGCTTCGTCACCGCCGCGATGGCCGGCGAGCCGCTCCCCAATTTCGTGCGCGGCGGGCTCGCCGAGGGCTTCGTGAAGATGAGCCCCTACGGCCCCGCGCTCAGCGAGGCGGCGCGCGCCAATATCGACGCGGTGAAGGCGGAAATCCTTGCCGGCGGGTTCTCGGTCATCAAGGGACCGCTCAACGACAACAAGGGCGCCCCGCTTCTTGCGGCCGGCACCGCCTATGTCGAGACCGCGATCGAGCTCGAGAGCATGGACTACCTCGTGGAGGGCGTGATCGGCTCCACCGCGTAGGCGGGTCTCGCGTTGTCACACTGGTCCGCACCCACGCTGTTGAACCTCCCCCTTGAGGGGAGGTCGAAACCGGCGTTTCAGCCGGCTTCGGGTGGTGGTGACTGCGAGATTTCCAACAGCGCGAGGCACGCGATGGGTCGCGGGCCGACGCTGCGCGTCGGAACCCCCACCCGAAGCCGTTCGGCCAGAGGCCTCACGCCTTCGACCTCCCCTCAACGGAAAGGTTCAGGTCAGTGGGGCTCAGCCAGGCTCCCAACGGTCTTCGGGAAGTCCCTCCTTCTTAACCTCCCCCTTGAGGGGAGGTCGAAACCGGCGTTTCAGCCGGTTTCGGGTGGGGGTGACTGCGACCGTTCCAGCGGCGCGAGGGATATTGCTGAGAGCGGGCCGACGCTGCCCGACGGGACCCTTACCCGAAGCCGTTCAGCTAGGGGCCTGATACTTTCGACCCCGGAACAGGTCCGGGGCAGGCGCTCCCCTCAAGGGGGAGGTTCAATCGCCCCAGCAACCGTCTTCCCTAGTCTGTCGATCCCGGCCGGCGTTGGAATCCCCTCCCCCTTGTGGGGAGGGTTAGGGTGGGGGCGACGGCCCTTGCCGGCGCTCCGCCGACAGGCGGAAATCGAATCGGTGGGCCTTCAGCCAGCTCGGCAGCTTCGCTGCCGGCGATCGCACATGCGATCGCCCCCACCCCGGCCCTCCCCACAAGGGGGAGGGGGATTGGGACTGCGGCGGCTTCTGTCGCCTTCCGCCCGTGCAGCGATCTCGATGGGTGGCTGCCTTGGCTGACGTAGCCTCCCCTGGAGCGGCCGGCGATCTCGCCCGCAATGGGCTCCGCGAGGTCGCGGCGCGGCTGGCGCGGCCGGCGGAGATGGTGGTGATCCCGCTCATTGCCTTCGTCGCCGGGCTGGTGCTCTTCGGGCTGTTCATCGCGCTGTTCGGCAAGAACCCGCTGCAGCTCTACGGGCTGATGGTGCAGGGGGCCGTCGGCACCTGGTTCTCGATCCAGCAGAGCCTCGCCCGGGCCGCGCCGCTTCTCTTGGCCGCGCTGTGCGTGGCGCTGCCGGCGCGGCTCGGGCTCGTCGTCATCGGCGGGGAGGGCGCGATCGTTCTCGGCGGGGTCGCCGCGGCGGCGCTGGCGCCGCTGATCGGCGGCGTGCCGGGCGTGATCGGCGTGCCGCTGATGGCGGTGTTCGCGATGGCGGTCGGCGCGGTGTGGATCGGGTCGGTCGGCGCGCTCCGCTACTATCGCGGCGTCAACGAGACGATCGCCAGCCTCCTGATGGCCTATATTGCCATCGCCCTCATGAACCATCTGGTCGAGGGGCCGCTCCGCGATCCGCTCAGCCTCAACAAGCCCTCGACCCTGCCGCTCGCCGAAGCGCTCCGCATCGGCACGATCCCGGGCATGAGCGTCCATTGGGGGCTCGTGGTCGGCATCCTCGCCTGCGTGATCTCCTTCATCCTCATCGACCGGACGACGATCGGCTTCTCGGCCAAGATCGCCGGCGGCAATGTGCGCGCGGCGCTCCTCCAGGGGTTGCCGGTGGGCAGACTGATCGTCGGCTTCACGGCGCTGGGCGGGGCCTTCGCCGGGCTCGCCGGGATGATCGAGGTCGCGGCCGTGCACGGCAACGCCAACGCCTCGCTCGCCGGCGGCTACGGCTATACCGGCATCCTCATCGCGTTCCTGGCGCGCCACAACCCGCTCGCCATCATCCCCTTCGCGCTGATCCTCGGCGGGATCGAGGCGTCCAACGGCCTCATCCAGCGGCGCATGGCGTTGCCCGACGCCACCGTGCTGGTGCTCGAAGGCCTCCTCTTCATCGTGATCCTCGTCAGCGACACGCTCTATGGGCGCTTCAGGATCTTCGACCCCGCCTACTGGAAGGGCGAGCGCTGATGGAAACGGTCGACATCGGCTGGTGGGGCGTGCCGCTCGCGATCCTCGCGGGCGCCATCCGCGTCTCGACCCCGTTCCTGTTCGTCAGCCTCGGCGAGTGCATCACCGAGAAGAGCGGGCGCATCAATCTCGGCCTCGAAGGCACGCTCGTCTTCGGCGCGATGAGCGGCTACGCGGTCGCCTATCTCACGGGCTCGGCGTGGGTCGGCGTGCTCGCGGCCGCCGGCGCGGGCGTGCTCTTCGGCGCGTTCCACGGCTGGATCTGCAGCCTGCCGAAGGTCAACGACATCGCCGTCGGCATCGCCCTGATGCTCTTCGGCATGGGCCTCGCCTTCTTCCTCGGCAAGCCGTACATCCAGCCGGTCGCGCCGGACCTTCCCGACATCTCCTTCGGCTTCTGGTCGAGCATCCCGCAGGTGCAGGCGGCGCTGAAGGTCAACGTCCTCTTCATCATCGGCGCGGCGCTCGCCGTGTTCCTGTGGTGGGCGTTCCAGAACACGCGGGTCGGCCTCGTCATCCGCATCGTCGGGGACAGCGCCGACGGCGCGGCGGCGATGGGCTACAAGGTCAACACCGTCCGCCTCCTCTCGACCGCCGCGGGCGGCGCGCTCGCGGGCGTCGCCGGCGCCTATCTCTCGCTCTACTACCCGGGCAGCTGGAACGAGGGCATCTCCTCCGGCCAGGGCCTGATGGCGGTCGCGCTCGTCATCTTCGCGCGCTGGAATCCGCTGGCCTGTTTCGGGGCGGCGCTCCTCTTCGGCGGGGCGGGCGCGCTCGGCCCGGCGCTGCAGTCGGTCGGCGTCACGCAGGGCTACTACCTCTTCTACGCCGCGCCCTACGTGCTGACCCTCGTCATCATGATCCTGACGCTGTCCAAGACGCGCGGCATGGCCGGAGCGCCGGCCGAACTCTCGATCACCAAGTAACGGAGGCGACGATGAACGGCCTTGGCGGTCTCAACAAATCCCCGAACGGCGTGGTGCTCGGCCTCGTCCAGCTGCAGCTGCCGGTGGTCGTCACGCCGGCCGACCTCGCCGCGCAGACCGGGAAGATCGTCGCCATGGTCGGCAAGGCGCGGCGCAACATCGCCGGCATGGACATGGTGATCTTCCCCGAATACGCGCTGCACGGGCTCTCGATGGACACCAACCCGGCGATCATGTGCTCCCTCGACGGGCCGGAGGTCGCGGCGTTCTCGGCGGCGTGCCGCGAGAACCGCATCTGGGGCTGCTTCTCGATCATGGAGATCAACCCCGGCGGCAACCCGTACAATTCCGGGATCATCATCGACGATAAAGGCGAGCTCCGGCTCTACTACCGGAAGCTCCATCCGTGGGTGCCGGTCGAGCCGTGGGAGCCGGGCGACCTCGGCATCCCGGTGATCGAGGGGCCGAAGGGCGCCAGGATCGGGCTCATCATCTGCCATGACGGGATGTTCCCGGAGATGGCGCGCGAGGCGGCCTACAAGGGCGCGGAGATCATGATCCGCACGGCCGGCTACACCGCGCCGATACGAGAGGCGTGGCGGTTCACCAACCAGTCGAACTCGTTCTGCAACCTGATGGTCACGGCGAATGTCTGCATGTCCGGCTCGGACGGGACGTTCGACTCGATGGGCGAGGGGATGGTGGTCGATTTCGACGGCACGATCATCGCGCACGGGACCAGCGGGCGGCCGGACGAGATCATCACCGCCGAGGTGCGTCCCGACCTCGTGCGCGAGGCGCGCGCCAACTGGGGCGTCGAGAACAACATCTACCAGCTCGGCCACCGCGCCTTCACGGCGGTGAAGGGCGGCGCGCAGGACTGCCCCTACACCTTCATGCAGGACATGGTGGCGGGGCGCTACCGGCTGCCCTGGGAGGAGACCGTCAAGGTCACCGACGGCACGAGCTGCGGGTTCGCGGCGCCGACGCGGCGGTATGGCGAACGGACGGGCGAGTCCGTGGCGGAGGCCGCGGAATGATCGGCCCTCAGCGAAGCTCCGCGTTGAACCTCGCCGTTGCTCCACTCCTGAACCTCCCCCTTGAGGGGAGGTCGAAACCCGCGTTTCAGCGGGTTTCGGGTGGGGGTGACTACGAGCATTCCAACAGCGCGAGGCATGTGTTCGAGCGCGGGCCGACGCTTCGCGTCGATACCCCCACCCGAAGCCGTTCGGCCGGAGGCCTCACGCCTTCGACCTCCCCTCAAGGGGGAGGTTCAGATCTAATCCAGGTCGCTCGCTTGGTTGGCGGAGGGGTAGAATGATCGGGCCGGAGCGTACGCTTTCGCTGAACCTCGCCGTTGATCCCCTTCTTAACCTCCCTCTTGCGGGGAGGTCGAAACCGCCCTTTGCGGTTTCGGGAGGGGGTAGGCGGGAAACACTCGACCGATCCGCTGCAGAAGCGCCAACGCGCTCCGTCGCTTCGCGCCGGCACGCGAAATCGCTGCGCGATTTCGACCTCCCCGCAAGAGGGGGAGGTTAAGGGGTGGAGCGGACGACAGCCGCACATCCAATGGAGGATCGACATGAACAAGGTGATCGCGGCGTTTGCGGTGGCGGACGAGGAGCCGGGGACGTTCATCAGGAGTGAGCCGTATCGCTGGCCCTATGACGGCGATCTTCGGCCGGAGAACACGGCGCTCATCGTCATCGACATGCAGACCGATTTCTGCGGGGTCGGCGGCTATGTCGACAAGATGGGCTACGACCTCAGCCTGACCCAGGCGCCGATCGGGCCGATCAGCCAAGTGCTGGCGGCGATGCGCGCCAGGGGTTTCACCATCATCCACACCCGCGAGGGGCATCGGCCAGACCTCTCCGACCTTCCGGCCAACAAGCAATGGCGCTCGCGGCAGATCGGGGCGGGGATCGGTGATCCCGGCCCGTGCGGGCGGGTTCTCGTCCGCGGCGAGCCGGGCTGGGAGATCATTCCCGAGCTGGCGCCGCACGAGGGCGAGCCGATCATCGACAAGCCCGGCAAGGGCTCGTTCTACGCGACCGACCTCGACATGATCCTGCAGCGCCGCGGGATCCGGAACATCGTGCTGACCGGCATCACCACCGATGTCTGCGTGCACACGACGATGCGCGACGCCAACGACCGCGGCTACGAGTGCGTGCTGCTGGCCGATTGCTGCGCGGCGACCGACAAGGCCAACCACGACGCCGCGCTCGCGATGATCAAGATGCAGGGCGGGGTGTTCGGCGCGGTGTCGGACTCGGCCTCGCTCCTCGAGGCGCTGAAATGAACCTCGCGCCGAGCCTCGACGTTCCGGTGGCCGCCGAGCTGCCCGCGCCGGTGGCGGGCAAGCGGGCGCTCGCCGTCGAGACGATCGGGATGACCAAGATCTTCGGGAGCTTCGCCGCCCTCGAGGACGTGTCGATCAGGATCCGGCCGGGGTCGTTCCACGCGCTTCTCGGCGAGAACGGCGCGGGCAAGTCGACGCTCGTCAAATGCATGATGGGCTTCTACAAGCCCACGCGTGGCAGCCTCCTCATCGACGGCCGCGAGGTCGAGGTGGCGACGCCGCGCGACGCGCATGCGCGCGGCCTCGGCATGGTCTATCAGCACTTCACGCTGATCCCCTCGCTCACCGCGGCGGAGAACCTCGTCACCGCGCGGCGGCACGTGCCGACGGTGATCGACTGGCGCGCGGAGCGGAAGGGGCTCGAGGAATTCCTCGCCAGGATGCCGTTCCGCGTGCGGCTCGACACCAAGGTCTCCGACCTCGCCGCGGGCGAGAAGCAGAAGCTCGAGATCCTGAAGCAGATCTATCTCGACTGCCGTTTCCTCATCCTCGACGAGCCGACCTCGGTGCTCACCCCGCAGGAGGCCGAGGAGGTGCTCGGGCTCCTCCGCGGCATGACGGTCGCGGGCAATCTCACGATCCTGATGATCACCCACAAGTTCCGCGAGGTGAACGCGTTCGCCGACGAGGTGAGCGTCCTCCGCCGCGGGCGCTATGTCGGCGGCGGGCTCGTCTCCGAGCTCGGCCGCGACCAGATGGCGGCGATGATGATCGGGTCGAAGACCATCCAGGCGCTGACCAGCCGCGTCGGCTCGGCCACCGACTCGACGCCGATCCTCGAGCTGAAAGGCGTGACGATCGACGGGGTCGCGCACAAGGAGCTCGCGATCGACTCGCTCACCGTGCGGCGGAACGAGATCGTCGGCATCGCCGGGGTCTCCGGCAACGGCCAGAAGGCGCTCGCCGACGTGATCGGCGGGCAGCGCGCGGCGAGCTCGGGCGAGATGAAGGTGAGCGGGGTGCCCTATCGCGCGAGCCGCGAGGAGACGCGCGCCGAGAAGGTGCGCTTCATCCCCGAGGAGCCGCTCCGCAACGCCTGCGCGCCGAAGATGTCGGTGGTGGCGAACCTCAATTTCCGCACCTTCGATCTCGACAACGAGGGGAAGACGACCGCCTGGCTCCGGCCCGGCGCGATGCGCAGGAAGGCCAAGGCGCTGATCGAGGCGTTCAAGGTCAAGGCGCCGGTCCCGAGCGGGCCGATCGCGGCGCTCTCGGGCGGCAACGTGCAGCGCGCGGTGCTGGCGCGCGAGCTGACCGGCGAGGTCGATCTCCTGGTGGTCGCCAATCCGTGCTTCGGGCTCGACTTCTCGGCCGTCGCCGAGATCCGCTCGCGGATCGTGGCGGCGCGCAACGCGGGCGCGGCGGTGCTGCTGATCAGCGAGGACCTCGACGAGATCCTCGAGCTCTCCGACCGCATCCTGGTGATGTCGGAAGGCAAGATCGTCTACGAGACCAGCGCGGCGAACCCCGACGTTGCGGCGATCGGGCAGCACATGGCGGGTCATCATTGAGCATGACCGTCATCGACGCCGCCCCGTTTCCGCTCGCGTTCGATCCGGCGACCACGGCGCTCATCGTCATCGACATGCAGCGCGACTTCATCGAGCCGGGCGGGTTCGGCGAGAGCCTCGGCAACGATGTCAGCCGGCTCGCCGCGATCGTGCCGACCGTGGCGCGGCTGATCGACGGCTTCCGCGCCGCCGGGCTGACGGTGATCCACACCAAGGAGTGCCACCGGCCGGACCTCTCCGACCTCCCGGCGTCCAAGCGCGACCGTGGCAACCCTTCGCTCCGCATCGGCGACCCCGGCCCGATGGGCCGCGTCCTCATCGCCGGCGAGCCGGGCGCGGACATCGTGCCGGCGCTCGCGCCGCTGCCGGGCGAGATCGTGATCGAGAAGCCGGGCAAGGGCTCGTTCTACAACACCCCGCTCGGGGCGATCCTCGCCGAGAAAGGCACGAAGACGCTGGTGATCGGCGGGGTCACCACCGAGGTCTGCGTGCAGACCACGATGCGCGAGGCCAACGACCGCGGCTTCGAGTGCCTGCTGGTCGAGGATGCGACCGAGAGCTATTTCGAGGCCTTCCGCGAGGCGACCTTGGCCATGGTGCGGGCGCAGGGCGCCATCGTAGGATGGACCGCGCCGACCGATCGGGTCCTCGCGGCGCTCGGCGGCTGAACCATGATCATCGACGAAATCATCCAGGGTGGCTGGCGCCACCTCGCCTTCGTGCCGCTCCGCTCGGGCGTGGAGATCTGTGCGCTCCACGAGACCAGCGAGACGCCGGCCAGCGTCGCCGTTCTCCGCTACCAGCCGGGCGCGATGGTGCCGCGGCACCGCCATGCCGGGCTCGAGACGGTGCTTGTCCTCGACGGCGCGCAGAGCGACGAGAAGGGCACCTACGGCATGGGGGCGCTGGTGATCAATCCGGCCGGCTCGGTCCACTCGGTGTGGTCGGAGCGCGGGTGCGTCGTCCTCATCCATTGGGAGCGGCCGGTCGAGTTCCTGGAGGAGTAGAGCTTGCTCGAAGCCAAGGTTCCGCTGTCCGAGCTGGTCTTCACTCTTCCCGCGCTGCGCGCCGCCTATGAGAGCGGCGTCCGACCGGTCGAGGTGGTCGAGGAGGTGTTCCGGCGCATCGAGGCGGCGGACGATCCGGGGATCTTCATCTCGCTCGCCGATCTCGACGCGCTCCGTGG
Source organism: Bauldia sp. (assembly GCA_020853895.1). GTDB lineage: Bacteria > Pseudomonadota > Alphaproteobacteria > Rhizobiales > Kaistiaceae > JADYYB01. Next base: position 17,393 of record JADYYB010000038.1, read on the forward strand.
CGAGGCGAGCGCGCTCGGGGCCTTCGATCCGGCGCGGCCGCTCTTCGGCGTGCCGGTCGCGGTCAAGGACAATATCGACGTCGCCGGGCTGCCGACGACGGCGGCCTGCCCCGACTTCGCCTACCGGCCGGCGGCGGATGCGGAGGTGGTGCGGCGGCTCCGGGCGGCCGGGGCGCTGATCGTCGGCAAGACCAATCTCGACCAGTTCGCGACTGGGCTGGTCGGCGTGCGGACGCCCTATCCGGTGCCGCGCAACCCGATCGACCCGTCTCTCGTGCCCGGCGGCTCCAGCTCGGGGTCGGCGGTGGCGGTGGCGCGCGGGATCGTGCCGCTCGCGCTCGGCACCGACACGGCCGGTTCGGGCCGCGTGCCGGCGGCGCTCAACAACATCGTCGGCCTCAAGCCGAGCCTCGGCGCGATCTCTTCGCGCGGCGTCTTTCCTGCCTGCCGGACGCTCGACTGCGTCTCGATCTTCGCGCTCACCACCCAGGATGCGTGGACCGCGTTCGAGGCGGTGGCCGGCTATGACGCGGAGGACCCGTTCTCGCGGCGGCGCGGCGCTCGCGCCGAGGCGCTGCCGCCGGCCTTCATGGTCGGCGTGCCGCGGGCCGAGGACCGGAAATTCTTCGGCGACGCCGACGCCGCGCGGGCGTTCGACGACGCGCTGGCGGCGCTGGAGAGGCTGGGCGGCACGGTCGTCCCGCTGCCCTTCGGGCTCTTCCACGAGGTCGCCGAGCTTCTCTACGAGGGGCCGTGGGTGGCCGAGCGTTACGCCGTCCTTCGCGGCCTCCTGGAGCGGAAGCCGGCGAGCATCCTGCCGGTGACGCGCGGCATCGTGGAGCGGGCGCGCGACTTCAGCGCGGCCGACGCCTTCGACGGCGCGTACCGGCTCATGGAGCTCCGGCGCGCGGTCGAGTCGATCGTCGGACGGGTCGACTTCATTGCCGTCCCCAGCATCCCGCGGCCGGTGACGCTGGCCGAGATCGCGGCCGAGCCGGTCGCCGCCAACCGGCGGCTCGGGACGTACACCGATTTCGTCAACCTCCTCGACCTCTGCGGGGTCGCCGTGCCAGCCGGGATCCGCGCCGACGGCCGGCCGGCGAGCGTGACGCTGCTCGCGCCGGGCGGGAGCGACGGCAGGGTCGCGGCGCTTGCCGCGCGCCTCCACGAGGCGACGACGGAGCGGCTCGGGGCGACTGCCTGGCCATTGCCACCCGTGGCGGCGGCGCCGCCCACGCTCGCCGCCGATCGGATCCCGGTCGTGGTGGTCGGCGCGCATCTCTCGGGCATGCCGCTCAACGGCGAGCTTCGCGCCCTCGGCGCGACCTTCCTCCGCGCCGGAGAGACCGCGCCCGACTACCGTCTCTTCGCGCTGCCCGGCACGACGCCGCCCAAGCCGGGCCTCCTTCGTGTCCGTGACGGGGCGGGGCACGCCATCGCCATCGAGGTATGGGCGCTCGACGCGACGGCGTTCGGGAAATTCGTCGCCGCGATTCCCGCCCCGCTCGGGATCGGGACGATCCGGCTCGACGACGGGAGCACCGCCAAGGGGTTCCTGGTCGAGGCGGCGGCGGTGGAAGGGGCGCGCGAGGTCAGCGCCTTCGGCGGCTGGCGGCGCTTCGTCGAGGAATCGGAGGCCGAAGCAGCGACGGCCTCATAGCCGGCTGTCGCCGCGGATCACCCCGACCGCCCAGCCGCCGACGACGAAGAGCGCCATGTAGATGACGCCGTTGAGAAGCGTCAGGAGGGCGACCTCGCCGTCGGTGCCGTCCGGGCCGACGAGGCGCTCGGCGGCGAAGCGGCCGGGGGCGAGGAGCGGGGCGGCTACAACCTCCAATAGCGGGAAAACCAGCGCCCAGCCCGCCAGGAGATAGACGCCGAAGGTCCCGAACAGGAAACCCATGGCGGCGAGGCGATGGTTGCGTGACATCGGCGCGCTGGCGTCGCCTGTTGAAATGGCTGTAATCAGCCACTTCATTCTAGGGCGCCGTCATGGCCCTGTCACCGCTACCGCGTTGAAAGGACTTGCGACAGGCGTGGGAGACGTGATTCAGGAAAGTCTCTCTGATATGGATGCCACGGTCGGCCTTTGTGCCCTTGGACAGGTTTAGCCGATGTCGGCTCACGAGGCCTCGGAAGTCGTACCGATCGGGTTTGGCCTGAGCTCCCCCAGGCGGCGGGACCTCATGCGCATGCCCATGCCCCACATGGGCTTCATCGACCGGCTCACGTTCCGGGTGACCGCCCTTCTCGGCCACCGCTACATCGCCAGGATCGACGGCCTCGAGCACATCCAGCCCGACCGCGACCCGTTCATCCTCGCGCTCAACCACAGCAGCCGGCGCGAGGCGATCTTCCTGCCGGCGACGCTGTTCGTCCATCGCGGCGGCAAGCGGCTCCACTTCATCGCCGACTGGAATTTCGCGCTCTTCCCGCCGATCGGGTTCCTCTACTGGCGCGGGCAGACGGTCACCATCGTGCAGAAGCCGGCGCGGCCGGCCTTCCTCAACGTCTTCCAGCCGCTCTTCGACGACAAGGTGCCGGTGTTCGAGCGCGCGCGGCGCCATCTTGAAGCCGGAGAATCGGTGGGTATCTTCCCCGAAGGGACGGTCAACGCCGATCCCGACAAGCTCTTGCGCGGTAAGGTGGGGACGGCGCAACTCTCGCTCGAGACCGGCGTCCCGGTGGTGCCGGTGGGCATCAACTTCCCGGGCTACCGGCCGGGGAGAGGCCAGAAACTGCCGCCGATGGAAGTACGGATCGGGCCGCCGCTCGCGCCTGGCAAGAGCGAGGGCCCGTCGAGCGCGCGCCGCGCCTATGAGTGGCACGTGACGATCATGAACGAGATAGGGCGTCTTTCGGGCAAGGCGTGGGGGAGTCGGTGAATATCAGCAATCCCTTGAAACGCGACCGGAAGGGAATCGTCGCGGCACGCGTGCTCGACGAGCCGGCGCGACAAGGCGTGATCGAGGTGCTGGCCGCCACCTACCAGCGCGAGAAGGGCTGGGTCGCCAATCCCGCCGACCAGATTCCGCCGGGCGACCTCACGCGCGACGACATCTCCTGGTTCCTGGCCAAGAGCCGCAACAAGCCGGTCGGCGCGCTCCGCGTCCACTACGCGCCCTCGCTCGAGCAATATGCGAGCTACGGGTTCAAGATGATCGACCCCAGCTTCGACGTGGAGGAGTTCCTGCGCCGGGCGCGCATCGCCGAGGTCGGGCGGTTCTGCGTGCTCCCCGAAAGCCGCGGCGGCATCGCCATCGTGGCGGCGCTGATGCGCTCGGTGACGCACGAGACGGTCGAGCGCGGCTTCACCCATCTCATCACCGACGTGTTCGAGGGCGACCCGCACAGCCCGTATAATTTCCACACCCGGGTGCTCGGCTTCCGGCCGGTCGCAACGCATGACCGCGGCGAGCTCAACACCGAGAGCCGGCGCATCACCCTCCTCCTCGACATCAAGGCGGCCTATCGCAGCCTCTCGGCCGGCAAGGGGTGGCTCTTCCGCTACCTCACCGACGAGTGGGACGCGTCCATGCACCGGCGGCTCGCCGCCTAGCGGCTCGCGGTCGGGCGAGGGCGAAACCAGCGCGACCCTGGCGCGTTCCTTCTCCTCTCCTTGTCCCGAGGCAAAGTCCGCATCACCAGCCGTCAGTCGGCGTATCGCTCCTGACAAGGGCTGACCGGGAGCGGGATATCTTGTGGCCCGCGATGGGCCGACCCAGCTGCGTGAGCGAAGAGCGGGAGCGGAAGACGATGTGCGGACGGGTGATCCAGCTGTCCAATCCGGACGCGATCCGGAAGCTCTTCGAGGCGGCGGGCACCGCGCCGAACGCGCCGCCGCGCTATAACGGCGCGCCGGCGCAGGACCTCATGGTGGTGCGCAAGCACCCCAAGACGGGCGACCGCGTGCTCGACATGCTGCGCTGGGGGCTGATCCCCTATTGGGTCGAGGATCCCAAGGGCGGGCGGAAGCCGATCCTCGCGCGCTCGGAGAGCGCCCCGACCAGCCCGACCTTCCGCGGCGCGCTCGAGAAGCGGCGCGGCATCCTGCCGGTCGACGGGTTCTTCGAGTGGAAGGGCGAGAAGGGCGCCAAGAACCGCCAGCCCTACGCGGTGATGATGAAGGACCGCTCGCCCTTCGGCATCGCGGTGATCTGGGAGAACTGGAAGGATCCCTCGACCGAGGCCTGGCTGCGCACCTTCGCGGTGCTGACCTGCCCGTCGAACGCGCTGATGGCGACCATCCACGACCGCATGCCGGTGATCCTCGAGCCCGGGGACTACGATCGCTGGCTGGGTGCCGACCCGGACGTCGAGGCGCTGATGGTGCCCTACGCTTCCGAGAAGATGATGCTCTATCCGGTGTCGACGGCGGTGAACTCGTATCTCAACGACACGCCCGAAGTGATGGAGCCGCTCGCCGCCGCGTGAGCGCCGGCTAGCGCGGGGCCTCGCCGACAGCGCAGTTGACGGGGCCGGGCGTGGGGAGGGGACGGGCCTGAACCGGAATGAGGTAGGCCGCGCCCTCGTCGGGCTCGGGCTGCCGGGCGGCGATCTCGAGCACCATCTTGTGGCGGATGGCGTCGGAGAAGGCGGCGATGTTGGTGACGGTCACCAGGAACGAGCCGTCGCCGCCGACTACGCAGTCGCGGTAGTAGCTCGGCACGCCGCCCTCGAAGACGTCGCGCCAGGGATCGGGACGGACCACGACCGGCAGGCCGTTGATGGTGATGTTGCGGCCAACGACGATGTCGCGCGCGCGGCTCATGCTCGTGCCGGCGTTGTTGGGGCCGTCGCCGGAGATGTCGATGACGCGGCGGAGGCCGGCATATTCGTTGCCGTCGATCAGATCGGCCGCGTAGAGGATCGCCTCGGAGATCGAGGTGGTGTGCTGCCGGTGGAGCGGGGCGTCGGCGAGGAGGTTGACGAACGCGTAGGCCGAATCGGGGCCGTCGATCACCGTCCAGGGGACCAGCACCTCCTGATAGGAGATGCCCGACCATTCCATGTAGGTGACCGCGATGCGGCCGAGGTCGCCCCGCCCGATGGCGTCGAGGAGATCGGCGTGCTGGAAGGCCTGGATGTAGCCCCGGCGCTGGGTGGCCGCCTCCTCGTAGGTGGTCGAGAGCGAGATGTCGACGGCCAGCACGAGCTCGAGGTCGACCTCGGTCAGCCCGGGCTGCGCCAGGACCGGAAGCGCCGAGAGCGCTAACGCGGCCGCGGATGTCATGCCAAAGGCTTTCATGCCGCGCGCGCGTCTGGCCACGATCCCGTCGCCTCCCTGGAGCTGCCGGCCGAGAGTAGCCAGGGGCGGGAGGGGCGGCAAATCACGGGGTGTTGCGGGGGCGACCGGGCGGCCCATTTCCCCCCTCCCCCTGGTGGGGAGGGCCGGGGTGGGGCCGAGCGGCAAGCGAGGATTGAGAATCCCACGGCCCGACGCGGGCATCGTCGGCGTGCGAGGCGGGAAGCGCCGCAAGGCCCCACCCGAAACCGGCTGAAACGCCGGTTTCGACCGCCCCACAAGGGGGCGGTGGGAGGTCCTCCCGGACCCGTCTTGGTCCTCAAGGGGGAGGTTACCTCGAACTCGTCGCGCTCTAGTCTAGCCGGGTGGGACGGGCTCGGCGGCGGGCGAGCCGGGCGGGGCGGGCGACACTTCCTCGGCCGGCGCGGCAGCGGGAGCCGCAGCGGGCGGGGCGCCCTCGCGCTCGCGGCGGTTCATCTCGTCGCGCTGCGCGGCGACCTCGTTCAGCTTCTCGCCGATCTCGGGATATTTGGCGATGAACTGCCGGAAGTCCCACTGGTCGAGGGTCAGGAACTGCGAATAGTCGATCGCCGTCACGTCGGCGGTCCTGCGGCCGCCGCTCAGGAGCGCCATCTCGCCGATGATGTCGCCCGGGCCGAGATGGATGCGGCGGTCGCCGACCGCGACCTCGACCGCGCCGGAGGAGATGAAATAGGCCATGTCGGCGCGCTCGCCGGTGCGGATCAGGCGCTCGCCCGGCGCGGCGGATTTCGGCCGGAAGAGGGTCAGCAGCTCCTCGCGCCGCTGGGCGTCGAGGCCGGTGAACATCGGGAACTTGTTGACGAGGTCCTTGGTCAGATTGCTGACCCGCTCGGCCTCCTTCTCCTCGGCCTCGCGCCGCGTCTGCTCGAGCTGCCGTTCGAGCGTGGCGTAGGGGCTGCTCGGGCCGGTCGGCTCGAAGCGGGCGAGCCACGGAATTCCCCGCAGCCAGTTGGTGACCGGGTCGACCAGCGCGAAGGCGATCGGGTTGAACATGATCGAGAGAAGGGCGCCGGCGACGATGAGGTTGCCGGCCTCGACCGGCAGGAGGCCCTGCGCGGTGCCGAGCGTGGCGAGGATGAAGGAGAACTCGCCGATCTGCGCGAGGCTCGCGGAGACGAACACGGCGGTCTGCAGCGGGAAGCGAAGGGCGGCGACGATGAGGAAAGCGCCGATCGACTTGCCGATGACGATGACCAGCAGGACGGCGATGACATGGAGCGGCTGCTCGACCAGGATCCACGGGTCGAAGAGCATGCCGATCGAGAAGAAGAAGAGGACGGCGAAGGCGTCCTGCAGCGGCAGGGAGTCGGTGGCCGCCTTGTGGCTGAGCTCGGTGCCGTTGAGGACCACGCCGGCGAGGAAGGCGCCGAGCGCGATCGAGACGCCGAAGAGCTGCGCCGAGCCGACCGCGATGCCGAGCGCGATGGCGAGCACCGAGAGGGTGAAGAGCTCGCGCGAGCCGACGCGGGCGACCTGGCCTAGGATCCACGGCACCACTTTCGGACCCAGGAGCAGCACCACCGCCACGAACGCGCCGACCTTGGCGATCGTATAGACGATGGTGAGGAAGAGATTGCCGGTCATGCTCTCGGCCGCGTGGGCGGCTTCGGCCGCCGGCGCGGCCGCTTCGGCGACCGCGTGCGGGTCGACCGGGCCGGTGCCGAAGACGGCGGCCAGCGTCGGCACGAAGACCAGCGCGAGGACCATCGCGAGGTCCTCGACGATGAGCCAGCCGATGGCGATGCGCCCGTTGGTGGTCTCGAGGCCGTTGCGCTGGTCGAGGGCGCGCAGCAGCACGACCGTACTCGCCACCGACAGCGCCAGGCCGAGGACCAAAGCGGCGCCGATGCCCCAGCCGAAGGCCAGCGCGACCAGCGCCCCGATCAGCGTCGCCCAGAGGATCTGGCCGACCGCGCCAGGGATGGCGATCCAGCGCACGGCGAGAAGGTCGGAGGCCGAGAAGTGGAGGCCGACGCCGAACATCAGGAGGATGACGCCGATCTCGGAGAGCTGGCTGGCGATGGCGTCGACCTCGGGGCCCGCGGCGAGCGGGGCGATGGCGACGCCGGCGAGGAGGTAGCCGACGAGAGGGGGGAAGCGCAGCCGCGCGGCGATGAAACCGAAGGCGAAGGCCAGCACGAGGCCCGTGGCGACGGTCACGATGAGCGAGGACTCGTGCATTCAGCGAGGTTTCCGGGCGAGGGAAGGGGGCGAAGCTAAACCATTACGGCCACAAAGCAATCGTCGGGCCAGGGGTTCAGGCTTCCCATTCGTAAACGGGCGCTCCGGCGCGTTGCCGCTCGCAATAGGCGGCCATCATCTGGAAAAAATTTCCATCCCGCGCCGAGAGCGCCTCGCGCTGCCAGTCGGCGCCCGAGCGGCGGCCGCGCGCCCGGGCGCGCACGATGTCGAGGAAGCGCGTCGAGTCCTCCTCGATGCCGAGCTTGCGGAGGCCTTCGGCGGCCATCGGGACGATCTCGTCGAGGAGGAGCGTCTCGGCGACCGTGCGGCCATGCGGCGGCCAGTAGAGCTCGGCGGCCATGCCGTGCCGCGCGGCCGCGTAGAAATTGGCCTTGGCCTCGGCGAAGGGGAGGTCGCCCGACTCGTCGAAGCCGGTCTCCACGAGCTCGTGGACGAGGCCGACATAGAGCGCGGCGTTGGCCATCATGTCGAGGAAGGTCGGGCCGGCCGGCAGGATGCGGTGCTCGATCCGGAGATGCGGCTGGCCGTCCTCCTCGAAGCCGATCAGCGGACGGTTCCAGCGCCAGATCGTGCCGTTGTGGAGGCGGAGATGGCGGAGCGCCTCCGGCTTCTCGTCGAAGGCGATGGGGAGGAGGGGCGCGTAGTGGTCGCGGTTCTCCTGCACGATCTCGAAGATCGAGGATTGGAGGTAGCCGTTGCCGAAGGTGACGCGGTGGTTCTTCGAGCGCGCGCCGTCGATGTCGACCGCCTGCTCGAAGAGCGGGATGCGGGTCTCGTCCCACAGCGACTTTCCGAACAGGAAGGGCGCGTTGGCGGAGACCGCCATGACCGCGCCGGAGGCCATGAGCGAAGCGTTGAAGTAGCGGTGGGCGAGGCGCGCGGGCGTCTTCAGATGCACCTGGAAGGAGGTCGTGGCGGCCTCGAGCATGACGTCGCCGTGGTCGGTGAGGAGATGCTCGCGGCCCTTGATGTCGACGCGCAGCGGGCGGCCGTTGCGGCGGCGCAGCACCTCGTTGTTGAGGGCGCAATAGCGCTTCAGGGCCGAGATGTTCTTGAGGGTGAGGTCGTCCTCGCGGATGGTCGGCAGCGTGCCGATGAGGACGATGTTGGCGTCGAGGCCGTGGGCGACCCGGTTGCAGTGCGCCCAGAGCTCGCCGAGCTCGCCGGCGACCGCGGAGAAGACGTTGCCCTCGAGTTTCCGCGGTGTGCAGTTGAGCTCGATGTTGAAGCGCGAGAGCTCGGGGACGACCATCGCGTGGTCGAGCGTTTGCAGGAATTTCTCGTTGATCGAGTTCGGGAAGTAGCCGTGGTCGAGGAGCCAGGCCTCGATCTCGAAGCCGAGGGTGAAGCCGTCCTCGGAGAAGCGCTTGTCGCGGAAGAGGCTTCCCGCCAGCTCGGTCTCGGCGGCGAGGCGCTCGGCGAAGCGATCGAAATCGGCCGGCTCGAATCGAGTCTTGGCGATCTCTTCGCCCATGACGCCTCCCCCTGATTTGCCCGACCTTAGCCGAGCAAGCGGCCGACCGTAAGCGCTGGCGAGCCAGTTGTGGTTTGCAGGTCAGGTATTCGAAGAAGCGGGGCAATCGAACATGGTTAACGTTTCGTCAACTCTTGTGGCGTCTCAGATGGCATCAGTCTTGCTGAAGGCGAATCAGCGACCACGGCGCCTCGGGCGCCAGATTCAATTGGAGGCTCTATTGATCGACGCACATGAAACACTGATACGACAACGCGCCTACGAGATCTGGGAAGGCGAAGGCCGGCCCGAAGGGCGTTCCGATCTGCACTGGGAACAGGCAATGCGCGAGCTGGAGATGCAGGCCAGCGCCAGCCCGATCGTGACCGACGTGCCGGCCGAGAAGCCGGCCAAGCGCAAGGCGGCGAGCAAGGTCACCCCGATCGCGGCGGCGACGAAGGCCCGGAAGACCCGCCAGCCCTCGGCGTAGC
>JADYYB010000039.1 GCA_020853895.1 Bauldia sp.
CCGCCCTTGGCCCCGTCGCCGCCGTCCGGCCCGCCGAACTCGATGAACTTCTCGCGCCGGAACGAGACCGCGCCCGCCCCGCCGTCCCCGGCTTTGACGTAAACCTTTGCCTGATCGAGGAATTTCATTCGCGTCTTATACCGACGTTGCGGGGGAATGCCGACCTGATCCTAACGAAGGACCTCCCAGTCCTCGGCGTCATCTTCACCAAAACTTCCTCCCGAAGACCGGCCGGTGGCCACGTCCACGGAGAACGGCCGCCAAGTATCGTCGATAGGCGAATAGGAAAGGCCGGTGAGTTCACCGTTCTTCAGCCGCAGCCGATCGAATCCGTCCCACGACAGGCGCTTGGTGCGCCAGAGCAGCCCACCTTCGTGAAATCGCATGAAGGCCAGGTCGCTTATGCTGAATATCCAGCCTCTCGGATTCTCGACGTCGAGGATGCCCTTCACGGCCCAGCTCAGCAGTTCAGCGGTTCGGACCTCCGCATTCACCACCCACAGACTGCCCGATGCGACCACGACGATGCGTCGCCCATCGGGATGCGGACTCACCAACTCGACTTCCCGGTAGCCATTCCGCTGGAAACTGCCGACCCATGTCTCGAAGTCACCGCGGAATTCGACAACGAGGCCCTCGCGGCCGATCGACCCCGGCGGAAACCAGATTGGCAGGGGCCCATACGGCGGCAAGCCGGGCAGTCGCCGTGCTTCTATCATGCGGCGAACTCTAGGAAGCGCTCGCGGCTGAGCGCGGTGTCGATATGCGGCACCCGCGCCCCGCAGGCAAGGCACCAGACCCGGCTGACGCCGAGGGCGACGAAGCCGAGCTTCTCCTGGACGTGCAGCGAGGCCGGGTTGTCGGCGAACACGCCCGAGCGCACGAGGCGGAGGCCGGCGCGCTCGAAGCCGTGCCGGAGCACCAGCCTCCCCGCCTCTGTGGCATAGCCGCGGCCCCAATAGGGGATCGCCAGCCAGTAACCGAAATTCGGCGCCGGCCAGCCCCGCGCGAGGCTGACCACGCCCGCGACCTTGCCTTCGGCGAGGATGACGAAGTGCAGCGCTTCGCCCGCCGCGACCTCGCGGAGGGACCGATAGATCCAGCTCTCCGCGTCGCTCCGCCGGTAGGGATGGGGGACCATCGCCAGCATCCGCGAGACGGCGAACGCGCCGATGCCCTCGACGATCGCCTCGGCGTCGGCGAGACGGGGCGCGCGCAGCGTCAGCCGCGCGCCCCGAAGCTCGAGCTCAATGCGTGACGATGTCGCCAGCATGGTGCTGCCCCCGTGCCGGCAGCTGGAGGCCGGTGAGGCTCCGCCAGTCGCGCCGGTCGAGCTGGTAGCGCTCGACCGACACCACCGCGCGAAGCGCCACCGAGCGCGCCATGCCGCTGTCCCGCTGCGTGAACCCGCACCGCTCGATGAGCCGGCGGGCGCGGAGATTAGTCGACCGGCAGACGAACCAGATCGTGCCGACCGCCGGGTTGGAGAAGGCGTGGTCGACCAGCGCCTTGGCCGCCTGCGTGCCGTAGCCGCGATTGCCGAACGGCTCGGCGATCCAGAGGCACATCTCGCGCGCCCCGGTCTCGTCGCCCGGCGCCGGGATGAGGCCGGCCGAGCCGACCAGCTGCCGGCTCGAGGCCTCGATCACCGAGAACACCTCGGCGTTGGCCGAGAGGCGGGCGCGCGCCATCCAGGCCCGCGCGTCGGCGATGTCGTCACGGACGCTCCCACGCGTCAGAGTCTCGATGAGACCGGAATCGGCCGCTTCGGTCGGCCGCAGCATCAGCCGGGCGGTGATGAGACCGGCCCGCTCGCTCTTTTCCCTCGGCTGTTCGCTCATTTCGGCAGTTCCTCGGGGTCAAAAAACGAAAAAGGGGAGATGGTGTCCCATCTCCCCTTTCGGTTGACCTTTTTCCGAGTCTGCCGGGTCGATGAGACGCCGGCGACCTTGTCGGGTTAGCCGGCTATTCCGCTGCCTCCTGGGCTCGCGGGAGTACCGAGATAAACGTGCGGCCGTTGGCTTTCACGGCGAAGCTGACGGTGCCGTCGATCTTGGCGAAAATGGTGTGGTCGACGCCGATGCCGACGCCGGTGCCTGGATGCCACTTGGTGCCGCGCTGGCGGACCAGGATGTTGCCGGCGGTCACGTCCTCGCCGCCGAACCGCTTCACGCCGAGACGGCGACCGTCGGAGTCGCGCCCGTTGCGGGAGGAGCCGCCTGCCTTCTTGTGAGCCATGGTCCCTTACTCCCTTACGCCTGCGCCTCGGCCGGGGCGGCGGCTTCCGCGCCCTCGGTCTCGGCGGCCGCCTTGGCCTTCCGCGTCCGCTTCGGCTTGGCGGTCTCCCCGCCGATGGCGGTGATCTTGACCACCGTGATGTGCTGCCGGTGCCCGCGCGTCCGGCGCGAATTGTGGCGGCGGCGCTTGTAGAAGGCGATCTTCTTCTTGTCGCGCGTCTGCTCGACGATCTCCCCGGAAACCGTCACCCCGTCGACCAGCGGCGCGCCGATCTTCGTCTCGCTGCCATCGCCGACCATGAGGGCGTCGAACTTGACCGCGTCCCCGGCCTCGCCGGCGAGCGTCTCGACCCGGATGACATCGTCGGCGGCGACCCGGTACTGCTTCCCGCCGGTCTTGATGACTGCGAACATCTGACTTCCCATCGGGCCGAGAGATCGGCCGGCTTTCGTCGCGCGTGACTGAAAATGATGACGCGGCACGACCGGAGGTCGCGCCGCAACCCGGCTGAGTTAAGGGAGAGCCCTGCCGGTGTCAACCGGATTCCGGCCATTCCGCGGACCCCTGCTCCAAATCCCCTCCCCCCTTGTGGGGGAGGCCGGGAGGGGGCCTCGCGGCAAGCGAGGTTCAAGAATCCCACCTCGCAACTGCCCTCGTACGCGAAGTATCCTGCGGAGCCTCGCTACCGCGAGGCCCCCACCCCGACCCTCCCCACAAGGGGGAGGAGGACCTTGCCATCCCGGCCCCTGCCCTTTAGTCAACCCCGCGCTTCCCGCCAGCGAAAGGGCACCGAAATGGCCACCCATCACCTCCTCCTCCTGCCCGGCGACGGGATCGGCCCCGAGGTCATCGCGGAGGTGAAGGCGCTCGTCGCGTGGCTGAACAAGCGCGGCGGCGAGCATTCCTTCGAGTACGAGGAGGGGCTGGTCGGCGGCGCGGCCTATGATGCGCACGGCAAGGCGATCAGCGACGCCGACATGGCCAAGGCGATGGCCGCCGACGCGGTGATCTTTGGCGCTGTCGGCGGGCCGAAATGGGACGGCGTGCCCTACGAGGTGCGCCCCGAGGCCGGGCTCCTCCGCCTCCGCAAGGACCTCCAGCTCTTCGCCAATCTCCGCCCCGCCATCACCTACCCGGCGCTCGCCGACGCCTCCTCGCTCAAGCACGAGGTGGTGGAAGGCCTCGACATCCTCATCATCCGCGAGCTGACCGGCGGGGTCTATTTCGGCGAGCCCAAGCAGATCATCGACCTAGGCAACGGCCAGAAGCGCGGCATCGACACGCAGGTCTACGACACCTACGAGATCGAGCGCATCGCGCGCGTCGCCTTCGACCTCGCCGGCCACCGCCGCAACAAGGTCACCTCGATGGAGAAGCGGAACGTCATGAAGTCGGGCGTTCTCTGGCACGAGGTGGTGAGCGAGGTGCACGCCAGCGAATACCCGCAGGTCGACCTCCAGCACATGCTGGCCGACGCCGGCGGCATGCAGCTGGTGCGCTGGCCGAAGCAGTTCGACGTCATCCTCACCGACAACCTCTTCGGCGACATGCTGTCGGACGTGGCGGCGATGCTGACCGGCTCGCTCGGCATGCTGCCCTCGGCCTCGCTCGGCGCGCCGGACCAGAAGACCAAGAAGCGGAAGGCGCTCTACGAGCCGGTGCACGGCTCGGCGCCCGACATCGCCGGACGCGGTATCGCCAACCCCATCGCGATGATCGCGAGCTTCGTGATGGCGCTCCGCTACTCGTTCGGCATGAAGGCCGAGGCCGACCTCATCGACCACGCCATCGCCGCGGCGTTGGACAAGGGCCTCCGCACCGGCGACATCATGAGCGAGGGCAAGACCCGCGTCGGCACCCACGAGATGGGCGCCGCGATCCGGGCCGAGATGGACCGCCTCAGCGCATAGCGCCGTTCGTGGGGCACGTCGGCACGACGGAAGCCCAACTCCCGTAGAGGGCAGGAGCTATCGTATTGGCCGAGGCGGCCCGAGTATCCGCCTCCCTCCTTGCGGGGGAGGCCGCGTAGCTTGGGCCGGAGGCCCTAGCGAAGCGGGAGGGGGGTCATGGCAGGGCGTGCCAAGTCATCCGTGGAGAAGGCACGGCAGCACCCCCACCCTACCCTCCCCCGCAAGGGGGGAGGGGAAGCTCTGGGATATCGACTACGGTTTCGAGCCAGCGAGAGACGGTACCATGGACTTCCAGCCCGCCATTCCGATCTTCCGCATCTTCGACGAGGCGAAGGCGCGCGAGTTCTATGTCGGCTTCCTCGGCTTCGCGGTCGATTGGGAGCACCGCTTCGAGCCGGATATGCCGCTCTACATGCAGGTCTCGCGCGGCGGCCTCCGCATCCATCTCAGCGAGCATCACGGCGACGGCACGCCCGGCTCGGCGATCTACGTCCACACGGACGACGTCACCGGGTACCACCGCGAGCTCACGGAGAAGCGCTACAAATACGCCCGGCCCGGCCTCCAGGAGCAGTCCTGGGGCGCGCTCTGCCTGACCGTCGGCGACCCGTTCGGCAACAGGCTCACCTTCGCCGAGCCGCTCAAGAAGGCCGAGGCCGAGGACTAGCCCCCGCCCTCCCTCATTTGAGGCGCGGCGGGGTCGGCGCCGGGGCCGTGACGGCGATGCTCTCGCAGGTCGAGGGCTCGAGCGCGTTCCAGCCGATCACCGTTCCGGTGTCGACCGGCGCCGGTCCCTTGGCCGGGCGCGGCGGGGCGAAGAGATAGCAGTTCTCGCTGGTCTGCTCCGCAGTCAGGCAGACGCCCTCGATGTCGACATAGGTGGTGCAGAAATTGTTGCCGCGCACCTCCCAGTTCCCGAAATGGTGGCCGACGACGGCGTCGACATAGCTGATCGACCCGTCGGGCGCGTAGATCTCGGAGAACCACGACCCGTCCTCGTAGGTGCCGAGGAACGACATGCCCGAGAACGTCGCCTCGAGCGTCGCCCCGTCCATCGGCTCGGCCCCCGCCGGCGCCGCGTGCGCCAGCGCCAGGATGACCGCGCCTGCGGCCGCTGCGATTTTCCTCATGCCACTCCCCCACCGCTTGTGCGTTGACAGACCCCGGCTTTTTCGCCACGACGGTGCCGCCCTTCATGCAGGCAGCCCATGCGCGCGCCGGTTCTTTCGCGGTCGAACCTATCCCTCCGGTCTGACACTGTCACGACCGTGGGAAGGCTCGCGCGTGCCGGCCGCCGCCAAGCGAAAACCACCAAAACCGCCTAGCCTTCGGTTTCCGCCAAAAGCGGAAAATCGAGGGCTGATCTGTGCTAGAGCCACGGCCGGAAGGGCCGTTTCGGCCAATCGGGAGCTTAGGAGCCATGGAATTCAAGGTCGCCGTGGTAGGTGCCACCGGCAATGTCGGCCGCGAGATGCTCGACGTGCTCGCCGAGCGCGGCTTTCCCGCCCGCGAGGTGGTGGCGATCGCCTCGCGCCGCAGCCAGGGCACAGAAATCTCCTTCGGCGACAAGACCCTCAAGGTGAAGGCGCTCGAGACCTACGACTTCTCCGACACCGATATCTGCCTGATGTCGGCCGGCGGCGCGGTCTCGAAGGAATGGTCGCCGAAGATCGCCGCCGAGGGCGCCATCGTCATCGATAACTCCTCGGCCTGGCGCTACGACGACGAGGTGCCGCTGATCGTGCCCGAGGTCAACGCCGACGCGATCGCCGGCTTTGCGAAGAAGAACATCATCGCCAACCCCAACTGCTCGACCGCGCAGCTGGTCGTGGCGCTGAAGCCGCTCCACGACGAAGCGAATATCAAGCGCGTGGTGGTCTCGACCTACCAGTCGGTCTCCGGCGCCGGCAAGGACGCCATGGACGAGCTCTTCACCCAGACCCGCTCGGTGTTCGTCTCCGACCCGATCGAGAACAAGCGCTTCACCAAGCGCATCGCCTTCAACGTCATCCCGCATATCGACGTCTTCATGCCCGACGGGCAGACCAAGGAAGAGTGGAAGATGAGCGTGGAGACCAAGAAGATCCTCGACCCCTCGATCGAGCTCGTCGCCACCTGCGTGCGCGTGCCGGTCTTCATCGGCCATTCGGAGGCGATCACCGTCGAGTTCGAGAACCCGATCACCGCGGCGGAGGCCCGCGCCATCCTCCGTGACGCGCCCGGGTGCCTGGTCGTCGACAAGCAGGAGGACGGCGGCTACGTCACCCCCGTCGAGGTGGCCGGCGAGGACGCGACCTACATCTCGCGCATCCGCAAGGACCCGAGCGTGAAGAACGGCCTCTCCCTCTGGGTCGTCTCCGACAACCTCCGCAAGGGCGCGGCGCTGAACGCGGTCCAGATCGCCGAGGTCCTCGTCAACCGCAAGCTCATCCAGCCCAAGAAGGTCACCGCCTAGCGCTTCTTCCAGGGCGGGACCGTCTCGCCCGGCCGGGCGAGCATTCCCCCTCCCCCCTTGTGGGCAGGGCTATCGCATATAGCGCCCGGCGAGGAGGCGGATTTCCTCAACGCCCCCTCTCCCGCTTGCGGGGGAGGTAGTGGAGCTTGGGCCGGAAGGCCCTAGCGGAGCTGGAGGGGGAACCTTGGGCAGGCCGGAGGAAGAGCCTTGCGGAAACGCGCTGCGCTGGCCCGGGAACGTTGACGCGTGGCGGTCAGGGGTCAGGGAGGCTCGCTTTCGCTCGTTCCCCTCCGCTTCCCCGCAAGCGGGGGAGGGGAAGAATCTTCGCCCCTCCCGGTCAAGAATCTTCGCCTCTCCCCGGTGGGGAGAGGCCGGCATCACCGGCTCGCCGGAGGCGAGGCGGGATCCGGGTGAGGGGCCCCTGCCCTCTCCGGCTGGGTGGAGCCCCCTCACCCCGACCCTCTCCCCGCCGGGGAGAGGGGGAAGTGCGAGGCCGGAGGCCCTAAGCCGATTTCTTCCGTGCGCCGGCCTTGGCGGCGCGCGGCAGCTCGGCGGCCTTCGCCGCGGGTGCTGGAGCGGCC
Source organism: Bauldia sp. (assembly GCA_020853895.1). Classification (GTDB taxonomy): domain Bacteria; phylum Pseudomonadota; class Alphaproteobacteria; order Rhizobiales; family Kaistiaceae; genus JADYYB01. The sequence goes on from JADYYB010000039.1 coordinate 7,185, forward strand.
GTGCCCGCGGCGATCAGGAAACCCGCCGCGCCGAGCGCCAGCACCCCGCCCACCAGCTCCGCGATCACGAACGGGATCACGCTCGCCGCGTCGATGCCGGTGAACGAGTTGGTGAAGAGCCGGGCGATGGTCACCGCCGGGTTGGCGAAGGCGCCCGAGGCGGTGAAGAAATGCCCCGCCGCGAGGATCCCGCCGACCGCCCAGGCGGTCGTGCCGGGCGCTTTGGCGATGGTCATCAGCACCGCGAAGACGAGCGCGAAGGTAGCCAGCACCTCGCCCAGCCAGAGGCCGCCGCCAAGCCGGGAGGTGGTGGAGATCTCGAAGAGACCGTGGCCGAACATCACGTTGGCGAGGCCGACACCGATAAGGCCGCCGGCGATCTGCGCGGCGATGTAGTAGCCGCCGGTCTGCCAGCTGATCTCGTTGCGGAGGGCGAAGACGACGGTGACCGCCGGGTTGAAATGCCCGCCCGAGATCGGCCCCAGCATGTTGATCATGATGGCGAGGGTGACGCCGCCGCCGATGCCGACCGCGGCGAGCGAAAGGACCGTGGGAGCGCCCTGGGCTTCCGAGGCCATCAGGCCGCCGCCGACAAGCGCCAGCACGAGGAACGCGGTACCGATCGTTTCCGCAGCCAGGCGCTGCGTGAGAGTGGGTGTCATGTCTGTTTCATCGCCCGCTCGGTCGCCCCATCCATCTTGCCGATCTCGACCAGCTTGCGGCCGAGAGCGAGGCGGTCGAGCGAAGCGATCGGCAGCGACGTGAATATACTGATTCGCTGCATCAGCATTCGGTAGGCGTCGTCATAGGTTAACGCGATCTCCGCATCCGTCCCTTCCGCCTTGGCGGGGTCGGGGATGCCCCAATGCGCGGTCATCGGCTGGCCCGGCCAGATCGGGCATTCCTCGCCCGCCGCGTCGTCGCAGACGGTGAACACGAAATCGAGCTCCGGCGCGCCGGGCTGCGCGAACTCGTCCCACGACTTCGACCGCGCGCCCGAAACGTCGTAGCCAAGCCGCTCGAGGAGCGCCTTGACCCGCGGATCGACCTCCCCGCGCGGATTGCTTCCGGCGCTGAAGGCCTGGAACCTGCCCTCGCCGACCTTGTTGAGGATGGCCTCGCCGATGATCGACCGGGCGGAGTTCTTGGTGCACAGGAAAAGGACGTTGTAGCGCGGCTCGCTCATGGGACCCCCGAAGTCTGGCCGCGGTGCTCTATGACGCTATTGTAACGGCACGATGAACCCCGAGCCCGGAGGATCAAGGCTGGCCGCCCCTTCCCGCCCGAGCCGGCTAACCATCGCGATCTGCACGCGGAACCGCGCCGCGAGCCTTCGCCGGACGCTCGTCTCGCTCGCCGGCCTCGCGCCGCCGGCCGCGCCGTGGGAGGTGGTGGTCGTCCTCAACGACTGCAGCGACGACAGCGCGGTTGTGGTCGAGGAATTCGCCGGGAGCCTCCCGCTTGTCGTCGGGACCGAGCCCCGCGCCGGCCTCTCGCCGGCCCGCAACCGCGCGGTGGAGTTGGCGACCGGCGAGCTCATCGTCTGGACCGACGACGACGTGCTCCTCGCGCCTGGCTGGCTGCGCGCCTACGAGGCGGCCGCAACCGCCCATCCCGAGGCGAGCTTCTTCGGCGGCCCGATCACGCCGCTCTTCGAGGGCACGCCGCCGCCCTGGCTCCTTCCCGCGCTCCCGGTGATCGGCTCGGCCTACGCGCGCCAATTGGTCGAGACCGACGGCGCGCCGGTCCGGCCCGACCGCCTGCCCTACGGCGCCAATTTCGCGGTCCGCGCGGGTGTCCAGCGCCGTCATCCCTTCGACCTCGCGCTCGGCCAGGCGCCGATCGGCTGGCTGCGCGGCGGCGAGGAGACGGCGGTGCTCGGGGCGATCCTCGCCGAGGGCGGGAGCGGAGTCTGGGTGAAGGACGCCGGCCTCGACCACGTCATCCCGCCCGAGCGTCAGACCCTCGACTACCTCGCCCGCTACTACGAGGGTTTCGGCCGCCTCACCGCGCGGCCGGCGAAGACGCCCCTCGCCCGCTTCGCCGTGTGGGGCGACCACAAGGTCGCCGAGTGGCGTCTCCGCGCCGCCCGCGCCTCCGGCGATCCCGCCCGCTGGCTGCTCGCCCTTCAGCGCGCCGCGATCAGACGCGGACGCCTGGCCGCCATCCGGCCGCCGGCGGCATCGCGCGATCGGCGGATGATCCCGGTGAAGCTGATCGTTGCCGCTGACGAGCCGGCACTCTTCTTTGCGTCGGTCCAGGATGCCGAGAGAGATCTGGAACCGATCGACGTTCAAGACGGCGTCTACGGCCGCGCTTTCGGACCCAACGGCGAGCCCTACGCCATCAGCACCGACGGAACCCGCGTCCATATCGAGACAACGGGCGCTCCGCCGCAACCCGAAGCGTTGAAGGCGCTCCTGCTCCACTACTTCGACGCAAGAGGCGAAACGCCAGATCCGAGCCTCGAACTGCCGGCGCTGCTGCAACGCTGCTCGCCAAGCGACCGCTGAGCCTTCACCGAAGATTCGAGTTTGGAGCGATCAGACGCGGACGCTGGACCGCGGTTCGGCAAGCGCGCCGGCCCGGAGACGCGGCATCAGCGACTCCCCGCTCAGCACCGCCGGCCGTTTCTGATCCAGCCAGTCGAGGATCGTAGGGGCGACGTCGAAGGAGCTGGCGCCGCCGCGCAAGCCCGGCGCGACCCCCTGCCCCGCCGCCCACAGGAACCCCCACGGCCCCGAATGCCCGCCGGTGCGCCGGAAGGGATACGGCCCGATCCGCCCCAGCGCCGGGTGGTCGAGGGCGAAGAGGCCGGGCCGGAACGAGACGTAGAGGTCGGCCTCGGTCGGCCCCATCTCGAGCGGCGCGCGGTCGTGGAGGTGGATCGCCGCCACTGCCTTCTCGCCGGTCGCGGGATCGCGGCAGGCCTCGAGGAGGGCGACGATCTCCGCCCGCGCCGCCTCGTAGCGCTCGGGCGGCACCGTCCCGCGCGCCTCGCGGCCGGCGAGATTGAGCCTGATCTGCGAGTCGTAATAGGCGGGCAGCGCGAAGGCCGGCATCTCCGGCCAGAAGGCGTAGTAGCGCGTGGCGGGCATCCAGCCGAGGTCCGAGCTCTTCGCCCAGGCCGGCTTGTTGGATTTGCCGATCGCCCGCCGCAGCGCGTTGCCGAGCCCCGGCAGCGCCGGCCACGGCACGACGCTCGCCATCACCTTGTCCCAGCCCTCGTCCGGCGCGAGCACCGGCGCGCCGCCCGGAAGCTCGCGCGCCCACTCGCGCGGCTTCGCGAAGGGCTTCCCGAAGGCGTGGCGGTAGAGGAGCTCCGGCACCAGCGCCATCGCCGGGAGGTCCGCGTCGTTGGTGCCCATGCCGTGCATCGCGAAGGCGACCACCGTCGCATCGGGGAACGCCTTCACGAGGTCGCCGACCAGCCTGTCGATCGCGTCATAGACCTTGCGCAGCGCCTCGCGCGCCACCGGCGCCGAGGGCAGCGCGTGGAGCGGATGGGACGGGTCGATCCCGTGCCACAGCGGCTCGATCGCCGAATGCGACTCCGACACCACCACGATGCCGAGCTGCCAGTCCGGCAGCCGCTCGCCGAGCAGCCACTCCGCGGCGAGCGCGCGCGTCCTGACCGCCTCGCTCAGCGCCTCGCCCGTCCGCTCCGTCCGCTCGACCGAGGGCCACGAGAACCCGTAGATCCATTCCGGCGCTGGATATTCCCCGAAGCGCGCGGCGAAGTCCGCCCCGATCTCGGCCGGCCGCGCCACGCTGGCGACGCCCGGATCGTGCGCGCCCCAGCTGCTGATCCCGCTCACCGTCGCCGGCGCCTTGGCGAGGTCGAAATAGGGGACGTCGAACACCACCGTCCGGCAGCTCGCCTCGGCGAGGAAGGGCGTCGCCGAGGTCGGCGCCTGCCGCACCGTGTAGGCGGCGGGGTCGAAATGCACCGCCGACCAGCGCTTCTCCGCCTCCGGCGTCTTGCCGCTGGAGAAATGCTCCCAGCCGAGGCCGGTATACTTGGCCCGCCCGTGATCGAGCCGGAAAACGGCCGCCCGGTCGCGTAGCCGGCGAAGGTTCGGGAGCCTCCCCTCCTCGATCATCGCCTCGGCGAGGGAGATCTCGAAGGCGTCGAGACCGATGACCAGGATGCGCTCGGTCATGGATGAGCTTTCATGAACGACCCGTTACTCCGCTCGTCATCGAACTGTCGGCAAAATCGACTACCGCGTCCGCGAAAAATACGGGATTCGCGGCCATGCTCCACCGTCTCTCGCCACGCAAGGTCCGGACGCTATTCTTGTCCGACTTCCATCTCGGAATGAAGGGGTGCCAGCCCGAGCGCCTCCTCGATTTCCTCCGCCATCACGAGGCCGACACGATCTACCTCGTGGGCGACGTCGTCGACGGCTGGGCGCTGCGCCGCTCCTGGAACTGGCCGGAGAGCCACAACCTCGTCATCCAGAAGCTCCTGCGGAAGGCGCGGAAGGGCACGCGCATCGTCTATATCCCGGGCAACCACGACGAATTCCTGCGCGAGTATCCGAGCCTCACCTTCGGCGGCATCGAGCTCCGCCTCGACGCCATCCACCGCACCGCCGACGGAAGGAAGCTCCTGGTCACCCACGGCGACCAGTGCGATGCGGTGGTGCGCTATTCGCCCATCCTCTCGCTCTTCGGCTCGATCGCCTACCAGCTGGTCTTCGCCACCGGCCGGGTCATCAACCGCGTGCGCCTCAAGGCCGGCTGGCCCTACTGGTCGCTCTCGGTATGGGCGAAGTCCAAGGTCAAGGACCGCTCGCGCTTCCTCAAGGCCTATGCCGAGGCGCTCGCCGCCGAGGCGCGGCGCGCCGGCGCCGACGGCGTGGTCTGCGGCCACATCCATCTCGCCGGGATGGAGGAGATCGGCGGGATCAGCTACGTCAACACCGGCGACTGGGTGGAGAACTGCACCGCGGTGGCCGAGCATTTCGACGGCCGCCTCGAGCTCATCCGCTGGACCGAGCGGGCAGTCGCCCTCGACCCGGTCGATTTCCGCGAGCTCGACGACATCAGGGCGGCCTAGTCCCGAAGGCGCCGGTTTATCGCCCGATCGGCAGGAATCGCGAGGATGCTATTGAAGGAACGTTCACGCTCACGCACCTTATTGGGGCGGCAAGTGGGTGGGGACGACCTGAGTTAGATGGCCAACACGGAAAGCGAGCCGAGCGGGCTCCGGGCGAAGCTCGCAGCGAGCCGCCGCCGGGCCGGCTCGACCCAGCGTTTCTCGACCGTTCTCCGACGGCTGACGGAGAGCGCGGACGAGCGCATCACGCTGGGCGCCATCCTCGCCGCGTTCAAGGACCGCGCCTTCGGGGCGCTCCTCTTCATCCTCGCCGCGCCCAACATCCTGCCCATGCCGCCGGGCGCCTCCTCGGTCTTCGGCGCCCCGCTCCTCCTGGTCGCCGGGCAGCTCACCATCGGCCGCGCGCATCTCTGGCTGCCGGCCTTCCTCAGCGAGCGCTCGTTCAAGACCGCCGACCTCAAGCGGATCGTGGACGCGATCCTGCCCTTCCTCCGCCGCAGCGAACGGCTGCTCCGCCCGCGCCTCGAATTCATGTTCGGCCCGGTCGGCGACCGCATCATCGGCCTCATCTGCCTGCTGCTGGCGATCGTGATCTTCCTGCCCATCCCGCTCGCCAACATGGCGCCGGCCTGGGGCATCTGCTTCCTCGCCCTCGCCCTCCTCCAGCACGACGGGATCGCCGCGATCCTCGGCCTCGTCGCCGCGGTCGTCACGGGCGTGATCCTCTACCTCGTCGCCGGCGCCCTCTGGATCGCCGCCACCGCCTTCTTCGGGGCGCTCTTCGGCGGCGGCGCGGCTCCCGTCTAAGGCTTTCCTCCCCCTGTCAGGGGGAGGTGGCGCGAAGCGCCGGTGGGGGTCAGTCAGTGCACGATCGCACTGGCTCTACCTGTGGTGACGTACCCCCACCCGACGGCTGCGCCGTCGACCTCCCCCTTTCAGGGGGAGGAGAGTGCGGGCTTCACCTGCTCCATCAGGGCGAGGATGTTGCCGTCGGGGTCCTCGAAGAACGCCATCCATTCCTCCGTCCCGTCGGCGTGGCGGTGGATGAGGTGCGGCGCGCCCTGGAACCTCACGCCCCGACCGGCGAGCGCGTTGTGCGTCTCGTGGATGCCGCTCACGCGGAAATAGAGGATCGACTGCGCCTTGGGCGTGGAGCCGTTCTCGGGCGGGGTGAGGAAGAGCCGCGTCCCGCCGCAGTCGAAGAAGGCGAGGTCGCCGAAGGTGAAGAGGTGCGGGAGCCGCAGCACCTCCTTGTACCAGCGCTCCGCCGCGCGGATGTCGCCGACCTCGCGGGCGATCTGCCCGATCGGACCGAGCTGCGCTTCCGGCATCTTCTTCCTCCCGTGCAAGGCGCTGTCCGCGGGCACGCCATCGAACGCCCTGAGATCGGCGCGGCCCTCCGCTTCGAGCTTCCCGAGGATGTTGGCGAGGTGGAACTTGACCGCGTCGACGCTGGTCTTGCGGAGCCGCGCGATCTCCGCGTTGCGCACGCCGTGGCGGACGAGGTTGAGCACCTCCCACTCCGCCGGGGTCAGCACGTCGTTGTGGGGCGGACGCCCCCGCGCCTGGCTCATGGGCCGATCCTAGCG
>JADYYB010000040.1 GCA_020853895.1 Bauldia sp.
CCGGGTCCGCCCGTGCCGCTGCCTGCAATGGCAGCGAAATTGCCGCCTCGCCGCCGCGATCGCAATCCTTCGCCGCGCTCGCCCGCGCCTATTCCAGCGCGAGGATGATGCGCTCGCCCTTCTCGTGATTGTCGATCTCGAGAAGGGTCCCGGTCGCTTCGGGATTCTGCGACAGCCGGACCAACTCGTCGAGGTCGAAGCCCTGCTCCCTGAGCGCGGCCATGGCGCGGTGCGGAATGAGATTGGAGGCGATCTTCAGCACGTTTCCCGGGATGGTGACGGTCGTCGCGGGCGTCTCTTCGCCGCCCTTGAGGACACGGATCTTGAGATCGGCCATGCTTTCCTCCTTGCCTGTCGGTAAGTCTGCGAATGCATTGTATGACGGACGCAATACGAACGCCTGACACGGCCGGCGGCCCCGGAGGACGGACATGCGCTTCTACTTCGAGCCGCCCGGCAAGGACCTGATCAAGCCCGCCTGGGGCCATGGGCGCTATCTCGACGCCTGGTCCATCGTCCATACGCTGACCGGGCTCCTGCTCGGGACCATCGGCGCGGGCCTCGGGCTCCCGCTCTGGCAATGCCTTCTCGCCACGCTGGTCGTCGCCGTCCTCTACGAGGGCGTGGAGATGGCGGTCGGCATCATCGAGAACCTCGCCAACGCGGTCACGGACGTCCTTCTCGCCATCCTCGGCGCGGCCGTCGCCTGGCTCGTCCTGATCGGGCGGGATGTCGCCACGCTCGTCTGGGTGTTCGTCCCGCTGGCCTTGATCAACGCCGCCCTGGTGGCCATCGGCTGGCATCGTCACCTCCGCAGGCTCCTCCGCGACAGGAAGGACCCGGCCTGAGGCCGGGCCTGTTGGCCTGGATCGCAGACGCGGCGCCCGCCTCCTTTGATCTGCCGCAAAGGCTCAGGCTGACGGCATGGCGCGGCAGACGATCTCGGTCGGAGCGATCACGCCGTCCTCGATGCCGGCGACGGCGTTCCCGAGCTTCTCGGCCGCCCTGTCCTTCATCAGGAGATGGGTGCCGAGCGGCGGCGGGCCGCCGGCCTCGGCGGTGCGCGCCATGACCTCCGCGAAGAACCGCAGCGCGAACTCGCGCCGGTCGCGCTCCTTGACGATCTCGAACCCCGCCGCTTCGAGTCCGCGCCGGTAGTCCGCCGGCCTCGCGAGGAAGCTCGTCGCCGGAGTCGCCGCCCAGGGGACCGGATAGCTGAGCGCCCCGTCGCCGGTCCGCATGATGTCGAAGATCGCGAACGTCCCGCCCGGCTTCAGCGAGCGGTGCACGCCGGCGAAGAGCGCCGGCTTGTCCTCGATGTTCATGCCGACATGGATCATGTAGGCACCGTCGAAGGTCCCCCTTTCGAACGGCAGCGCGACCGCGCTTGCCTGCCGGTAGGAGACCATCGTGCCGAGCCCGACCCGCCGCGACAGCGCCTCGGCGAGGCGGACATAGTCCGCGGTCAGGTCGATGCCCGTCACCCGGCACCCGCGGCCGGCGAAGAAGCGGGACGGCCCGCCGATCCCGCAGCCGATGTCGAGAAGGTGCTGGCCGGCCGCGAATCCCGCCTCCTCCGCGAGCGAGGCCGTGGCCTCCCGCCCGCCGGTGTGGAAGTCGTCGACCGGCGAAAGATCGTCGGCGGCCAGGCGGTCGAGGTCCTTGCCGCTCGCGGCCAGGGCATCGAGGATCCGGCCTTCGAGGCCGGCCTGTCCGTAGTGCTGCGCGACGCGATCTTCCGTTTCCTTCGTCATCGGACCTCTCCCTATTCCGGCAGCGTTCGCGCGCCGCGGACCCAGTCCAGCACCTTCAGGGCCACCTGCCGGCCGACGATCGCGCCGGCCTCGATATCGAATCGGTAGTGGATCCCGGCCCAGATACGCGCTTCCGCAGCCTCCTCGGCGAGGGCGAGCAGCTGCCGTTCCTCGGCCGGGAAGAAGCGCGCCAGGACCGTCGCCGCCGCCGTCGACAGGCAGGCATGGGCGGCCGGGTAGCTCGGATGGTTGGGCGGCGGGAACACCGGCTCCAGGCCCGCGTCCAGCTGCGAGGGGCGGATGTACCAATAGGCGTACTTGGCCTCGAAGCACGCGATGATCGCGTCCTGATAGGCGACGTTCAGCGCCGTGAAGAGGCGCGCGGAGGCCAGCGCGTCGAACGTGCCCGCATGCTCGAGGAGCCTGACCCGCGCGATCTCGTTCCAGAGCGCGAAGCCGCGCGCCCCGCCGAACACCTCCCAATAGACCGCCCGATGGTTGCTCTCCGGCGTGCGCGTGAAGTCCTTCAGCTCGGCGAGCGCCTGGCGCACGGTCTCGGAATCGAACGCCGGCGGCGCGGGCGGCCGGAACTCGTCGCTCCGCGACAGAACCCACGGCCGCCACGTGCCGGCCAGGGGCGCGATCGGGTTCTCGCCCTGCCACAGGCCCGGCCCCACCGGCACGGTTCCGGTCCATGGGCGATCGGTCCCGTCGGTCTCTCCGCGGGCGATCGCCAGCGCCGCCACCTGCTCGCCGATCGCCCTCCCCGCCGCGACGTCGCTCGGATAGTCGACGCCGGCTAGAATGCGGCTCCGCATCGCTTCCTCGGCCAGCGCGGCGAAAGCCTCGGCGCGGTCGGGGAAGAGATAGGCCAGCACGCCCGCGGCGGCGGCCGCCGCGGCGGCGTGGTCCGAAGGATAGGAGGAGCCCTCGGGCAGGGGGATGACGGCCGGGATGGACGGATCGCGCTGCGCCGGCCGCTGCCTGTCCGTCTCGCCCTTGGCGAGCCAGGCCGCCGCCACGGCGTCGTCGATCGCGGCGTGGAGCAGGCTGAGATTGCGCGTCGCGGGGAGCGTCGTGACGAAGCGGTCGAGCATTTCCTCGATGGCGATCTGGTTCCAGCGATAGGCCGGTCCGCCGACATTCCACCAGAGGATCCGCTCGACGTCCCGCGTGCTCCGGAGGAGCGCCAGCCGCCTCACCTCGTCCAGCTCCTCGCCGTCGTCGGCGGGCGGCGCCGACACCTCGAGAGCGGCGAGCGAGGGGCTCAGCCAGCCGATATCCTCGAAGCCCGCCGCCGGCTGGGCGGCGCCCTCGATGGCCGGGGCGAGGAGCATCATGAGGCCGGTCAAAACGAGCGTTCGTCGTATGCGCTTCATCGTGCGGTCCTTCCCGTGTTCGGTCGGCCACGCGCCAATGGCGTGGCTTCGCGGCTTGGTCACGGTTGGGGACCTTGGCTCTCGGGCCCGGCCCGAAACAGTCCACGAAATGTACTATTCGGAGGGGCGCCGGGCCGCGTAGGCTCGGCCTATCCGAGTGGGGGCGGGCTGCACGGGAGACAGGGAATCGTGA
>JADYYB010000041.1 GCA_020853895.1 Bauldia sp.
GGATGCCGGAGGTGATGGTCGGCTTCTCCGTGTCGAAGGGAATGCCGTTCTTGTTGCAGGTGATCTTGGCCCGCCCGAGGGCTGCCTCGGCGCCCTTGCCGGTGAGCTTCTTGGGGCGGAGATCGACGAGCATCAGATGGTTGTCCGTGCCGCCCGATACAATCTCGAACCCCGCCTCGACCATCGCGGAGGCCAGCACGCGGGCGTTCTCGACCACGTTCTTGGCGTAGACCTTGAACTCGGGCGTCAGCGCCTCGCCGAAGGCCACGGCCTTGGCGGCGATGACGTGCATCAGCGGTCCGCCCTGCAGGCCCGGGAACATCGCCGAGTTGACCTTCTTGGCGATCTCCGGATCGTTGGTCAGCACCAGCCCGCCGCGCGGCCCGCGCAAGGTCTTGTGGGTGGTCGAGGTCACGACATGCGCGTGCGGAAGCGGGGTCGGATGCACGCCACCAGCGACCAGTCCCGCGAAATGCGCCATGTCGACCATGAAATATGCCCCGACCTCGTCGGCGATCGCCCGGAAGCGTGCGAAGTCGATGAAGCGCGAGTAGGCCGAGCCGCCGGCGATGATCAGCTTCGGCCGGTGCTCCTTGGCGAGCCGCTCGACCTCGTCGAAATCGATCCGCGAATCCTCGCGGCGGACGCCGTACTGCACCGCCTTGAACCACTTGCCCGAGATGTTCGGCGGCGCGCCGTGCGTGAGGTGGCCGCCGGCCGCGAGGCTCATGCCCAGGATCGTGTCGCCCGGCGTGAGCAGCGACATGAAGGCCGACTGGTTGGCCTGGCTGCCGGAGTGCGGCTGGACGTTGGCGAACTCGCAGGCGAAGAGCTTCTTCACCCGGTCGATGGCGAGGTTCTCGGCGATGTCGACGAACTCGCATCCGCCGTAATAGCGGCGGCCCGGATAGCCTTCGGCGTATTTGTTGGTGAGGACCGAGCCCTGAGCGTCGAGGACCGCCTGCGAGACGAAGTTCTCCGAGGCGATCAGCTCGATGTCGCCCGACTGGCGGTGACGCTCCTTGGCGATGGCGTCCGCGATCTCGGGGTCGGCCTCGGCCAGGGGCTTCGTGAACATGCTCTCGTGCCGAGAACCGGACAAAGCGCGGTCGGCTACTCCCATGGCGGCTTCCTCATGATGGCCGGATGGGCCTGCCCGTGGGCCGGCCGTTCCTGGAGCGCCGCCTTAACATGACTTTTCGGCGGGGCCAATGATGGCCCCGGCCGATTTCGCGGCTGCGACAGAAAGCTTGGGCGGCGGCGCCTTCCGGCTAGTTGGCCGAGGCGATCTGCCCGATGCCGTCCTGGCCGTAGATGTCGTTCCGGAAATGCACGATTCCGTCGGCCGTCGCCCAGGCGCTGACATAGGCGAAATAGACGTTCACCGGCTGCGCCAGCTGCACATCGAGCCGCTCGCCGTTCCGGAACATCTCGTCGACCCGCTCGCGGCTCCAGCCGGGCGTGTCGCGCAGCAGCCAGGTGATGAGGTCGCGGACGTTCTGCACGCGCACGCAGCCCGAGGAATCGAACCGGTAGTCGTTGCCGAAGAGGGTCTTCAGCGGCGTGTCGTGCATGTAGACCGAGTATGGATTGTAGAAATTGATGCGCACCGAGCCGAGCGAATTGAAGTCGCCCGGGTCCTGCCGGAACATGTACCGGGTCGCCTCGTCCGAGTTCCAGTTGATGTTCTGCGGCGGAACCTCGACACCCTGCCCGTTATAGGCTCGGATGCGCATCCGGGTCAGGTATTCGGGGTCGTTCTGCATCAGCGGGATGAGGTCGCGCCGGATGATCGAGGCCGGCACCGTCCAGAAGGGGTTGAAGTTCACCTCGTAGATCCGCGAGTTGATGATCGGCGAAGGCCGGTCGACCTTGCCGACGATAGCGGTGTGCCGCGAGACGACGCGGCCCATCTGCACCACCTCGATCTCCGCGCCCGGGATGTTGACCATCACGAAACGGTCGGCGGGGGCGACCGCGAGCTCGCGGAGGCGGGTGAGGTTGCGCTGCAGCTGGCTCAGCCGGTCGGAGGCCGGGATATTGAGCGTGTTCAGCGTGTTCTCGCCGACGATGCCGTCGGCGGGGATGCCGTGGCGCACCTGGAAGGCCTTCACCGCCGCCTCAACATAGGTGTCGAAGACGTCCGAGATGCCCGCGCCGACCGCAAGGTCGCCCGAGGCGATGAGCCGCTGGCGGAGCGCCACGATGTTGGCGTGGCGGTCGCCGAGGCGAAGGACGTACTCGTCCGGCACCACCGGCCAGCCGCCATTGGCGAGAATCATCGAATAGCGCTGGATGGCGAGCTCGGTCGCGTAGATCGTCTCCGGCGACATGATCGGGGTCGCCGCGAGGCTGTGTCCCGCCGCTGCCGCGCCGACGTCGAAGGCGTCACGCCATTCCGCCCCGCCTTGCGAGGCGGCCGGTCCGAGGCCCAGAAGGAAAGCAAGTGCCGCGCCGCCGATGGCCTCCGCAGCGCGCGTAAGCATTTGTCTCATCTGCATCATCGCCGATTTTCAAAGATCCCAGCCAAGAGCAATAGCAACCGAAGAGGCGCGGTCCAATGTGGCTCTTTAATGATGACTGAGTTTTGATGGGATGGAGAGGGACGAAAAAGGGCCCCGCACGCAGGCGGAGCCCAGTTTTCCCGTCGGCGTGCGGAACTTAGAGGCGGTAGAGGATCTGGTCGGTCCAGAAGCGCTCGAGACGCTGCAGCGAGCGGTTCAGGGTCTTGAAATCGTCGGGGTTGATGCCGCCGACCTGGTCAATCGAGCGGACATGGCGCTCGTAGAGCCGGTTGACCACGTCGGCGATCTCGCGGCCCTTCTCGGTCAGGCTGACACGGACCGAGCGGCGGTCCATGCGCGAGCGCTGGTGATGGAGATAGCCCATCTCGACCAGCTTCTTGAGGTTGTAGGAGACGTTCGACCCGAGGTAGTAGCCGCGGGTGCGAAGCTCGCCTGCCGTGAGCTCGGAGTCGCCGACATTGAACAGGAGCAGAGCCTGCACACTGTTAACGTCGGAACGGCCCGAACGGTCGAACTCGTCCTTGATGACGTCCAGCAGCCGGCGATGCAGCCGCTCGACGAGCGTGAGGGTTTCCAGGTAGAGCGACCGAAGATCGGTCTTCTCGACCGGCTTTTCGAACGGGCTCGGCACTTTTCGAGCAGTGATCATCTTACGCCTCTTTGTTTTGTACCCTATTCTTAGGTGTACTCTATGCGAACAATAGTTAAATGCCCGCACTGAAAATTGGTTTAAGCGGCAGGATTAACAGGCACTTACACCGCTCTTTCAATGACGATGGTTTACGTATAGTGAGAACGACCGAGACAATTTCTTAGGAATAGTTGCATGGCGATTCACCAAGACTCGCCCGAGGCATTCCTTGCCCCATGGCGGCCGGGTGCCTAAGGTCCGCGCGATCCTCGGAGTGAGAGCATGAGCAGAGAGCGGCACCCTACGAGCGCCGATCCGGCCACGGATTTCGACCTCGCCGACATTCTCGGCGGAAGGCGCCTCCGCCGCACGCGCCAGTCGGACTGGTCGCGCCGCCTCGTGCGCGAGAACACGCTCACCGCCGACGACCTCATCTGGCCGATCTTCGTTGTGGACGGCGAACGCCGGCGCATCCCGGTCGCCTCGATGCCCGGCGTCGAGCGCCTCTCGATCGACGAGTCGGTGCGTGAGGCCGAGCGCGCCGCCACGCTCGGCATCCCGGCGATCGCTGTCTTCCCCTACACCGATCCGGCCCGGCGCGACGAGCTCGGCTCCGAGGCCCTCAACCCCGACAACCTTGTCTGCCGCGCGATCCGCGCGATCAAGGCGGCGGTGCCGGAGGTCGGCATCGTGGCCGACGTCGCGCTCGACCCCTATACCAGCCACGGCCATGACGGGGTGATGTCGTCGGCCGGCAAGATCCTCAACGACGCCTCCGTCAAGCAGCTCGTCCTGCAGGCCCTCATCCAGACCGAGGCGGGCGCCGACATCGTCGCGCCCTCCGACATGATGGACGGCCGGGTCGGCGCGATCCGCCAGGCGCTCGAGGCGCGCGGCCACAGCGACACGCTGATCATGGCCTACACGGCGAAATACGCCTCGGCCTTCTACGGCCCGTTCCGCGATGCCGTCGGCAGCTCGGCCACGCTGCGCGGCGACAAGCAGACCTATCAGATGGACCCGGCCAACGCCGAGGAGGCGCTCCGCGAGGCCGAGGCCGACATCGAGGAGGGCGCCGACATGATCATGGTCAAGCCCGGCCTCCCTTATCTCGACATCCTGTGGCGCATCAGGGACGCTTTCCAGGTGCCCACCTTCGCCTACCAGGTGTCGGGCGAGTACGCGATGATCATGGCCGCCGCCGAGCGCGGCTTCGTCGACGGCGAGCGGGCGATGATCGAAAGCCTCACCGCGTTCAAGCGCGCGGGCGCGAGCGGCATCCTCACCTATTTCGCGCCCAAGGCGGCGGAGTGGCTGAAGCGCGGCTGACGCCGCCTTGCCTGGCCCCTTCTTCCGCTCCATGCTGCGCGCGATCCAGCGCCGGGAGGGCTCGCCATGACCAATCACGACAGCACGCGGTCCGGCACCGGCCCGGTCGATGCGCGCTTCGATCCCGACCTGCAGCCCGACCTCTATGCCGGCATCCTCGCCAAGCGCGTGGTCGCCTTCTTCATCGACGTGCTGATCGTCGCCCTCCTGATGGTGCCGGCGTTCCTGCTCGTCTTCATCATCGGCATCGTCACGCTCGGGCTCGGCTTCCTCCTCTTCCCGCCGGTCTTCACGATCGTCGCGCTCGGCTATGTCGCCCTCACCCTCGGCGGCCCCAGCTCGGCGACGATCGGCATGCGCGCCACCAGCATCGAGATGCGGACCGGGACCGGCGGCCGCATGTTCCCGCTGCTCGCCGCCATGCATGCCCTCATCTTCTGGTTCTCGGTCAGCATCCTGACGCCACTTGTGCTGGTGGTGGGCCTTCTCAGCAACCGGAACCGGCTCCTCCACGACATCCTGCTCAACACCGTGATGGTCAATTCGGCGGCGATCGACCGGGTCGAACAGGGCCTCGGACGCCCCTGAGCCATGCGCGCTCGCCTATTCGCAACCGCGCCGCTTCGCGCTAGCCTCGGACTAGTGCTATGTTTCGGCGCTTCGTTTTGCGTGACGGCGCGATGCCGGCAAGTCGGGAATGACCAAGCACCACCAGACTGACAGCCCGCAGTTCTATCTGACGGCGCCCTCGCCCTGCCCCTACCTTGCCGGCCAGTCTGAGCGGAAAGTCTTCACCCATCTGGTCGGCGACCGCGCCTCCGCCCTCAACGACGTCCTCACCCAGGGCGGCTTCCGCCGCAGCCAGAACATCGCCTACCGGCCGGCCTGCGAAGGCTGCCGCGCCTGCGTCTCGGTGCGCGTCGTGGTCGACGCCTTCCGGCCCGGGCGGAGCTTCGGCCGCATCCTCTCCCGGAACGCCGACATCGCCGGCGCGGAGATCGCGCCCTCGCCGTCCTCGGAGCAGTACTCGCTCTTCCGCCGGTATCTGGACTCGCGGCACGCCCATGGCGGCATGGCCGACATGACGGTGCTCGACTACGCGATGATGGTCGAGGACACGCATGTCGACACGATGCTGCTGGAATACCGCTTCCGTGGCCCCGACACCGGCATCACGCGGCGCGGCAACGGCCCGCTGATCGCCGCCGCCCTCACCGACGTCCTCAGCGACGGCCTCTCGATGGTCTACTCGTTCTTCGAGCCCGACCTCGGCCATCGCAGCCTCGGCACGTTCATGATCCTCGACCACATCCAGCGCGCGCGGCGGATGGGGCTCCCCTATCTCTATCTCGGCTACTGGGTCCAGGGCTCGCCCAAGATGAGCTACAAGACCCGCTTCCGCCCCCAGGAACATCTCGGCCCCCAAGGCTGGCAGCGCGCCGAGTAGCTCCGGCGCCGGGCTACCAACTCCAACCGCACCATTCCTCCACCTCTGAACCTCCGCCTTGAGGGGAGGTCGAAGGCGTGAGGCCTTTGGCCGAACGGCTTCGGGTGGGGGTGCTACGCCGGTTACCGAATACGCCTACGACATTCGTCGAGTTCCGGGCCGAGGTGGCATCACCCCCACCCCAAACCGCTGCGCGGTTTGGACCTCCCCTCAAGGGGGAGGTTCAGGTCTCAGCTGCGGAGACTCGGTCTAGCTACCGCCCGAAGGAGTTCGAGCGCGGGAAGCCCTGCGGCGGGAGCCGCCCCGCCTGCGCCCGCTCGCCGAGCCATTCCTTGAGCTCGTCGAGGCTGCGCACGAACACCCGACCCGAGGAGTCGGTCCAGCTCAGCCCGGCCTTGCCGTCGAACACCCGCGCATCGGCGATCCCGCCGTCCTTGAAGCGCTGCAGCCGGACGCCCTTGCCGCGCGGCATCTCCGGCACCTGGCCGATCGGGAAGATCAGCATCTTCCGGTTCTGGCCGATGGTCGCGACCATGTCCCCGCTCGCCGGCACGCAGAGCTTGGCCTCGGCCGGCGTGTCCACGCTCAGCACCTGCTTGCCCTTCTTGGTGTTGGCCTCGACCTCGCTCGCCGCGACCACGAAGCCGCGCCCGTCGGTGCTGGAGAGGAGGAATTTCTGCTCGGGCCGGAACACCATCGCGGCGATCAGTTCCTCGCCGTCGGCCATGTCGACCATGAGCCGGATCGGCTCGCCCTGGCCTCGTCCGCCCGGCAGCTTGTCGGCGCCGATCGTGTAGAAGCGGCCGGCGGTCGAGAACGCCAGAATCTTGTCGGTGGTCTCCGCCGGGAAGGCGAGCTTCAGCCCGTCGCCGTCCTTGAAGCTCAGCGTGGTGAGGTCGCCGAGGTGACCCTTCAGCGCGCGTACCCAGCCCTTCTCCGACACCACCACGGTGATCGGCTCGCGCTCGATCATCGCGGTCTTGAGGTCGGAGATGTCGTGGGCCGGCGCGTCGGCGAAGTCGGTGCGCCGGCGGCCGAGATCGGTATCCTTGCCGACCGCCTTCTGGACCTCCTTGATCTCCCAGGCGACGGTCGTCCACTGGCGAGCGTCCGAGCCCAGGAGCGTCGTGATCTGGTCGGCCTCCTCGGTCAGCGACGCGTGCTCCTTGCGGATCTCGATCTCCTCGAGCTTCCGCAGCGCTCTGAGGCGCATGTTGAGGATCGCCTCGGCCTGCACCTCGGTGATGCCGAAGCGGGCGATCATCACCTGCTTGGGCTCGTCCTCCTCGCGGATGATGCGGATCACCTCGTCGAGGTTGAGATAGGCGATGAGGAAGCCGTCGAGGAGCTCGAGCCGCCGCCTGATCTCCGCGAGCCGGTTCTCCGAGCGGCGGCGCAGGACCTCGCGGCGATGGTCGAGCCACTCGCGGAGGATCGGCTTCAGACCCATCACCCGCGGCACGATCCCGCGCGACAGCACGTTCATGTTGACGCTGACGCGGGTCTCCAGCTCGGTGAGATGGAAGAGCGACTCCATCATCATCTGGGCGTCGACCGTCCGGCTCTTCGGCTCGATGACGACGCGCACGTCCTCGGCCGACTCGTCGCGGATGTCGGCGACGAGGTGCAGCTTCTTGGCCTCGAGGAGCTCGGCGATGCGCTCGATCAGCTTGGCCTTCTCGACCCCGTAAGGCAGCTCGGTGACCGCCGCGACATAGGTGCCGCGCCCCTGGTCCTCGACTTTCCAGCGCGCGCGAAGGCGAATGGCGCCGCGCCCGGTCTCGTAGGACTGCAGGATGCTCGACCGCGGCTCGACGATCGTGCCGCCGGTCGGGAAATCCGGCCCCGGCACGAACGCCATCAGGTCTTCGGTGGTGGCCTTCGGGTGCTTGATGAGGTGGAGGGCTGCCTCGCACAGCTCGGCGGCGTTGTGCGGCGGGATCGAGGTCGCCATGCCGACCGCGATGCCCGAGGAGCCATTGGCGAGGAGATTGGGGAAGGCGCCCGGCAGGACGACCGGTTCCTCCTCCTGCCCGTCATAGGTCGGGCGGAAGTCGACCGCGTTCTCGTTGAGCCCGTCGAGGAGGAAAGAGGCGACCTCGGTGAGGCGCGCCTCGGTGTAGCGCATCGCCGCCGCGTTATCGCCGTCGATGTTGCCGAAATTGCCCTGCCCGTCGACCAGCGGGTAGCGGACGGCGAATTCCTGCGCGAGGCGGACCAGCGCGTCATAGACCGACTGCTCGCCGTGCGGATGGAACTTGCCGATGACGTCGCCGACCACGCGCGCGCATTTCTTGAAGCCTGAGCCCGGGTCGAGGCGGAGCTGGCGCATGGCGTAGAGGAGCCGGCGGTGCACCGGCTTCAGCCCGTCGCGCACGTCCGGCAGGGCGCGGTTGGTGATGGTGGAGAGGGCATAGGTGAGGTAGCGCTCCTCGAGCGCGTCCCGGAGGTTGACGCTCTCCACGCCCTCGCCCGGCGGAATCAGCTCTTTTCCCATGGGTCCTCGTTAGTTCCGGCCGCCCCGGCAGGCAAGCGAGCCGCCGCTAGGCCGTGCCCTTCCCGTTCACATAGGGCCGCAGCACGGCGTGGAAGGTCTGGTGGACCGGCGTGTCGACGCCGAGCTCCTTGCCGAGGCGCACCACCGCGCCCGACAGCCCCTCGAGTTCGAGCGGCTTGCCGGCGAGAAGATCGTGGGCCTGCGAGGCGAGCATGTCGGGCGGCAGGCCCTCGACCATCTTCATGTGCGCCTCGACCGAGTCGGGCGGCAGCGCCACGCCCAGCGCGCGGGCGACCGCGGTGGTCTCGGCAATCGCCCGGCGCAGCGTCTCGCGCATCACGGCATCGCCGCGGACGACGGAGATCGGCGCGCGCGCGGCCGCGGTGATGCCGCTCATCGAGGAGAGGAAGGCGAACTTCCGCCACAGGTCGACGCGGACGTCCTGCGGCACCGGCGCGTCGAGCCCCGCGCCCTGGAAGACCTCGCGGAGACGCCGGCTCCGCTCCGACTGCCCGCCGTCCGGCTCGCCGAAGACGAAGCGGGCGAAGGTGCCGGTCTGGGTGATCTCGCCTGGCGCGGCGATGTTGGAGGAGATGTAGCAGGTGCCCATCATCACGGGCGTCGGGCCGAGCACGCGGGTCAACGTCTCGACGGCATCGACGCCGTTCTGGAACGGCACCACGGCCGTCTCCGCGCCGACCATCGGCCGGATGAACTCGGCCGCCGACTCGGTATCCGGCAGCTTCACGGCGAACACGACATAGTCGACCGGCCCGACCTCTTTCGGGTCGTCGGTGGCGAGCGCCGGGCGGGCGACGATGCGCCGGTCGGGCGTGTTGACGATGAGGCCGTCCCGCCGGATCGCCTCGAGATGAGCGCCGCGCGCCATCATCGTCACGTCGACGCCGGCCTCGGCCAGCTTGGCGCCGACATAGCCGCCAACGCCACCGGTAGCCATCATTGCGAGGCGCATCGTCTGCTCCAACAAGAGGGGATGAACTAGGCTGCGACCGGCGCGCGGCCGAGCAGCGCGATGAAATTCTCGCGCGCCGGCGGCAAGGCCAGCCCGCGCGGATCGAGGACGTGCCGACGAAGGAAGAACTCGGTCAGCCGGAACCCGGCAAGGATCTCGGGCGGCGCCGGCACCTCGTCGGAGGTGGTGAGGAAGGCCGGGAGGGCCAGCAGCCGGTCGCAGAACGGGGTGCCCGCCTTGCGGCTCACCGCCCGTCCCGACTTCGGGGAGACATAGATGAGGTCGGCGGAGACTCCGGTCGCCGCGCAGCTGTCGAGGTCGAGCCCGAAGCCGAGCTCGCGCAGGAGCTCGAGCTCGAACTGCACGACCAGCGCGCCGGCAAGGCCGGCCTCGGCCAGATGCTCGACCGTGTGCGCCAGACGGCGATAGAGCGCGGGATGCGGATCGCGCTCCGGCACGAGGCGGAGGAGCCCGGCCATGACCTGCAGCGCGTAGAGCCCGGCGGCCCCGTCCATCAGCGCCGCCGCGCGCACCCTCACCGGCTCGATCGTGTAGTTGCCGAGATGCTCGTCGAGGCGCGCGCGCCAGGTCGCCGACACGGTGTTGCCCGGCTGCAGGGCCGCCCGTTCCTGGCTGCGCCGGGCGCCCTTGACGAGGCCGAGATGGCGGCCGTGGGCGGCGGTCATCAGCTCGACGATGAGGCTCGACTCGCCATGCCTCCGGCTGCCGAGAATGATGCCTTCGTCCGACCAGTTCATGCGTCAAACCATAGCCGATTTGCGGTCCGGCGGCACCCGGAAGCGCGCTCAATTCTTGGGAAACTCGATGCCCATCTCGCGATAGCGCTCGGGGTCGTCGGCCCAGTTCTCGCGCACCTTCACGAACAGGAAGAGATGCACCTTCTGGCCGAGCGCGCTCGACAGCTCGATGCGCGCGGCCTGGCCGATCTCCTTGATCGTCGCCCCGCCCTTGCCGAGCACGATCTTCCGCTGCCCCTCGCGGTCGACATAGATGACCTGCTCGATGCGCACCGAGCCGTCCGGCCGGTCCTCGTATTTCTCGGTCTCCACGGTCGAGGAATAGGGCAGCTCGTCGTGGAGGCGGAGGAACAGCTTCTCGCGCGTGATCTCGGCGGCGAGGTTGCGGAGCGGGAGGTCGGAGATTTCGTCCTCGGGAAAGAGATACGGCCCGGCCGGCATCACCCCGGCGAGGTAGTCGACGATGTCGTCGACCCCGTCCCCGGTCAGCGCCGAGACCATGAACACGCGCTCGAACGGCACGCGTTTTGTCGCCTCGGCCGCGAGCGCGAGGAGGCTCTCGCGCTTCACCACGTCGACCTTGTTGAGGATGAGGAGGCGCGGCTGGCGGATCTCGGCCAGCCTGTCGAGGATCGCCTCGACTTCCTCGTCGATCCCCTTCCGCGCGTCCACGATCAGCGCCACGACATCGGCGTCGCGCGCCCCACCCCAGGCGGTGTCGACCAGAGCGCGCTCGAGCCGCTTCTTGGGCGAGGGCGCGAAGATGCCGGGCGTGTCGACGAAAACGATCTGCGTGCGATCCTTCATCACGATGCCGCGGATGGTCGAGCGCGTGGTCTGCACCTTGTGGCTCACGATCGACACCTTGGTGCCGACGAGGCGGTTGGTGAGGGTCGACTTGCCGGCGTTGGGCGCGCCGATCAGCGCCACGAACCCGCATCTCGTTTCGGCCCGCTCAGCCACGGTGCTCGGCCTTCCACACGCCCTCGCGGATCAGCATCATCGAGGCCGCGTTCTGCTCCGCCTCGCGGCGCGAGCCGCCCTCCCCGCCGGCCGCCGCGAAACCGGCGATCCGCGCCTCGACGGTGAAGCGCGGCGCATGCTCGGGCCCGGTCCGCGAGACGATCGTATAGAGCGGGGCGTTCAGCCCGCGCCCCTGCGCCCATTCTTGCAGCGCGGTCTTGGCGTCCTGGAGCGTGGTCGTGGCCGTGAGGCGCGAGGCCCAGTTCGTCTCGACGAAGCGGCGCGCCGGGTCGAGCCCGCCGTCCTGGTAGATCGCGCCGATCACCGCCTCGCACACGTCGCCGAGGATCGCCGCCTTGGTGCGGCCGCCCGATTGCTGCTCGCCGGCGCCGAGGTGGATGGCCTCGCCGAAGCCAAGCGCGAGCGCGACCGCCGCGCAGCTTTCGTTGCGGACGAGAGCGGTCAGGCGACGCGCCAGCTCGCCCTCGCTCGCCGCCGGGAAGGCGCTCAGCAGCATGTCGGCGACGACCAGCGCGAGAACCCGGTCGCCCAGGAACTCGAGCCGCTCATAGGTGGCCGAAGGCTGGCTCGCCGCGCTCGCATGGGTGAGGGCCTGCGTCAGCAGGCGCGGATTCGCGAAGCGATAGCCGATCCGGTTTTCGACCGCGGACGACGTCGCGCTCTCCCGTGGCCTCACAGCCCGTTGAACAGGCGGTCGAAGCGCACCGTCCACGGCCAGCGCCAGAACTGCCACGCGCTCGCATCCTGATCGACCGAGAAGAAGATGAACTCGGCGCGGCCGACGAGGTTCTCGAAAGGCACGAAGCCGACCGCGGTCGGACCGGTCTGGAAGCGGCTGTCGGTCGAGTTGTCGCGGTTGTCGCCCATCATGAAATAGTGGCCCTCCGGCACCTCGTAGACGCCGGTGTTGTCGCTGAACCCGTTCGGCGACAAATCGAGCGTCTCGTAGCTGACGCCGTTGGGCAGCGTCTCGCGCCAGCGGGTGATGTTGGTGGTGCCGCCGAACGGTTCCTGCCGCACGATGTCGGGCAGGCGCTCGCGCTCGACCGGCACGTCGTTGATGTAGAGGAGGCCGCCGCGCATCTGGATGCGGTCGCCCGGGAAGCCGATGACCCGCTTGATGTAGTCAACCTTGGTGTCGCGCGGCAGCTTGAACACCACCACGTCGCCGCGCTCCGGCTCGCGGCCGAAAACGCGCCCTTCGAAGAAATCGGGCGAGAGCGGGAAGGAGAAATGGCTGTAGCCGTACGAGTACTTGGAGACGAGGAGGTAGTCGCCGATGAGGAGCGTATCCTCCATCGAGCCCGACGGGATGCTGAAAGGCTGGAAAAGGAAGGTGCGGACGACCAGCGCCAGGATCAGGGCCTGGACGATGATCTTCACCGTTTCCCAAAGACCGCCGCTCGTTTCGCGAGCCTTCGGAGTGGTCACGCTCATATGCCTTCCTTGATTTTTCGGAGAAGCGCCAATTGGCGACAAAGGATAAAGGCTCGCCCCAATTGAGGCAACGCGTGTAGCCAAAAAGCGGCGATTTGGCGGCCC
>JADYYB010000042.1 GCA_020853895.1 Bauldia sp.
GCGAGGAGTACTACCTCAAGAACAAGAAGCCGAAGGAGGGCTCGGAGGAGTTCTTCAAGTGGCAGGCCGAGATGGACGCGCTCGCCGGCCGCGCCGAGGTGATCATCGGCAAGCAGCGCCACGGCCCCACGGGCACCGTGGACCTCCATTTCGAGGACAGCGTCACCCGGTTCTCCAACCTCGCCGCCGAGGACAGGCTGCCGGAGCGCTACGGGTAGCTCTCGCAGGGGAGCGGCGTCCAGCTGGTCCGTGCGTCCTTCGAGGCTGCCTTCGGCAGCACCTCAGGATGAGGACGGTGGAGGAACGCCGTGGGGACCGGGAAGCGTTGCGCCTTGCTACTGGCATGGGGAGCGTCGCGCTTCGTCGTGGGGCCAACTCCGGAGACTCGAGAGCGACCTCGCCATTCTCGCAGACCACCCATCTCCTCATCCTGAGGTGCCGCCGAAGGCAGCCTCGAAGGACGCACCTCTTGCCCGCTCGGAATCCAGCTTCCGTCTGCGCCCGCGCAACCCAATCCACAGCCTATACGGGAATCGGCTAGAATCGCCGCGAATGGTGTTTCCCGAGCAGCCGCGACCCCCTCCCGAGACGCTGGCCAGCGGTCGGCTGACGATCGATCTCGAAGCCCTCGTCGCCAATTGGCGGCGGATGGCGGCGTTCGCCCCGCGCTCGGCCTGCGCCGCGGTGGTCAAGGCCGACGCCTACGGGATCGGGATCGAGTCGGCCGTGCGGGCGCTCGCCGCGGCCGGTTGCGAGACCTTCTTCGTGGCCGCCCTCAGCGAGGGGCTGCGGGTGCGGGCGGTGGCCCCCGAGGCCGCGGTCTATGTCCTCGACGGGCTGATCCGGGGGAGCGAGGAATTCTACCTCGCGGCCGATCTCCGGCCCGTGCTGAACACGATGGCCGAGGCGGAGACCTGGGCGGCGCTCCGGCCGGTCGGGCCGAAGCCCCCCGTCGCGATCCAGGTCGACACCGGCATGAACCGGCTCGGGCTGTCGCTGCCCGAGGCGATCGCGCTCGCCGCACGCGCCGATCTCGTGACGGCGCTCGCGCCGGCGCTTCTGATGAGCCACCTCGCCTGCGCGGACGACCCCAACAACCGCAAGAACCGCGAGCAGCTCGCCGTCTTCGAGACGGTGACCGATTTCTTCCCCAGCCTCCCGACCTCGCTCGCCAACTCCGGCGGCGTGCTGCTCGGGCCGGAGTTCCATTTCAGCCTCGTCCGGCCCGGGATCGCGCTCTATGGCGGGCGCGCCTCGGTGAGCCATCCGCCGCTCGCGCCGGTGGTGACAATGGAAGCGCGCATCCTCCAGATCCACGAGGTCGACGCCGGGCAGAGCGTGGGCTACGGCGCGGTCGAGAAGCTCGCGCAGCGGACGCGCATCGCCACGCTCGGCGTCGGCTACGCCGACGGCTATCATCGCCTCGCCGGCTCGAGCGACCAGCGGCCGGGCGGGTTCGGGCATATCGGGGAGACCTACCTCCCGATCGTCGGGCGGGTGTCGATGGACCTCATCACGATCGATGTGAGCGAGGCGCCGCAGGCGGCGGTCGGCGATTGGGTCGAGCTGATCGGCCACCATATTCCGCTCGACGACGTTGCGGCGCACGCCACCACGATCGGCTATGAGATCCTCACCTCGCTGGGCGCAAGGCTGGCCCGGCGGTATATCGGAAGCCCTTGATGGCGCGCAGCAAAGTCCAGTTCATCTGCCAGAATTGCGGGGCGGTCAGCCCGCGCTGGCAGGGCCGCTGCGAGTCGTGCGGGGAATGGAACACGCTGGTCGAGGAGCCCGAGTCGGGCGGCGGCGGGATCGGCGGCGGCCTCAAGGCCTCCTCGCGGCGGGGCCGCGTGCTTGCGCTCGAGGACCTCGCCGGCAAGAGCGAGGACGCGCCGCGGCGGAAGACCGGGATCGGCGAGTTCGACCGGGTGACCGGCGGCGGCTTCGTCCGCGGCTCGGCGATCCTGATCGGCGGCGATCCGGGGATCGGCAAGTCCACCCTCCTCCTGCAGTCCTCCGCGGCGCTGGCGGCGTCGGGCGAGCGGGTCGTCTATGTCTCGGGCGAGGAGGCCGTGGCGCAGGTGCGGCTCCGGGCCGAGCGTCTCGGCCTCGGCAAAGCGCCGCTCAAGCTCGCCGCCGAGACCAGCGTCGAGGACATCCTCGCCACGCTGGCCGACGGGCCGGCGCCGGCGCTGGTGATCATCGACTCGATCCAGACGATGTGGACTGCGATCGCCGAGTCCGCGCCGGGCACGGTGACCCAGGTGCGGAGCGCGGCGCAGTCGCTGATCCGCTACGCCAAGCAGACGGGCGCCACCGTGTGCCTGGTCGGCCACGTCACCAAGGACGGACAGATCGCCGGGCCGCGCGTGGTCGAGCACATGGTCGACGCGGTGCTCTATTTCGAGGGCGAAGGCGGGCAGCACTACCGCATCCTCCGCGCGGTCAAGAACCGCTTCGGGGCGACCGACGAGATCGGCGTCTTCGAGATGACCGGCCGTGGCCTGGTCGAGGTGCCCAACCCGTCCGAGCTCTTCCTCGGCGAGCGCAACTCGGCGGCGCCCGGCGCGGCCGTCTTCGCGGGCATGGAAGGCTCGCGGCCGGTGCTGGTCGAGATCCAGGCGCTGGTCGCCCCCTCCCCGCTCGGCACGCCGCGGCGGGCCGTGGTCGGGTGGGACGGCAATCGCCTCGCGATGGTGCTGGCGGTGCTGGAATCGCGTTGCGGGGTGCGTTTCGGGGGCAGCGACATATACCTTAACGTCGCAGGCGGGCTCCGCATCTCCGAGCCAGCCGCGGACTTGGCCGTAGCGGCCGCGCTGGTCTCCTCGCTTTCCAACACCCCCCTTCCCCCCAACTCGGTCTATTTCGGCGAGGTGAGCCTTTCCGGCGCCATCCGCCCGGTGCCGCAGGCGCCGGCGCGCCTCAAAGAGGCGGAACGCCTGGGTTTTGCCGGCGCGGTGATGCCCGCCTCGAGCAAGGACGGCGCCGCCGCGCGATCCTCCACCAGCCGCGGGATCGAGCATTTGTCGCAGCTCGTGGCCTCGATTGCCGCCGGACGGCGCACTCCTCCACCGCGCGTTCACACTCCGGAAGAGGACGAAGCCCTAGAATCGTGATAGCGGAAGGCTTATTGGGTCACTCGCGGGGCGGCGCCGCGTAAGGAACTCATGACACTTACCCCGGCAGTATTCGACGGCATCGTCATCGCAACCGTGCTGATCTCCGGCATTTTGGCCATGGTCAGGGGGTTCGTGCGGGAAGTCCTGTCGGTCGCCGCCTGGGTCGCGGCCGCGGCCGCCGCCTATTTCCTCTACCAGCCGTTCTCTCCCGTCCTCGAGACGGTGATCGAGGACCAGAACTGGCGGAATATCGCCTCGGCCGCGATCATCTTCTTCGTCGCCCTCATCATCGCCTCCTACGTGACGATGAAGGTCTCGAACATGATCGTGGACGGCCGGGTCAACATGATCGACCGCATCCTCGGCTTCGGCTTCGGCGTGGCGCGCGGGGTTTTGATTCTGACGATCGCATACCTATTTCTCGATGGGGTCCTGCCGGAGAACCCCGCCTGGATCGCCGAGGCGCGCACCCAGCCCATCCTCGCCGATGTCGGGGAGTGGCTGGTGAGCGTTCTCCCGCCGGACATGGAAAACACGCTCCGCGAGTGGCTGAGCGGGCAGAATTCGACCCTCGCGCCGCCCCCGGGCGCGGGGGCCGCCGAGGCGCCGGTGCCGCCCAATGACGTCGGGCCGGGTTATGGCGACGGCGCCCGCGGTGCGGTCGATCAGTTGTTTGGAAACGGAGCCGGCGCGCCCCGCTAGGGCCGCCGTCAGGGAAGGCGAAGAGGATGCAGGACTTCACGCTCAATCCGCTCGACGACGATAAGCTGCACGAGGAGTGCGGCGTGTTCGGCGTCTTCGGCCATGACGACGCGGCGGCCCTCACCGCGCTCGGCCTCCACGCCCTCCAGCATCGCGGACAGGAGGCGGCGGGCATCGTCTCCACCGACGGCAACCAGTTCTTCTCCGAGCGCCATGTCGGCCTCGTCGGCGACAATTTCTCCAAGGCCGCGGTGATCCAGCGCCTCAAGGGCGACCGCGCCGTCGGCCATGTGCGCTACTCGACCACCGGCGGGGCGCTCGCCCGCAACATCCAGCCGCTCTTCGCCGAGCTCTCGGGCGGCGGCTTCGCGGTCGCCCATAACGGCAACCTCACCAACGCCCTCACCCTGCAGCGCCGGCTGCAGCAGAAGGGCTCGATCTTCCAGTCGACCTCGGACACCGAGGTCATCCTCCACCTCATCGCCGTCAGCCAGCATCCGCGCATCATCGACCGGGTGATCGACGCCCTCGGCGAGGTCGAGGGCGCGTACTCGCTGGTCTTCCTCTCCAGCAAGAAGATGATCGGCTGTAGAGATCCGCTCGGCGTCCGCCCGCTGGTGCTCGGCCGGCTCGACAAGAGCTGGGTCCTCGCCTCGGAGACCGTGGCGCTCGACATCATCGGCGCGGAATTCGTGCGCGACGTCGAGCCGGGCGAGATGGTGGTGATCACCGATGACGGGGTGGAGAGCCTCCGCCCGTTCGGCACCGTCAAGCCGCGCTTCTGCGTATTCGAGTACGTCTATTTCGCGCGGCCGGATTCGACGATGATGGGCCGCTCGGTCTATGGCGTGCGCAAGCAGATCGGCGAGGAGCTCGCCCGCGAGGCGCCGGCCGACGCCGACGTCGTCGTGCCGGTGCCCGACTCGGGCACGCCGGCGGCGATCGGCTTCGCGGAGGCCTCGGGCATCCCCTTCGAGCTCGGCATCATCCGCAACCACTATGTCGGCCGCACCTTCATCGAGCCGACCGACTCGATCCGCCACATGGGCGTCCGCCTCAAGCACAACGCCAACAAGGAGCTGCTGGCCGGCAAGCGCGTGGTGCTGGTCGACGATTCGATCGTGCGCGGCACGACCTCGTCCAAGATCGTGCAGATGGTCCGCGACGCCGGCGCGCGCGAGGTGCATATGCGCATCGCGAGCCCGCCGACCAAGGATTCCTGCTTCTACGGCGTGGACACGCCGGAGCGCTCGAAGCTGATCGCGGCGCAGATGTCGATCGAGGAGATCGCGCGCTTCATCAAGGTCGACAGCCTCGGCTTCCTGTCCATCGACGGCCTCTACCGCGCGGTCGGCAAGGCCAAGCGCGACAACGCCTCCCCGCAGTTCTGCGACGCCTGCTTCACCGGCGAGTACCCGACAAGGCTGACCGACCGCAACTCGACCGAGACGGTGCGCCAGCTGTCGCTCCTCGCCGAGGCGCTGTGACGGCAGCGGACGTCACCGACGCTACGGAAGCCGCGCCCGACTTCTCGGGCCGGATCGCCGTCGTCACCGGCGCCTCGCGCGGCATCGGCCGCGCGGCGGCGCTGGCTCTCGCCAAGGCCGGCGCCCATGTCGTCGCGGTTGCCCGCACCGTCGGCGCGCTCGAGGAGCTCGACGACGAGATCAAGGCCGCAGGCGGCCATGCCACGCTGGTGCCGCTCGATCTCAAGGACTCCGTCGCGATCGACCGGATGGGGGCCGCGCTCTACGAGCGCTGGGGCCGCGTCGACGCGCTCTTCGGCAATGCCGGCGAGCTCGGGACGCTCGCCCCGCTCGGCCATACCGAGCCGAAGGTCTGGGACGACGTGCTGGCGGTCAACCTCACCGCCAACTACCGCCTGATCCGCTCGCTCGATCCCCTGCTCCGCGCCTCGACCGCGGGCCGGGCGCTGTTCGTCACCTCGGGCGCCGCGCACCACAACAACGCCTATTGGGGACCCTACTCGGTCTCCAAGGCCGGCCTCGAGGCGCTGGTCCGCACCTACGCGGCCGAGATCCGCCAGACCAATGTGCGGGTCAACATCCTCGACCCCGGCCGCGTCCGCACGCGGATGCGCGCCCAGGCCATGCCCGGCGAGGACCCGATGATCCTCCCGCCACCCGAGGACCTCGTCCCGGACATCCTCAGGATGCTGTCGCCGGACTACGACGAGAACGGGGTGACCTACTCCTTTCGCGAGAAGAATATCGTCGGGTAGGACGGAGGCTAGCCCTCCGCCAGATCGGCCTCCGGGACTCGGAAGACACCGTGGATGCAAGCCAGGTTGCGGACGCAGATCTGGACATGCGTCTTCTCGAAGAACCCGGCGCCCGCGTAGATTTGGCTCCCTTCGAGAAACAACCCTCGAACCGTGTCGACAGCCGGCAGTTCCTTCGACTTGCGGATTTCGTGCAAGTGCTCGATGACGGCCCGGTCGAGGAAGCGCCTGAGGAGATCCTGACCGCCCTCGTTGGGCCGCAGCGCCACGCCGGCGGCCTTGGCCGTGGTGGTCAGAGCGTCATAGGCTCCCTTGACCTCGCGGATTCCGCTGCTTGATCCCAGATCGAGGCACAGTCGCAGGTCGATCACCGTCCCGACCACGGCGGGCGTCTTGATCGACCCGTTGCGTGCCTTCACTTCCCTCGCAAAGTCCAAGCCGCGGAGCGGATTGGTCTCCCAGAAGTAGACCCCTCCTCCGAGCCAGTCATGGGCGTTCTTGCTTGGTTTGAAGCGCTCGCCAGCAATAAGCCGTTGGGCGACGGCTTCGTCGCAGCCGTGATAGGCGAGCACAAATCCGGCGCTCAGCCTATGCATTCATCGATAGGGGGAAGCGATCTTTCCGGATTTCGTCAGGTACCCGGAGCGCTGCAGCGCCTTGATTGCCGTTTCCTTCGAGGCCACGGCGGCCTTGGTATATTCCTTGGCGGCGACCTCGAACGCATCGGCGTCCTTGCTGCCCACGAAGCCTGAGACAAGGGCCGTCTTTCGGCTCTTCGCGCTGGGCTGCGCCGTCTTGGGCCTGATCTTCTTGGTCATGCATTCTCTCTCTACGAACGAACATCAAGATACAAATGAAGGCCGGACAAAGTAAGGCCTTCGCTGCGAAATCTTCGTCGTGGCTGTGAGCTACCCCTTCTTTCCCTCGTAGGGGTTGTCGCCCTTGCGGAGCATCAGGCGGATGGGGGTGCCGGGGAGGCCGAAGCTCGAGCGGAGCTCGTTGACGAGGTAGCGGACGTAGCTGTCGGGCAGCGCGTCGGGACGCGAGGCGAAGGCGACGAAGGTCGGCGGGCGGGCCTTGGCCTGGGTCATGTAGCGGAGGCGGAGGCGGCGGCCGGAGACGGCGGGCGGCGGGTGGTTCTCCAGCGTGCGCTCGAGCCAGCGGTTGAGCCGCGAGGTCGAGATGCGCCGGTTCCAGGTCTTGTGCGCGGCAACGATCGCGTCGAGGAGCTTGTCGAGGCCCTCGCCGGTGAGGCCTGACACCGGGACGAGGGGGACGCCCTTGAGCTGCGGCAGAAGCCGCTCTGCGGCCTCGCGCAGCTTCCTGAGGAGCGCCTGGCGGTCCTCGACCGCGTCCCATTTGCTGATCGCGAGCACGATCGCCCGCCCCTCGCGCTCGACGAGATCGGCGATCTGCAAATCCTGCTTCTCGAAGGGCTGGCTGGCGTCGATCATCAGCACCACGACCTCGGCGTAGCGAAGGGCGCGGATCGTGTCGGCGACGGAGAGTTTCTCGAGCTTCTCCTCGACGCGCGCCTTGCGGCGGAGGCCGGCGGTGTCGACGAGGCGGAAGCGGCGCCCCTTGGCCTCCCAGTCGACCGAGATGGCGTCGCGCGTGATGCCGGCCTCGGGGCCGGTCAGCATGCGGTCCTCGCCGATGAGCCGGTTGACCAGCGTCGATTTCCCGACGTTCGGGCGGCCGACGACGGCGACGTTGAGCGGGCGGTCGGGGTCGTCTTCCTCGGCTTCCGAATCGACCTCCGCCAGAGCATCAGTCGGGCTCGACGCCGCGATGTCCGACCCGCCCTCGTCTGTGGTGGACGCTTTGCTGCGAGCGGCCTCGTCGCGGGCGACTTCCGCCACCCGTGCCGCCTCGTCGGCGAAGGGGCGGAGCGCATCGTAGAGCTCGGCCATGCCGTCGCCGTGCTCGGCGGAGATCGCGACCGGCTCGCCGAAGCCCAGCGAATAGGCCTCCAGCGCGCCGGCCTCGCCGATGCGCCCCTCGGCCTTGTTGGCGACCAGCACGACGGGGCGGCCGACCTTGCGGAGGAGCCCGGCGAAGTGCGCGTCGAGCGGGGTGACGCCCGCGCGCGCGTCGATGACGAAGAGCGAGAGGTCGGCGGCGGCGATCGCCGCCTCGGTCTGCGCCCGCATGCGGCCGGCGAGGCTCCCCGCCTCGACCTCGTCGAGGCCGGCGGTGTCGACGATCGCGAAACGGAGGTCGCCGAGCCGGGCCTCGCCCTCGCGCCGGTCGCGCGTCACGCCCGGCGTGTCGTCGACCAGCGCAAGGCGCTTGCCGACCAGGCGGTTGAAGAGCGTCGACTTGCCGACATTCGGCCGGCCGATGATGGCGACGGTGAGCTTTCCGCCGGACATCGCCGGCCTCCTAACGGTCGCCCGCGCTAGGGCGCGGGAGCGGGCGCCGGCCCCGCGGCGGGCGCGGGTTCGGCAGCCGGGGGCGGCGCGGGCGCTGGAAGCTCGGCCGGAGCAGCCGGAGCCGGTGCCTCGGCGGCGGGCGGCGCGGGCGCCGGGTCCGGGCTCGCGGGCGCAGGAGCGGGAGTCGGGGCGAAGGGCGTCGCGCCCGGGAGGGGAGCGAACGGCGACGGCGCCGGAGTCTGTCCCAGCGGCGCGAAGGGCGTCCCGGATGGCGCCGGGGCGGGCGCGGCCGGGTCGAGCGGGCTCGGCGCGGGCAACGCGCCCGGCAGCTGGAAGGCCGGGAGGTCGGTGGGCAGCGTCGCCGGCTCGGGGGCGGGCGCGGCGATGGTGGCGAGATCGGTGCGGGCGCGGATGAGCGAGAGCATCATCTCGGCACGGTCGGCGATCCCGGTCGGGACGCCGGTATCGGCGATGATCTCTTCGAAATAGGAGCGCGCGGCGTCGATGTCCCCGTTGCGCCAGGCCGAGAGGCCGAGCAGCTCGCGCGCGCTGTGACGGAACGGACCGCCGACGCCGGCGAGCGGATCGAGGCGCTCGCGCATCGCGTCGAGGCCGGCGACGTCGAGGACGAGGAGGCCGGCCCGGAGCCGCGCGATGTCGCGGAGGATCGGCGGGGCCGAATTGTCGGCGGCGATGGCGTCGAGCTCGGACGCGGCCGCGCCCGGCAGGCCGGACTGCGACTTGGCGACGGCCGACTGAATGCGGGCCAGCACGCCATAGGCGCCACCGTCGGCGGCGATCGCCTCGAAGCTGCTGATCGCCTCGCTGATCCGCCCCGCGTCGGCCGCGGCCATCGCCTCGATGAAGCGGTCGCCCTCCCGTTCGGCCTTGCGGTCCTGCTGGTATTCCCAGAGCCGGTAGCCGGCGGTGGCGACGACGATGAGGACCGCGACGCCGATGATATAGATGCCGAAGCGGTCCCAGATGGACTTCAGCTGCTCACGGCGAAGGTCCTCGTCGACCTCTTTGAATACGTCCGACATCACGTTTCCAGGCAGGAATGGGCTGAGGGCGCACCATATATCCGCGCCACTCCAACCATGCAAACGCGTCCGGGAATCCGGCCCGATGCGGGCCGCCGGCTAAGCGCCCGAGCGCTTCCGTGGCGTCTCGGCCTGAGGCTTGGCCGCGTAGGTGTTCTCGGCGGCTGGGAAGGCGCGCTTCCGG
Source organism: Bauldia sp. (assembly GCA_020853895.1). GTDB lineage: Bacteria > Pseudomonadota > Alphaproteobacteria > Rhizobiales > Kaistiaceae > JADYYB01. Next base: position 9,666 of record JADYYB010000042.1, read on the forward strand.
ACGTCGCCGGCATAGGCCTTGACCGCCTCCTCGATATGGCCGGCCAGCGTGCCGTAGCGGTGCACGAATTTGGGCACCCAGTCGGAGAGGCCGAGCATGTCCTCGAGCACCAGGATCTGCCCGTCGCACTCGGGCGAGGCGCCGATGCCGATGGTCGGGATGGCGACCGAGCGCGTGATCTCGCGGGCGAGCGGCTCGACCACGGCCTCCACGACCATGGCGAAGGCGCCCGACTCGGCCACCGCCTCGGCGTCCCGCCGGACGGCGAAGGCGCTCGCGTCCTCCTTGCCCTGCACCTTGAAGCCGCCGATCGTGTTGACCGATTGCGGGGTGAGGCCGACATGGCCCATCACCGGGATGCCGCGCTCGGTCAGGAACCGGATGGTGTCGGCCATGCGCCTTCCGCCCTCGAGCTTCACGGCGCCGCAGCCGGTCTCCTTCATCACGCGCGAGGCGGCGCGGAAGGCCGCGGCCGGGCTCTCCTCGTAGGAGCCGAAGGGAAGGTCGACGACGACGAGGGCGTGCCTGGAGCCGCGCATCACCGCCTGGCCCTGCAGGATCATCATGTCGAGCGTCACCGGGATCGTGGTCTCGAAGCCGTGCATGACCATGCCGAGCGAGTCGCCGACCAGGATGAAGTCCACGAACGGGTCGATGATCCGCGCGGTGTGCGCGTGGTAGGAGGTCAGCGAGACGATCGGCTCGCCCCCCTTCCGCGCGCGGATGTCGAGGGCGGTGACGCGGCGGCCTTCGGTAGCTAGCGACACAATAATTCGGACCTTTCATTTCGACGCCGGGCCCGACCGTCCCGGCGGCAGTCAGACAAGCCTTAGGGCTCCCCTGGAGAACGGGGCCGCGCCCCGGAAGGGGGCGCAGGATTAGCATAGCTCAGGACGCTCCGCGATCTGACCGGCCCGCCCTTCCCTGCCCTCTTTCTCATTGGCGAGCGTTAATCAACGGAACGGTTGACAAAGACCTGCGGCGGGACATACTCATCCGTATAGTTGTTCAACCAATCGGTAGATCACGGTGCAGCGCGACCCGCTCAGCGATACCTTCCTCGCCCTTGCCGACCCCACGCGCCGGGCGATCCTCGCCCGGCTGGTGACCGGCGAAGCTACCGTCAAGGAGCTCGCCGAGCCCTTCGACATGAGCCTCCAGGCCGTCTCCAAGCACCTCAAGGTGCTGGAGCGCGGCGGCCTCATCGCGCGCGGGCGCGAAGCGCAGTGGCGGCCGCGCCGCATCGAGCCGCAGGCCCTGAAGGAGGTCGACGACTGGCTCGGCCAGTACCGCCTTCTCTGGGAGCAGCGCCTCGACCGGCTGGCCGAATATCTCCACGAGATCCAGGCGGGCGGGAAGGCGACGGCGGAGAAGAAGGATGGGTGAGAAAGAGTCCCTCCACCCAGCCCGCAAGCGGATCACGCTGACGCGGGTCTTCGATGCGCCGCGGGCCCTCGTCTTCAGGATGTGGAGCGACCCCAGCCATTTCGCCCAATGGTACGGACCGAACGGCTTCACCGTCCCGGTGTGCGAGATAGACCTTCGGCCGGGCGGCATGCTCCGCCTGGAGATGCGCGCGGCCGACGGCGCGACCTACCCGATGGCGGGAACATTCACGGAAGTGACGGCACCCGAGCGCCTGGCCTTCGTCACGCGGGTCGGCGAGAACGAGGATCTCACCATCGTCACTTTCGCCGATGAGAACGGAAAGACGCGCCTCACCATCACCACCGGCTTCACCAAGGTGACGCCGGAGGCCGAGGAAGCGGCCCTCTCCAACATGGAGCGTGGCTGGCGCCAGACGATCGACCGCCTGGCGAGGCATATCCTCGGCGTCCAGTCCACGGAGCCGCAGCCGTGAAGCGGAGAACCTCCCCAGCCCCGGCTTCCTCGCCAGAGGCCGGCGCCCTCGACACCATCGCCCGTCTCGAAGCGTTGCTCGGCAGGACCGCGCCGCGAAAGGAGCTGCCCATGGCCGAAACCACACCGAAAATCGTCCGCATCGACCGCCTCTTCGACGCCCCGCTCGAGCTGGTCTACCGCGCGTGGACCGACCCCGAGCTGATGGCGCGCTGGTGGGGGCCGCACCACTTCACCACCCCGGTCTGCCGGATGGACGTCCGCCCGGGCGGGGCCATCCGCATCGACATGCAGGGGCCGGACGGCACGCTCGCCCCGATGACGGGCGTCTTCCAGGAGGTCGTGCCGAACCGGAA
>JADYYB010000043.1 GCA_020853895.1 Bauldia sp.
ATCAGGGGCGCATTCGCGCTCCGCGTCTTCGACGCGGCACCCCCTCCCGAAGCTACTCGGCCAAAGGCCTCGCACCTTCGACCTCCCCGCAAGGGGGAGGTTAAGACCCTGATGTCCGGCATGGTGCGGCTCATGCTCAGGCTCCCTTGAAGCCGCGGGACTTTGCGCGGGCGAGGGCGGCGGAGCGCGTGGCGTCGTCCACGCCGCCTTCGGTGAGGGCGTTGAGGCCGGAGAGCTCGCGGGCACCGCCGAACTCGGTCAGCGTCACCTCCTTCGACTGGCCGGGTTCGAAACGGACGGCGGTGCCGGCGGGGATGTCGAGGCGCATGCCGAAGGCGGCCTCGCGGTCGAAGTCGAGCGCCTTGTTGACCTCGAAGAAATGGTAGTGGCTGCCGATCTGGACGGGCCGGTCGCCGGTGTTCAAGACGACCAGCGTCGTCTTCCGTCGGCCGGCGTTGAGCTCGATCGTGCCCTCGGCGGCGATGATCTCGCCGGGCGGCTGCAGCGAGGCCGTGCCGCTCGGGCGGATCGGGTCGTGGATGGTGACGAGCTTGGTGCCGTCGGGAAAAGTCCCCTCGACCTGGAGGATCGGCATCATCTCGGGAACGCCGGGCATGACGTCGTCCGGGCCGAGGATGGTCGAGCCGAAGGACATCAGCTCGGCCACCGAGCGGCCCTCGCGCGCGCCCTCCAGGATCTCGTCGCTGATAATCGCGACGGCCTCGGGGAAGTTGAGCTTGAGGCCCTTGGCGCGGCGTTTCCGCGCGAGCTCGGCGGCGGTGTAGATCGTCAGCCGCTCCATCTCGGTCGGGGTCAGAAGCATCGTGCGATCGCTAGTTGGAGAAGAGGCGCGTGGCGGCGCGCGCCTGACGGAACGCAGCGACTTCGGCGTGGATCGCGAAGCCGGCGAAGGACTGGTCGTCGGCCACGAGCTCCGCGGCGCGGTCGGCGATCAGCGGCAGGACCGAGGCGACGATCGCCTGCGCGTCGAGCGCGCCGATGAGGCCGAGGCGCACGGCCGCCAAGGCGATGCCCGAGACGAGGCCGTAGCCGGACATCGCCACGGCGGCCGCCTCGTCGATGCCGGTCGCCTGCCAGACGAGACCCTGGACGACCGGGAGGTGGGCGAAGGCGCACGGCCGTTCGCTATGATCCGCCCTCCCCTCACTTTCATCGTTTCCCCCGCGAAAGCCGGGGTCCATCTTCAGGACGAGCGCGCGGTACTCCGCAGCGCCCGCCGTCCCGAGCCGTGCATGGACCGCGAGCAGCGCCGCGCCGTTGCGCCGCGAGCCGGTGCGAAGCGGCTCGACAAGGCTTGCCGCCTCCAGCTCGGCATCGACCTCCGCGACCGCCGAGAGGTCACCCGTAACGCGATGGCTGCGGATGAGCGCGACGCGATCCGTCCCGGCCCAGCGGCCGGCGATGAGCCCGGACAGGAACGCCGCGACGCGCGCGGCGTCGGGTTTGCCCTCGAGCGGGGCGAGACCCTCGAGCCCCTGGCTGAAGGCGAAGCTGCCGCTCGGGAACGCCGTGTCGCCGTGCTGAAGGGCTAGGAGCGCGCCGATCATGCTGCCGCATCCGCGCTCGAGGCATCGCTCCGCAGCGTCTCGCCCGCGAGATCGCCCGCCACGACGAGGCCTCGGTCGGTGAGCGTGGCGATGCGCGCGAGGTAGCGCGCCACCGGGACCTCGATCGCGACGAGGAGATCGGCGCCGTCGAAGCGGACGCGCCAGTGGAGGTTGCCGGCATGGTAGCCGAGCTCGAGCGCCGCGGCGGGCGACATCGGGCGGAGCCGCAGCCAGCGCTGATCCTTGGAGCGAACGATGATCGCACGGCGGCTCTCGAGGAGCAGCACCGCGCCGTCGACGAGGCTCGCCTCGCGCGGGATGGCGATGGCGCACTCGGTGCCGGCGTCGGTGACACCGCGGAGACGCTTCCGCGCCATGTCGGCCGGCGCGACGGAGAGGATCTCGACGCGGCCGACGTGCTCGATGCGGTGCAGGCGGTCTGCTATGTCCGGATCGGCACGGTCGCCGACGATGCCGCTCAGCATCAGCATCGCTCCCCCTTTCCTCCCCCTGAAAGGGGGAGGTGGCGCGCAGCGCCGGTGGGGGTCAGTGCGCGGCGACAGCGGGGACTTACCCCCACCCCGTCAGCTGCGCTGACGGACCTCCCCCTTTCAGGGGGAGGAAAGATGGGGGGTGAACCTGCGCCTCTTTCCCCTCTCCCCGCCGGGGAGAGGGTCGGGGTAAGGGGCGACCGCGCCATCCGGATCGGTCGGAGTCCCCTCACCCGCATCCCGCCTCGCCTCTCGGCGAGCCGGTGATGCGCCCTCTCCCCACCGGGGAGAGGCGAAGGGAACGGACGCAACGCGAGCAAGACGACCGCTATGCGTGGGCGAGCTGTTTCTTGTTCGGGATGCCCTCGATGGGGGCCTCTTCGGTGCCGACCGTGGAACGGGTCATCGCCTCGACCTTCTCGCGCGTCCCCTCCGGATCGGTGATCCAGTTGCGGTAGAAATCGTACGGGCAGACGGCGTGGCCGCGGATGTCGTCGCCGGAGTTGATCATGCCGGTGTAGCCGCGGTGCACGAGCTTGAAGAGGTGGTTCTGCGACTGCATGTTCTTGCGCGCGTCGCGGATGAGCGACTTGGAGAGCTGGGCGTATTGGATGCCGTTCTCCTCCTCGCCGCACTCGCCGAGGGTGCGGCCGTCGAAGCCGACGATCGCCGAGTGGCCGAAATAGGAATAGACGCCGTCGAAGCCGGCGGCGTTGGCCACCGCCACGTAGACGTTGTTGGCCCAAGCCATCGCCTTGGCCATGATCACCTGCTGCTCCTTGGCCGGGTACATGTAGCCCTGGCAGCGGACGATCAGCTCGGCGCCACGCATCGCGCAGTCGCGCCAGATCTCCGGATAGTTACCGTCGTCGCAGATGATGAGGCTGATCTTGAGGCCCTTCGGCCCTTCCGAGACATAGGTGCAGTCGCCGGGATACCAGCCCTCGATCGGCACCCAGGGCATGATCTTGCGGTACTTCTGGACGATCTCGCCCTTGTCGTTCATCAGGATGAGCGTGTTGTAGGGCGCCTTCTTGGGGTGCTCCTCGTGGCGCTCGCCGGTCAGCGAGAACACGCCCCACACCTTGGCCGTCCGGCAGGCCTCGGCGAATATCTCGGTCTCGTCGCCGGGAATGGTGGCGGCGTTGTCGTACATCTCCTTGGAGTCGTACATGATCCCGTGGGTCGAGTACTCGGGGAAGATGACGAGGTCCATGCCGGGCAGGCCGCGCTTCATGCCGACCACCATGTCGGCGATGTTCCTGCAGTTGGCGATGATCTCCGCCTTGGTATGCATGCGGGGCATCTTGTAGTTCACGACGGCGACGCCGACCGTGTCGTTACTGGACGAAATGTCACCGTGGAGCATGGTTCCCTTCTCCCTTCCTGGTCTCTTGGTTAGCCGTCTTTCGATCGCCGCATGATCAGACGGCCATGTGGCGGTGGATGAGCTCGTCGGAGAGGTCGGCGACCGGCCCGGAGGCGATCACCCTCCCCTTCTCGATGATGACGAAGCGGTGCGCGGCGGCGCGCGCGAACTCGACGTTCTGCTCGACCAGCACGATGGTGAGGCCGAGATCGCGGTTGAGGATGCGGATGGTCTCCTCGATCTGCTCGACGATGTTGGGCTGGATGCCCTCGGTCGGCTCGTCGAGGAGGAGCACTTTCGGCTCGGCGGCGAGCGCCCGGGCGATGGCCAGCTGCTGCTGCTGGCCGCCCGAGAGGAGCCCGCCGGAGCGGCTCATGTTCTCGGCGAGATAGGGGAAGAGCTTCAGCGCGATCTCGGGGATCTTCGGCCCGCCGGCGCGGGCGTAGCCGCCCATGAGGATGTTCTCCTCGACGGTGAAGTCGGGGATGATCTCGCGGCCCTGCGGGACATAGGCGATGCCGGCGCGCGCGCGCTCGAAGGTCGGGCGCTTCTCGAGCTCGGCATCGTCGAGGCGGATCGCGCCGGTGGCGGCGTCGGTGAGGCCCATGATGGTCTTGAGGAGGGTCGTTTTGCCGACCCCGTTCCGGCCCATCACGGCGACGATCTCGCCGGTCGGGGCGTCCATCGAGACGCCGTGGAGGACGTGGCTCCGGCCGTAGAAGGAGTCGACGTTGGCGAGGCTCAGCATCAGGAGAGCCTCCGCGAGCCGAGATAGGCCTCGCGCACCTTCGGGTTGGTCTCGATCTCGGCCATCGGGCCTTCGGCAAGGAGCTTGCCGAGATGCATCACCGTGATGCGCTCGGCGATCTCGCGCACGAAGGCCATGTCGTGCTCGACCACCACGATCGTGTGCCTGCCCTTGAGCGCGAGGATGATCTGCGAGGTCTTCAGGGTCTCGGACTGGGTCATCCCGGCGGTCGGCTCGTCGAGGAGGATGACCTTGGGGTCCTGGACCATCAGCATCCCGAGCTCGAGCCATTGCGTCTGGCCGTGCGAGAGGTTCGACGCCGGTTCGTTGCGAAGATCCTCGAGGCCGATGACGCCCAGCACCTCGTCCATGCGCGCCTTGGCGGCCTTCGAGAAGCCGAAGCCGATATTGGCGAAGACCGAGGGGTTGCGGCAGCTCGCGACCTCGAGGTTGCGGCGCACGGTGAGGTCGCGGAAGACGCTGGGGATCTGGAATTTCCGGCCGACGCCGGCGCGGGCGATGCGGTGCTCTTCCCAGTTGGTGATCTCGGTGTCGCCGAGGAAGACGCGCCCCTCGGTGCTCTTGGTCTTGCCGCTGATGAGGTCCATGAGCGTGGTCTTGCCCGCGCCGTTGGCGCCGAGCAGGACCCGGAGCTCGCCGGTCTCCACGATCATCGAGAAGGCGCTCACGGCCTTGAGGCCGGAGAAGCTGACGCCGAGCCCGTCGATGGTGAGCGCCGCCGTGCCCATCGCCCTACTCCGCCGCCACCGGCGGGCGCATGGCCTCGCCCGCCGGTCGCGGCTCGGCGGGACGCCGCCGGTTGAAGAGCCGAAGCACGAAATCGACGATGTCGCTGGAGAGGCCGGCGAGGCCGCGCGGCAGGAACAGGACGACGCCGACGAAGAGGAGGCCGATGAACACCTGCCAAGCCTGGACCAGCGACTGCGTCTCGCTGACCGAGGCCTCGATCGTGTTGATGAGGATGGCGCCGATGCACGCGCCCAGAAGCGAGGCGCGCCCACCGACCGCCGCCCACACCACCATGGTGATGGAGAAGGCGAGGTCCATGAAGGTGGGCGAGGCGAACTCGGCGACGATCACGTAGAGCATGCCGGCGAGGCCGGCGATGGCCGCGGAGATGGCGAAGAACACGGTCTGGTAGACCGGCACGTCGAAGCCGAGGTAGCGGACGCGGTTCTGGTCGTCGCGGATCGCCTGGAGGATGAGGCCGGCGCGCGTGGAGACGAGGAGCCGTGCCCCGACCAGCACCAGGGAGAGGAGGATCGCGACGAGGTAGTAGGTCTCCTTGAGATAGGGGTCGAACTCGAAGCCGAAGACGGTGAGATAGGCGAGATCGGTGAGGCCGTTGAAGCCGTTGGTCACCGGCTGGGCGTCGATGACGACGAGCCGGACGAGCAGCACGAGGGCCAGCGTGATGATCGAGATGTAGACGCCCGAGACACGCTTCTTGAAGATCGTCAGCCCGACGATGCCGGCGATCACCACCGGCAGGACGATGCCCATGAGGACGCCGAACCAGGTCGCCTGGAAGGGCAGCCAGAGGAACGAGGCGGGGTTGATGCAGCAGAGCTCGGTGGGCGCGCCGGGCTCGGCGTTCCACAACATGAAGTCCGGCACAGGCGTGTCGGAGCCCTGCGCGAGCGAGGTCCGGCTCTCGAGCTTCAGCGACATCGCGATCATGTAGGCGCCGGCGCCGAAGAAGAGGCCCTGGCCGAGATTGAGGATGCCGGCATAGCCCCAGGAGAGCGCGATGGCGACGCCGAGCATCCCGTAGACGAGATATTTGGCGAAGCGGTTCAGCGTGAACTCGTCGAAGAAGAACGGGAGGACGAGGATGACGAGGATGAAGCCCGCGTAGCCGGCATATTCGAGCCAGGTCTTGATCCGCGTGGCGGTCGCCGAGGGCGGCGCCTTCTCGACCGGCGCCGTGCCGACATTCGCCGCTGCGTTGAGATCGGCGTCGGACATCGCTCAGCGGCCCCGGAAGGAGAAGAGGCCCTGGGGCCGGAGGATGATGATCAGGATCACCGTCCCGAACATCACCGCGCGCGCCAGGATGTCGTTGGTGAGCGCGGCGAAGACGCCGTTGATCTGGCCGAGGAGACCGGAGGAGGCGATGAGGCCGACGAGGCTCCCGACGCCGCCCGCGACGACGACCAGGAAGCCGTCGACCACGTAGGGCGTGCCCATCTCGGGAAAGACGGTCTTGAAGCCCGACATCATCACCCCGGCGATTCCGGCGAGGCCGGAGCCATAGGCGAAGGTCAGCGCGTTGACGCGCTTGACGTTGATCCCGCAGGCGGCCGCCATCTTCGGGTTGCGCATGATGGCGCGGACCTGGGTGCCGATCGAGGTGCGGTACATGAGGTACCAGGTGGCGACCGTCGCGATCAGCGTGACAAGGATGATGAATAGCCGATAGACGTTGAGGTTGACGCCGAGGAGCGAGACCGAGCCCTGCAGCACGGCGGGGACCTGGACGTTCTGGAGGCCCGGGCCGAGGCCGGCGAGGTTGACGCCGAAGAAGGTCAGGCCGAGGTCGAGCCGCACCGCCTGCTGGATGAGGATGGCAACGCCCCAGGTCGCCAGGAGCGTGTCGAGCAATCGCCCGTAGAGCCTCCGGACGACCAGACGCTCGATCAGCCAGCCGAGCGCGGCGGCGACCACGAAGGCGAGCGGGATCGCGAAGAAGAGGTTCACCCCGAGATAGATGTGCGCCAGCACCGTCACATAGGCGCCGATCATCACCATCTCGCCATGGGCCATGTTGATGACGCCCAATGCCCCGTAGGTGATGGAGAGGCCGAGGGCGACCAGCAGCAGGATCGAAGCCAGGCTGAGGCCGATGAAGATGGTGTCGATCATTGGTCCGCCGCGAGGGGAAGGCGCCGGCCGGGCGAGCGCCGGCCGGCGCGTCCGGGTGCGCTAGAGCCGGGTCGAGTCGAGGCCGGCCTCGGTGCAGAAGCGGCTCTCGGCCGTCTCACCGTAGGCGACGTAGGGCAGCGGGACGATCGGCTCCGGATACTCGTCGATGATCTCGCCCTGCCCGTCCGACTTCCACGCCGCGATGCGCGGGGTCAGCCAGGTGTGGAGGTTGCCGGGCTCGATCTTGACGTGGCCGTTCGGCGCGTCGAACTCCTGGCCCATGACGCCGGCGCGGATCGCATCGGGGGTCGCCTCGCCGGCCGCCTCGACCGCCTGCTTCCACAGGAAGACCTGGAAGTAGGAGGATTCGAGCGCGTGGTGGGTCACCGCCGCGGCGTCCTTCACGAAGGCACGGTAGCGCTCGACGAAGGCGTTGTTGATGTCGGTGTCGATGGCCTGGAAATACGGGAACGAGGTGTAGCTACCGGCCGCGTACTCGGCACCCATGGCGGCGATCTCGATCTCCGAGGTCACGGTCGCGCAGATCGGCAGGGTGTCGTGGCTGATGCCCTGGTTGCGGTACTCGCGGTAGAAGGCGACCACCGAGTCGCCGACGACGTTGGAGAGCACCACGTCGCAGCCCGAGTTCTTGATGTTGTTGACCATCGAGCCCCACTCGGAGTGGCCGAGCTCGAGATACTCGTCGGCGACATACTCGGCGCCGGCCTGCTCGATCAGGATCTTCGACACCTTGGCCATCTCGCGCGGATAGATGTAGTTCGACCCGACGATGAAGAAGCGCCTCTTGCCGAGCGTGTTGACGATCCAGGGGATGAAGTTGGAGAGCTGCTGGTTGGGAACGGCGCCGGTATAGACGACGTTCTTCGAGCACTCGAA
>JADYYB010000044.1 GCA_020853895.1 Bauldia sp.
ACAGCCAGGCCTTCGAGAACCTCGTCGTGGTCGCCCCGCCGCGCATCCTCGGGGTCCTTCGTGAGGCCTTCCACCCGGAGGTCCGCAACCGCATCCTCGCCGAGGTCGACAAGACCCTGACCCAGCATCCCGTGCCGGAGATCGAGCGCATCCTCACCGAGGGCTGAGCCTTGGGACCCGCTTCCGCAGAGTGCGATGAAACGTCGGCGGATTGCGATGAATCTGACCAGCGACGCCGTTATCCGCGGGTACCTCGACCAGTCCCCTCTCCCCTCCGGGGAGAGGGGGGTAGGACGGCGCATATAGAATCGCCCACCGCCCCCTTGTGGGGCGGTCGAAACCGGCGCTTCAGCCGGTTTCGCATGGGGCCTTCGGGACGATCCGAGGATTCCGCGGAGGTGGGATCTTAGTACCTCGCTGCCGCGAGGCCCCTCCCGGCCTCCCCTTGAAGGCAGGGCTATCGCCTTTAGCGCCCGGCCAGGAGGCGGACCTCCCCAACACCCCCTCCCCCGCTTGCGGGGAGGGGACGAGGGTGACGATCGACCGCCATCTTGCCGGAGGGTGAAGTAGGGCCGCGAGTCCGCGATCGGGGTAAGGGCCGGTTAACCAGGTCTTAACGGACGGGGAGTGTTAAGGCCGCCTTTCTGCGATCGTTACAGGGCGATCTTAACTTTCAGAGCCCTACCGAGGCTTTCCGACCGGAGCCCTCGATGAATTCCCCTGTTCGCCTTGACGGGCTTGAAGGCCCCATTGCCGCGGAGGCACTGGCCTTCGAGTGCCACCGCGAGGTGCGCGCCATCGAGATCGAATGGCGCATCTTCGAGCGCCGCGCCGCCGGCCACGTCTTCGCCGTTTACGATTTCGTCCAGCCCTGGGTCGAGCTGGTCGCCCCCACGCTCGGCATCGCGCCGCGCATCGTCGTCGGCCGCTCGGCCGAGGGGCGGGTGGTCTGCGTCCTTCCCTTCGGCCTTCGCCGGGCGGCCGGTCTTCGCATCCTCGAATGGCTGGGCGGCCCGCACGCCGACTACAAGGGCGGCCTCTTCGACCCGGCCCTCCTCGCCGCTCTCGGCAAGCCCTCCGCCGCCGCCAGTTTCCGGCGCCGGGCGCTCGCCGCCGCCGGGCGGGCCGACGCCGCGCGGCTCGAGCGGCAGCCCGAGCTGATCGGCGAGTGGCCGAACCCGTTCGCTTCCGGTACCCGCCAGCGCAACCCCGAAGACGCCTTCCACACCGTGCTCGGCGCCGACTGGGAGGCCTACTACACGGGCAAGCGCTCGCAGTCCTCGCGCCGCACCGACCGCCGCAAGATGAAGAAGCTCGAGGAGACCGGCGCCGTCCGCTTCGTCGTCGCGCAGACCGCCGAGGAGGCCTGCCCGATCCTGACCAAGCTCTTCGAGCAGAAGCGCCGGAGCCTCGGCGCGATGGGCGTTCCCGACATCTTCGCGACCGAGGCGGTGCGCGCCTTCTACGACGCGGTCGCGCTCCGCCCCTACCCCGACGGCCCGGGCCATCTCTGCGCGCTGATGGCGGGCGAGGAGATCGTCGCCACCAATTGGGGCCTCGTGCGCGGCGACCGCTACTACTACGTGATGCACGCCTATGCCGACGGCGAGATCGAGCGCACCTCGCCCGGCAAGCATCTCATGTACCGGCTGATGCAGTGGTGCATCGCGCATGGCGTGGGCGTCTACGACTTCACCATCGGCAACGAGGACTACAAGGGCATGTGGTGCGAGCGCTCCGAGGCGCTCTACACCGCCTCGCCCGGGCTCAGCCTCGCCGGCATGGTCCCGGCCGCCGCCTACCGCTCGGCCGACGCGGCCAAGCGCTTCGTCAAGACCAGCCCGACCCTCCTCAAGGCGGTGCAGTTCGCCCGCCGCCGCATCGCCGGCAAGCCCGCGCCGGTGCCGGCGAGGGAGGAGAGCGAGTGAGCGTCCGCACGGCGATCGGCGGCGCCGGCCGCGAGGCCGGCACCCGCGCCCTCGCCTCGGTCGGCACGACCGTCGCCCGCGTCTCGCACGAGGCGTGGGATCGCCAGCTCGACCGCTTCGCCGATTCGAGCTTCGAGCAGAGCGCCCTCTACGCCGCGGGACGCTGGGGCGAGGAGCGCGTCGAAGCGGTCGAGGTCCGACAGGCCGGGCGCCTGATCGGCGGTGCCATCCTCGTCCGCATCGCGCCCAAGGGCGTCCCGCTCGACGTGCGCTTCATGAAGTTCGGCCCACTCTGGCGCCTCGCCGGCACCGCGGCCGCCGACGCCCGGACCTATCGCAGCGTCCTCTACGCGCTGGTCGCCGAGTACGGGAAGCGCGGCGGCGCGGCGCTCCTGATCCTCCAGCGCCCGAGCCCGCTGACCGGCACGATCGAGCGCGAGGTGATGGCCGAGCTCGGCTTCGTCGCCGGCCGGACGATGGACGACCCCAACCGCTACCTCGTCGACGCCACGCTCCCGGAGACCGAGCAGCTCGCCAGCCTCGACCAGAAATGGCGCTACAATCTCAAGCACGCCAGGGCCGCCGGTCTCGCGCTGCGCGAGGAGGATGCGGCCGGCCTCGCCGACTTCGCCGCCCTCCACGCCGCGATGATCGCGCGGAAGGGCGGCGGCGCGAGCACCGACAAGGTCGAGCTCCTTCGGGCACTGCGCGAGGCGCTCGCCGCCCCGGCACGGCCGCGCCTGATGATGGCCCGCAAGGATGGCGCCCCGGTCGCCGGCGCGGTCTTCGGCCTCCACGGCGACACCGCCTACTACCTCTTCGGAGCGAGCTCGGACGCCGCCCTCCCGCTCAAGGCCGGCTACGCCGTGCAGTGGGCGATCCTCGAAGCGATCCGCGACAGCGGCGTCCGCTGGTACGACCTCGGCGGGGAAGCCGGCGAGGAAGGCCTCC
>JADYYB010000045.1 GCA_020853895.1 Bauldia sp.
CGATCGAGAGCGCGGTCATGGAAACCGCGCGCGGCCGCTGGTTCCTCGGCGAGTATGCCCGCCGTCATCGCGCCACCGACACCGCGACCGTCCTCGACGCGCTGCGCCGCATCGAGGCGAGCATCGCCCGTCCGGCCGCCGCGGCTCCCGACGCGGCCCGGCGCATGGGTCCGCCGATCGCCGACGCCCTCGCCGAGCTCCGGCTCGTGCTCAGCGGCCCGCGCCCGGGCGAAAGCGCGCCGGACCGCCTCCTCCGCGCGCAGAGCCAGCTCAATATGCTCGAGCACCGGCTGCACAGCTTCGTCCGCGAGCTGGGCTACGAGCTTCCCGCCGGCCGCCCGCTCTCCAAGCAGCCGGTGCCGGTGCAGGGCAACCTGCCCGCGCCGGGCGGTCCCGCCCGCCCGCAGCCCGCCACCATTCCGGCGCCCACGCGGAACTCCTACTGGTCGAGCGACAAGCCGCTGACGCCAGCCGTTCCCAACCTCCCGGCGCGCACCGCCGACCCGACGCGGCCGCGCCCCGAGCCGGTCGAGCGCTCGGCCATCCTCGCTTCGCCCGCACCCATGCCGCAGGCCGGCGACCTCCGCCTCTCCGCGCCGCAGGGCGCCTCGCCGGCCTTCGCGCAGGTCGCCCAGGCTCTCGCCGCGATGCAGCCGGGCCGCGCGCTCGTCACGGAGCCGCCCGTCGCACCGGCCGCGATCGCGGAACCTGTCGCGAGCGCGCCAGCCGGGACAGAAGTCGTGGCCGAGAGGCCGCGGACGGCCGATCCGACCCTCCGCATGACCGCCGGCGAGAAGGCGGCGCTCTTCTCCTAGAGCGCGATCAGCTGAGGCAACCTCCCCCTCGAGGGGAGGTCGAAGGTGCGAGGCCTATGGCCGAGCGGCTTCGGGAGGGGGGAACGAAGGTCCCACCCGCTCAATGCCAGCCGGAAAGGACGATGCCCCCCTCCCGAAACCGCTGCGCGGTTTCGACCTCCCCTCAAGGGGGAGGTTAGATTTCCTCGACGTGCCCCGTCTTCATCGCTCGTAGGCGGCGAGGGCGCGCTGGAGCACCGGCTCGTCGATATTGCCGCCGGAGAGGACCGCCACGACGGTCTTCCCGCGCACCGGAAAGACGCCCGAGAGGATGGCGGCGAGCGCCACCGCCCCGCCCGGCTCGACCACCAGCTTGAGCTCGCGGAAGGCGAAGGCCACGGCCGCGAGCGCCGCCTCGTCGCTGACCGCGAGCGCGCCGGACACGTTCCTCTGGTTCAGCGCGAAGCCGAGCGCGCCCGGCCGCATCGCCATCAGCGCGTCGCACACCGAGCCCGAGGCGCGCGGATTGGAGAGGATCTCGCCCGCCTTCAGCGACCGCGCGTAGTCGTCGAACCCGGCCGGCTCGACGATATGCGTCTCGGTCGAAGGACTGAGCGCGCGGATGGCGAGCGCGATCCCCGCCGACAGCCCGCCGCCGCTGCACGGCACCAGCACCGCGTCGAGGGAAATCCCCCGCGCCGCCGCATCCTCGGCGATCTCGATCCCCGCCGTCGCCTGCCCGGCGATGACGCGCGAATCGTCATAGGGGTGGATCAGCGTGCCGCCATGCCGGGCGATGTAGTCGCGGACCACCGTGTCGCGGTCTTCCGTAGCGCGGTCGTAGTCGACGATCCGCGCCCCGCCGCGCGCCGTCCGCGCCTTCTTGATGGCCGGCGCGTCGGCCGGCATCACGATGGTCGCGCTCGCCCCGACGAGCCGCGCCGCCTCGGCCACCCCCTGCGCGTGGTTGCCCGAGGAGACCGCCACCACGCCTGCCGCCCGCTCGGCCGGCGTGAGGAGGCTCGCCGCCGCATAGGCGCCGCGGAACTTGAACGAGCCGGTGCGCTGGAGGTTCTCGCATTTGAGAAGCACCCGGCCGCCGACCAGCTCGTCGAGATAGGGATTGCCGACGAGCGGCGTTCGCACGGCCACGCCGGCGATCCGTTGCGCGGCTTCCCTGGCATCGTCAGAAAAAGGCGAGGCGGCGTTCATGCCCTCGCCTATCACATCGGCCGGCGAAGACTCACGGGCAGCGCGTCACCAGGTGGCGAGCCGCGGCTCCTGGTCGGCTTCCGCCTCGGTCGGGGTCTCGATCCCGGCCTCCTCGGGCACGCCGTCCCACTCGACCAGCTCGAGCCGGCCGTGGACGTCCTCGGTGACGGCGGTGCGGCTCTCCACCCAGTCGCCGGTGTTGATGTAGCGGATGCCGAGGAAATCCTGCATCCCGGCATGGTGGATGTGGCCGCAGATCACCCCGTCCGCGCCGACCCGGCGCGCTTCGGCCGCCAGCAGCTCCTCGAAGTCGCTGGCCTCGTTGACCATCATCTTGACCTTGTGCTTGGCCCAGGCCGAGAACGACCACGGCCCGAGGCCGTAGTGCCTACGCACGCGATTGATCACCCCGTTGAGCGAGAGCGCGCCGCGATAGGCGAGGTCGCCGAGCCCGGCCAGCCACGGCGCGTGCTGGGCGACCGAGTCGAACTGGTCGCCATGGATGACCAGGAAGCGCTGCCCGTCGGCCGTTTCGTGGACGATCCGGTCGGTGATCGTCACGTTGTTGAACTGGAAGCCCTCGAACTCGCGCAGGAAGGAATCGTGGTTGCCGGGCAGGAGGACGATCTTGGTGCCGGCCCGCGCCTTGGCGAGCAGCAGCATCACCACGTCGCTGTGGCTCTTCGGCCAGTGCCAGTCGCGCTGCAGGCGCCAGCCGTCGAAGAAATCGCCGACGAGGTAGATCGTCTCGGCGTCGTGGTGGCGCAGGAAATCGGCGAAAGCCTCCGCCTGGCTCGCTTTGGCGCCAAGGTGGAGATCCGAGAGAAACAGCGTCCGGAAGTACCGAGTATCCGGTCGGTCAAGCATCGAGTGGCCTCGCCGTCTCCAATGTGCTGCCGCCCTACCCGATTCGCAAAACAAAAATGTGACTTGGGAAGGGCGCCCCAGCCGCGCCGCACTTTCCCGCCCGGCGGCTGGAGGGAGTCTGTTCGCATAGCGGATAATGCAGCATCGGGCAAATCACGGAACCCGTCACATGTCCGTCATGCATGACAGGCCTGCGCGTCATCTGGGCGCTGACGGGCCGCAATGGGACCGCCCGCTGGAATAACACCCTTACCAAGGGGGATATTGGTCAGTTTGCTTTCCCGCCATACGGTTGCTTCGACCGGCCAACGCAATCGGCCGGCGAAACAACGAAAACCGGGAGGAATACTGATGAGAAGGCCAGCCCTTTACGGCCTCGTGCTCGCGGCATGCGCGCCCCTGATGACCATCGGCGCCGCTGCCCAGGACTTCACGAAGGAGGACATCTTCGTCACCTACCATCCGACCGTCGGAGGACATGTCGGCATGGTTCTTCCCCTTTACGTGCGCCACGTCACCGCCACCAACCCGACCGGCACGGTCGCCGACGAGAACAAGGTGGTGCTGTTCGTGCACGGTGGCACCACGCCGGTCGCCGCCGGCTACGACATGGAGTTCCGCGACTACAGCTGGATGGAGGCCCTCGCCCGCGAAGGCTTCGATGTCTGGGCGGTCGACCAGACCGGCTATGGCGGCTCGGCCCGTCCTTTCATGGACGACCCCTGCAACGTCGACCCCGCCCTCCAGGAGTCGCTCCTGGTCGGCAACGTCCTCGAAGCCGCCTGCACCGCCCACCACCCGCTCCGCTTCAACACCATCCGCGGCGAGTGGGAGGAGATCGACACGGTCGTGGACTACATCCTCGGCGAGACCGGCGCGGCCAAGGTGAGTATGGTCGGCTGGTCGGCCGGCGGCCCGCGCTCGGGCGGCTACGCCTCGCTCCACCCGGAGAAGGTCAACCGGCTCTTCCTCTTCGCGCCGGTCAACGGCAACCCCAATCTCGAGCTGGCCGACTTCCCGGCCGAGGGCTTCACCACCACGCTCCGCGACAAGGCCGGCTTCGCCGAAGGCTGGAACGCCTCCGCGCTCTGCCCCGGCCAGATCGAGGACGGCGCGCTCGACGCCTATTGGGACGCCTCCATGAAGTGGGACCCGGTCGGCTCGACCTGGGGGCCCGAGGACGGTCCCGGCTTCGTCCGCGGCCCGACCCGCACCGGCTCGGGCTGGACGCCCGACATGATCGCCAGCCTCACCCACCCGATCCTCGTCATCGGCGGCGAGTCCGACACCTCGGTCGCCCCCGCCAACCAGCGCGCGGTCTTCGACGCCGCCACCGGCGCCGCCAACAAGGTGTTCGTCTCCATCGAATGCGGCTCCCACTTCATCCTCTGGGAGAAGCATCGCGGCGACCTCCACCAGGCCTCGATCGAGTGGCTGCGCGACGGCACCTACCAGGGCCAGGCCGACGGCCTCTTCCGCATCAACGCGGCCGGCGAGATCGGCCCGCTGAACTAGTCTCTGCCGGCGCCGTCCCCACCGGGCGGCGCCGGTCCTTCCTGCCGCATCCTCGCCCGCTTTCTGCCGTTGGCGCTTCCGCGCGCCTGGGCTATCAGTGCGCCAGCCGGAGCCCGGCCAGCTGCCACGGAGTTACCACGATGCGCCTCCTCCGCTACGGACAGAGGGGAACCGAACGCCCCGGGATTCTCGACGCCGCGGGCGTCATCCGCGACCTCTCCTCGACCGTCCCCGACATCTCGCCCGAGAGCATCGCCGGCGGCGCGATCGAGCGCATCCGCCGCATCGACCCGGCGACCCTGCCGGCCGTCCCGGGCGACGTGCGCATCGGCGCCGCCATCTCGCGCGTGGGCCATTTCATCGGCGTCGGCCTCAACTATTTCGACCACGCCGCCGAGCTGAACTCGGCCCCGCCGGTCGAGCCGATCCTCTTCGCCAAGGCCCCGGGCTCGCTCAGCGGCCCCAACGACGACATCCCCATCCCGAACGGCTGGGCGAAGACCGACTGGGAGTGCGAGCTCGCGCTCGTCATCGGCAGGCGCGCCTACCAGGTCCCCGAGGCCGGCGCGCTCGACTACCTCGCCGGCTATTCCATCTGCAACGACGTCAGCGAGCGCGCCATGCAGCTCGAGGGCACCGGCCAGTGGATGAAGGGCAAGAGCGCGCCCGGCTTTGGCCCGCTCGGCCCGTTTCTGGTCACCACCGACGAGATCGCGAACGTCCAGGACCTCGCCGTCACGCTCGACCTCAACGGCACAAGGATGCAGAACGGCACCACCAGGGAGATGATCTTCGGCGCCGCCTTCATCATCTCCTACGCCTCGCGCTTCATGACGCTGGAGCCGGGCGACGTCATCACCACCGGCACGCCGGCCGGCGTCGGCCACGGCCGCAAGACCTACCTCAAGCCCGGCGACCGGCTGCATCTCAGCATCGCCGGCCTCGGCGAGCAGCGGCAGAACGTGGTCGCGGCGCGGTAGAGCGGCGAGCGGGGGCGGCAATGATCATCTTCGCGCTGGTGATATTCGCGCTCTCGGCGATCGCCTGCGTCGCCAACGGCGTCTACTGGCGGCAGCAGGGCAACACGCCGATGGCGCTGATGAATATCGGCCTCGGCGTGGTGCAGGTCGTGCTGCTCGTCCTCCTCTTCGGCGGCCTCGGCGTCCCGACCTCCGCGCCGTAGCGGCACCGCGGCCTCGCAATCAGCGGGACGGCGCCTCGCGGGCGCCGGTGGCGTCGCCCTCGCCCGCGCGCGTGCCCCGCGCATCGTCCCTCGTCCGCTTCTCGACGAACGCCTTCAGCCCGCTCAGCATCCCCTGCCAGTTCTTCTCCGAGTGGGCGCGCGCTTCTTCGCTGCCATTGCCGTCCTGCGCGAGATAGACGCGCGTCTCCTCGCCGAGATCGGTGAGGTCGATGGTCACGTTGTGGTAGTTCTCGGGCGTGTCGGGCTTGCCGCCCAGCGGGCTGTAGTGGCTGAAATGGAGCCGCGTCCCGGGCAGGAGCTGCTTGATGACGCCCCTGTCGGCGTAGGGCCGTCCCTCCCACACCCCCTTCCAGGTGATCTCGCTTCCCTCGGTCCAGTCCGAGGCGACGTCCGTCCCGAACATGTATTCCCTGATCGCGTGCGGATCGACCAGCGCCTCCCAGACCTTGTCTCGCGGGGCCGCGATATCGACCGACGCTCTTGCGACGTGATCCGTTTCCATGGGCGAGCTCCCTCGACGTGACGTTATTCGCTAACCCTTGACGTAGGGCGCGCGAACGCCACGGCCAGAGGCGGACGTCGGAGATCAGGCGGCCGGCGGGGCGGGCGGCTGCGCCTGCTTGATGCGGTTGCGGATGAGGCCGAGCTGCCGCTCGCGCCAGATCACGAAGAGCCCCGCGCCGATGATGACCGCCGAGCCGATCAGCACCACCGGGGTGGGCACCGTGCTGAAGACGATGAGGCTCGCCAGCACCGCCCAGAGCATCGAGGTGTAGTCGAACGGGGCCAGCACCGAGGCGTCGGCGTAGCGGTAGCTGGTGGTCATCAGTACCTGGCCGATGCCGCCGAAGATCCCCATCCCGACCAGCATCAGCGCCTCGAGCGGGGTCGGCACGACCCAGCCGAAGGGCAGCGTGCACAGCGCCACCAGCGCCGCGAAGGAGGAGAAATAGACCACGATCGTCCCCGCCGGCTCGGTGCGGCTGAGAAAGCTGATCTGGATCGCGGCATAGGCGGCGAAGACCGCGCTCGAAAGCTGCAGCCCGGCGCCGATCAGGCTGCCCGCCGCAACGGTCGGCGAGAGATACTCGGAGAGGATGATGACCACGCCGATCAGGCCCACCACCACCGCCGACCAGCGATAGAGCCGCACCGTCTCGCGGAGGAGGAGCGCTGCGAAGGCGACCGTGAAGAGCGGCGCGGCGTAGCCGATCGCGGTCGCGTCGGCGATCGGCAGGAAGCGGAGCGCCGAGAAGCCGAGGAACATCGAGGCCGTGCCGACCGTCACGCGGAGGAGATGCCCGCGCGGATTGCGGGTGAGGAAGACGCCCGGGAACTGCCCGCGCCACGCCGCCCAGACGAGCACCGGGATCAGCCCGAAGAAGCTCCGCGCGAAGGCGATCTCGCCGACCGGGAAGCGTTCCGAGACCAGCTTGATGAGGGTCGCCATGCCGGTGAAGAAGGCCGTCGACACGACCTTCAGCGCGATCCCCGCGAGCGGGTTCAAGAGGTCCCTCCTCCCCCGCTTGCGGCCGGGGGTATCGCATACGACCGAAGGGACGAGCGCGCTCCCCTTTCCCCCTCCCCCTTGTGGGGAGGGGTCAGGGGTGGGGGCCGAGCGGCAAGCGAGGCCTGGTCAAGAATCCCTCGCTGACGCTTGTAGCTACCGCGGGATTTTGGTGCCTCGCTTGCCGCGAGGCCCCCTCCCGGCCTCCCCCACAAGGGGGGAGGGGGAATGCCGTTCGCCATATGCGATAGCCTTGCGCCTGTGGGGAAGGATTTGGGGGCGGCGCGACGCGCCGGCTGCGGCAACATCATCTTCGGGATCTAAGAGTGCCCTGCCCGCATCGCGTGGACGGCTGCGATGAGGCCGGCGGTCGAGCCGTCGCGGCCTTCGGCGCTCGCCTCGCCCTTGACCATCGGCACGAGCTCCATTGCGAGCTGCTTGCCGAGCTCCACGCCCCACTGGTCGAAGGGGTTGATGTCCCAGATCGCGCCCTGCACGAACACCTTGTGCTCGTAGAGCGCGATCAGCTGGCCGAGCACCGATGGCGTGAGCTTCGGGTAGAGAATCGTCGTCGAGGGCCGGTTGCCCGGAAACACCTTGTGGGGGGCGAGCGCGTCGATCTCCGCCTCGCTCAGGCCCTTGGCGGCGAGCTCCGCGCGCGCCTCGGCGAGCGTCTTGCCGCGCATCAGGGCCTCGCCCTGCGCCAGGCAATTGGCGACGAGGAGGTCGTGATGGACGGGGAGGTCGTCCGTCCCCTCCGCGCCGAGCAGGAAATCGCACGGCACCACGTCGGTGCCCTGATGCAGGAACTGGAAGAAGGCGTGCTGTCCGTTGGTCCCCGGCTCGCCCCAGATCAGCGGCCCGGTCGGCCTCTCGACCGGCCTTCCGTCGAGCCGCACCGCCTTCCCGTTCGACTCCATGTCGAGCTGCTGGAGATAGGCGGGGAAGCGCTCGAGCCGCTGCTCGTAGGGCAGCACCGCATGCCCCGGGAAGCCCCAGACGTTGCGGTACCAGATCCCGAGGAGCGCCAGCACGACCGGCAGGTTCTCGCCGAGCGGCGCCTCGCGGAAGTGCACGTCGACGGCGTGCGCGCCGGACAGGAACGAGCGGAAATTGGCCGGCCCGATCGCCAGCATCACCGGCAGTCCGATCGCCGACCACACCGAGTAGCGCCCGCCCACCCAATCCCAGAAGCCGAAGGCGCGGCTGACGTCGATCCCGAACGCTTCGACCTTGTCGAGGGCGGTCGAGATCGCCGCGAAATGCTTGCCGACCGCCGCCTCGCCGAGCGCGCCGGCGATCCAATTCCGCGCCGTGGCGGCATTGGTCATGGTCTCGATCGTGGTGAAGGTCTTGGAGGCGACCAGCACCAGCGTCCGCCCCGGATCGAGGCCCTTCAGCGTGTCGGCGATATGCGCGCCGTCGACATTGGAGACGAAATGGACGCGCGGCCCCTTGTGGAACGGCCGGAGCGCCCGCGTCACCATCGCCGGGCCGAGGTCCGACCCGCCGATGCCGATATTGACGACGTCGGTGAACGGCCCGCCCGCCCCCGCGATGGCGCCCGAGCGCACCTTGTCGGCGAAAGCCGACATCTTCTGCAGGACCTCGAGGACGTCGGGCACGACGTTCCGGCCGCCGACCGTATAGACCTCGCCCTTGTCGGCCCGAAGCGCGACGTGGAGCACGGCCCGCTGCTCAGTGCTGTTGATCGCCTCGCCGGCGAACATCGCCTTCCGCTTCACCTCCACGCCGGCGGCGCGCGCCAGCTCGACCAGCGCGCCGAGGACCGGCGCGTCGATGCGGTTCTTGGAGATGTCGACGAAGAGGTCGCCGGCCTTCAGCGTGAGGCGCGGCGCCCGCTCCGGGTCGGCCGCGAAGAGCCCCGCGACGCTCCGTCCCGCGAGGCGCGCCCGATGCGCTTCCAGGAGCTCGAACGCCTGGCCAACGCCGTTCCCGCCGGCCCGATCCTGATCCACGAAACGCCCCCCTATATGAGCCAGCGCGCGAGCCGCTCGGCCGCCTCGACCATGTCCTCGTGCCGCCCGGCGAACGAGAAGCGCATGAAGCCGTGCCCGCGTTCGCGGTCGAAATCGACGCCCGGCGTTGCCGCAACCCCCGCCTCGGCCAGCATGCGCCCCGCGAAGGCACTGGAATCGTTGGCGAAACGGCGCACCGACGCATAGACGTAGAACGCCCCGTCGACCGGGAAATGATCCTCGAAACCGAGCGCCGGCAGGCGGTCGAGGAGGAGCGCCCGGTTGGCCGCATAGCCTGCCTTCACCGCCTCGAGTTCCTCCCGCGCGTCGAAAGCGGCGATCGCCGCGCGCTGCGAAAGGTCGGGCGGGGAGATGTAGAGGCTCTGCGCCAGCCGCTCGACCGGCCGCGCGAGGTCCTCGGGCAGCACCAGCCAGCCGATCCGCCAGCCGGTCATGCAGTAGTATTTGGAGAACGAGTTCACGACGATCGCGCTGTCCGAGAAGTGGAGCGCCGTCTCCGCCGCGCCTTCATAGACGAGCCCGTGATAGATCTCGTCCGAGACGAAGCGGATGCCCATCCCCTCCGCGGCGCCGACCAGCGCGCCGAGCGCCGCGGGCGTCATCATCGTCCCGCTCGGGTTGGCCGGGCTGGCCACCAGCAATCCCGCGAGGGGGGTCGCGGCGTGCACGCGCGCCAGCATCTCCGGCGTGATCGCGTGACGCGTTTCCATCGTGGTCGGGACCTCGACCACCTCGAGCCCCAGCGCCGAGAGGATATTGCGGTAGGCCGGATAGCCGGGCGCCGCGAGCGCCACCCGGTCGCCCGCGTCGAACGCGGCAAGGAACGCGAGGTTGAACCCCGCCGACGAGCCGGTCGTCACCGCGACCCGCCGCGCGTCGACCTCGACCCCGTAGGCGTCGGCGTAGTGCCGCGCGATGCGCGCGCGGAGCGCCCGGAGCCCGAGCGCCTCGGTGTAGCCGAGCCGCCCGTCGCGCACCGCCTCGGCGGCCGCCGCCAGCACCGGCTTCGGCGCCGGCGCGCCCGGCTGCCCGACCTCCATGTGGATCACCAATTGCCCGGCGGCCTCCGCCTCGAGCGCCGCGCGCATCACGTCCATCGCCACGAAGGGGGCGACGGCGCTCCGCCGCGAGGGAGCGAACGCGCTCCCCGCCCCTTCACGGGCAGGCTTCCGGACCGGCGTCATGCGAGGGAATCCTTAGGGTTCAAGTCTTTGTGTCGCCCCAATTCGGCGGCATCGCAACTTCATCCAGCCCTGCTACACTGGCAACTCTGCCTCAACGAAGGGCGATGGGGGAAGCTTTGTCGGGAGTTATGAGCCGCTTGCTGGACACCAAACCCCACGCCAACACCCGCCGCCGTGCCGCGCCGGCCCGACTCGCCGCCCTCGGCCTCGCCGTCATCGGCTCGATCCTGTCGCTGGCCGCGCCAGCCCTTGCCGCCTCGGTCTCCCTCGTGCGCGACGCCGAGATCGAGGCGCTCCTCCAGGACTACGCGCGCCCGATCTTCCGCGCCGCGGGCATCCCCTCGACCGGGGTCGAAATCCTCATGGTGCCCAACTCGGACTTCAACGCCTTCGTCGCCGACGGCAGCCACATCTTCATCAACACCGGCGCGATCCTGGCGACCGAGACTCCCAACGAGCTGATCGGCGTCATCGCGCACGAGACCGGCCACCTCGCCGGCAACCATCTCGCGCAGATGCGGGCGATGATCCGCAGCACCAAGCTCGCCACCGCGATCGCCTCAATCATCGGCGTCGGCATCGTCGCCGCCGGCTCCTCGGCCGGCGTCAACGACCTCAGCCAGGCCGCGCCCGCGATCCTCACCGGCGCCAACTCGATCGGCGTCCGCAGCATTCTTTCCTACCAGCGCGCCGAGGAAGCCTCCGCCGACCGCGCCGCGATCTCCTATCTCGAGGCGACCAGCCAGTCGCCCGAGGGGATGCTGAACCTCTTCCAGCGCATGGCCGGCGAGGACATGTTCCTGTACCGCTCGGTCGATCCTTACGCGGTCAGCCATCCCCTGCCCGGCGAGCGCATCGCCCAGATCGAGAACCTCGTCGCCCAGAGCCGGTTCCGCGGCCGCACCGACCCGGCGGCGCTGCAGCTCCGCCACGATCTCGCCCGCGCCAAGATCTCCGCCTTCACCGAGAGCCCGCAGGCCTCCGCCCGCCGCTACCCGGTCGGCGACACCAGCCTCCCCGCCCGCTACGCCCAGGCGATCATCGCCTACCGCTTCGGCAACGTGGAGCAGGCCATCCGCATGATCGACGCCCTCATCCAGAGCCAGCCGGGCAACGCCTATTTCTGGGAGCTGAAGGGTCAGGCGCTCCTCGAGCGCGGCCGCGCCCGCGAGGCGATCGAGCCCCTGCGCCGCGCCGTCGACCTCGCGCCGAATTCGGGCCTGCTCAAGATCCTTCTCGGCCATGCGCTGGTCGAGACCGGCGACACGGGCCGCGCCTCGGAGGCGATTCGCTATCTGAATCAAGGGCTTCAGGCCGATCCCAACGTCCCGAACGGCTACCGGCAGCTGGGCCGGGCCTATGCCATGACCGGGGAGGTCGGCATGGCGCAGCTGGTGACCGCCGAAGGACTGTTCACAAATGGGGAGTATGAGGAAGCCAAGGTGCAGGCGAGTCGGGCTCAAGCAAAGTTTAACGTTGGCTCGCCGCCCTGGCTCCGTGCCGAGGATATTCTGATCTATGCTCCGCCCCGCTGAATTCATGGATGCCGGCGCCGCCGGCCACAGGTAAGCCGATGAAGCCCATTACCGCCGCCGCACTCGGCTTTGCCGGCGCCGCAATCGTCGCCACCGCCGCCGTCGGCGCCTTCGCCTGGTCCTCCAGCCGCCCGATCACGCTGGCCGCCGAGACCACCAGCCCCGCCCCGTTCACCGCCGCGGCGCCGCCGCTGGTCTCGGCCGAGGCGATCGCCCAGTTCACGCCCGAACAGCGCAACGCGATCGGCCTCATCATCCGCGACTATCTCCTCACCAACCCAGAGCTCCTCGAAGAGGTCGTCGCCGAGCTCGAGCGCCGGCGGAACGAGGCGACCGCCGCGCTGCAGGCCGAGGCGCTGGTCGCCGAGCGCGACCGGCTCCTCAACTCCGACCGCCAGGTCGTGCTCGGCAACCCTGAGGGCGACGTCACGCTGGTCGAGTTCTTCGACTACAATTGCGGCTACTGCCGCGCCGCCCATGGCGACCTCATGCGCCTCCTCGAGGAGGACGACAACCTCCGCGTGGTGCTCAAGGAATATCCCGTGCTCGGCCAGGGCTCGGTCGAGGCCGCGCAGGTCGCGATCGCCCTCAACGAGGTCGCCCCCGACCGCTATCTCGAGTTCCACGACCGCGTGCTGACCGAGCAGGGCCAGGCCAACGGCAACCGCGTGCTCGCCATTGCCGACGCGATGGGCATCGACCCGCTCGCCATCCGCGCGGCGATGGAGGCCCCGAACGTGGAGGCGACCATCGAGGAGGTCTATTCACTGGCCGAGGCGTTGAGCATCACCGGCACGCCGACCTATGTGGTGGGCGACGAGGTCGTGGTCGGCGCGGTCGGCTATGACAGTCTGGTCAACAAGATCGAGCAGGTGCGGGCCTGCGGCGCTACCATCTGCTGAGCGCCGGAAAGCCGCGCGCCGAGGTGCCATGAGTCTCACTCCGCGTTTGCTGTGGTTCGCTTCGGGGACGCTCGCTCTGGGCGCGGCGCTTGCCGGTCCCGCCGCCGCGGCCGGCTTCGACATGGTGTGGACCGTGCCGGTCCCGCCGGTGGTCCGCGCGGAAGGCTCGGCCGAGGCCAACCGCAACCCCGCCGTGTCGGAGGGCGCCTTCCTGCCCGACGGCCGCGTCGCCCTCCAGCTCCGCTTCACCGACGGGCGCCGCCAGTGGATGATCGGATCGGCCGACACCCCGCCCGAGCCGGGCCCCGAGCAGCCGCGCTTCTCCAACTACCCGATCCTCCGCACCGACCATGTCGACGGCCTGTGGGGCATCGGCGCGGCCAATGTGCGGATCGTCGAGGGCTTTCCGCCCTATTTCCGGCACCAGGACATCCGCGTCACGCGCTTCGACAGCACGCTCGCCGTCATCTGGGAGAGCGGCCTTGCCGGCAACGAGTGGCGCTACCCTTATTCCGCCGCCACCCTCTTCGGCACCGACCTCGTCGTCACCGGCCAGTTCTCGGCCGGCGAGCCGCGCAACTTCCTCGCCCGCCTCAGCGAGTCCGGCGAGTGGCAATGGCTGCGCGTCTTCGGCATCGGCACGCAGGCAGCCGTCGGCACGCTCACCGACGGCACGATCCTCGTCTCGCTGGTCGAGGAGGGCGCGGACGGCGCCGGCGATTCCGCGGTCTGGCTCTTCGACGCCGAGGGCAACGCCAAGGCGCGCGCCATCCTCCGTGCCGGCGTGACGCAGGCCGATCCCGACGAGCTCGCCGCCATGGCCGTGCTCACCGACGGCCGCGTCGCCTATGTCGCGAACGAGTTCAGCGACGAGGAAACCTTCGCCCCGCTCCAGGTCGCCAAGCTCAACGGCGCGGGCGAGGTCCTCTGGCAGACGACGCTCGACGAACGCCCGCGCGTCCGCCCCTGCGACACCGCCGGCTCGCTCATCCGCGGCCCGCAACTGGCGCTCGGCACCGAGGGCCTCCTGGTCATCTGCGGCGGCGACCTCTACGCCATCGACCCGATGACCGGCGCGGCGCAGCACGAGCCCCTCGCCTTCCCCGACTGCGAGGGCGACGGCGGGCATTTCGACATCATCTTCTCGCCCCATTTCGCCGAGGACCGCCTCGCCCTCGGCCTCCCCAACCGCATGGGGGACACCGAGACCTGCGCCTGGCTCGCCCGCCTCGAGCTCGACTGAGCGCACGATGCATTGAGGTAACCTCCCCCTTGAAGGGAGGTCGAAGGTGCGAGGCCTCTGGCCGAGCAGCTTCGGGAGGAGGGTAACGACGATCCCACCCGCTCCAGTGCGAGTGGGGAGGCCGATTGCCCCCCTCCCGAAACCGCTCTGGCGGTTTCGACCTCCCCTCGAGGGGGAGGTTAGATTCCCGAATGGACCATCTTCGTCGCGCCCTGAGCGCGGCTTCTTCCCACGCCTCTTTCGCTTTGCCGGCCAAGTCCCTATAAACGGCGCGCTTTAGAGCGCGGGTGCTGCGGCCCGCCGAGGATAGCGCCGACATGCCCGCCCCGGTGTTCGTTCTGAACGGCCCGAATCTCAACCTGCTCGGCACCCGCGAGCCGGGCGTCTACGGCACGACTACGCTCGCCATGATCGAGAACGACTGCGTGGCGCACGCCGGAAAGCTGAAGCTCGCCATCGACTTCCGCCAGACCAATCACGAGGGCGAGCTGGTCGACTGGATCCAGGAGGCCTCGCGCGTCGCCTCCGGCATCGTCATCAATCCCGGCGCCTACACCCACACCTCGGTGGCGCTCCACGACGCGCTGAAGGCCGGTGGAAAACCCGTGGTCGAAGTGCATCTATCGAACATTTTTGCTCGCGAGCCCTTCCGCCATCATTCCTATGTGTCGCCCGTTGCTGCAGGAATCATCAGCGGCTTCGGCCCGCACGGGTACCTTTTGGCGCTCGAGGCTATTCACAGGCTGATCCCGGAATAACCGTCCTTCATGACAGACAAGAAACAAGACATCGACCAGGACCTCATTCGGCAGCTTGCGAGCCTGTTGAAGGAAACCGATCTCACCGAGATCGAGATCGAAGGGGACGGCCGCCGGGTGCGCGTCGCCCGGCAGGTGACCACCGTTTCCGTGCCGATGGCGATGCCGGCCGCGGTCACCATGCCCGCCGGTCCGGGCACGCCGGCCGCCGGCCCGGGCGCGATCAACCACCCAGGCCTCGTCACCTCGCCGATGGTCGGCACCGCCTACCGCTCGCCCGAGCCGGGCGCCCGCCCCTATGTCGATATCGGCGACGCCGTCTCCGAGGGGCAGACCCTCCTCATCGTCGAAGCCATGAAGACCATGAATCAGATCGCCGCCCCGCGCGCCGGGCGGGTCACGCGGATCATGGTCGAGGACGGCCAGCCGGTCGAGTTTGGCGAGCCTCTCCTGATCGTCGAGTAGCGCGGGGCCGCGCCGGTGTTCAGCAAGATCCTCATCGCGAACCGGGGCGAGATCGCGCTCCGGGTCCTGCGCGCCTGCAAGGAGCTCGGCATCCCCGCGGTCGCGGTCCATTCGACCGCCGACGCGGAAGCCATGCATGTCCGCCTCGCCGAGGAGAGCGTCTGCATCGGCCCGCCAGCGGCGCGCGAGAGCTATCTCAACATTCCGCAGATCCTCGCCGCCTGCGAGATTACCGGCGCCGATGCGGTCCATCCCGGCTACGGCTTCCTCTCCGAGAACGCGCGCTTCGCCGAGATATTGGCCGCGCACAAGATCACTTTCATCGGCCCGACCGCCGAGCATATCCGCATCATGGGCGACAAGATCGAGGCCAAGCGCACGGCCAAGCGCCTCGGCATCCCGGTCGTGCCTGGCTCCGAGGGCATCACCAGCGACGCCCACGCGCAGAAGGCGGCCGGGGAGATCGGCTTCCCGGTGCTCGTGAAGGCGGCGGCGGGCGGCGGCGGCCGCGGCATGAAGGTCGCCTACACGCCCGAGGTGCTGCTCGAGGCGATCGCCACCGCCCGCGCCGAGGCCAAGGCCGCCTTCGGCGACGACACGGTCTATCTCGAGAAATATCTCGACAAGCCGCGCCACATCGAGATCCAGGTGCTCGGCGACGGCAAGGGCTACGCCGTCCATCTCGGCGAGCGCGACTGCTCGCTGCAGCGCCGCCACCAGAAGGTCTGGGAGGAGGCGCCCTCCCCGGCCATCGACGAGAAGGCGCGGAAGAAGATCGCCACCACCGTCGCCAAGGCGATGGGCGACCTCGGCTATTCGGGCGCCGGCACGATCGAGTTCCTCTACCAGGACGGCGAGTTCTACTTCATCGAGATGAACACCCGCCTCCAGGTCGAGCACCCGGTGACCGAGGCGATCACCGGCGTCGATCTCGTCAAGGAGCAGATCCGGGTCGCCGCCGGCCTCGGCATCTCGTTCCGGCAGGAGGACGTCAAGCTCAAGGGCCACGCCATCGAGTGCCGCATCAACGCCGAGGACCCGCGCACCTTCGCTCCCTCGCCCGGCCGCATCACCTACTACCACCCGCCCGGCGGGCTCGGCGTCCGCGTCGATTCGGGCGTCTACCAGGGCTACAAGATCCCGCCCTACTACGACTCCCTGATCGGCAAGCTGATCATCCACGCGCCGACAAGGCAGGAGTGCCTGGCGCGCCTCCGCCGGGCGCTCGACGAGTTCGTGGTCGACGGCATCAGCTCGACCGTCCCGCTCTTCCGCTCCCTCGTCGACAATGTCGATATCGCCCACGGCGACTACGACATCCACTGGCTCGAGAAGCACCTCGCCGGGGAGTAGGCGTCTCCACCGCCCTCCCCTCCTTGTCATTGCCGGATTCATTCCGGCAATCCATGAACACCGAGGGATGGCGCTCGGCTCCTAGGATCGCCAAGACAACCCGCCCGCCATACCGGAGCCCCGAAATGTTCATGGGTTGCCGGGACAAGCCCGGCAATGACAAGATTGGTGCTGATAGAGCTGGCGCGCTTTTCCGATCTAAGCCGGAATGACCAAACCCTCCGACGTCGCCTTCGAGATCACGCCCGAAGTCCTGCTCAAGGCCTATTCCGTCGGCATCTTCCCGATGGCCGAGTCGGCGAGCGACCCGGGCCTCTTCTGGCTCGAGCCGGAGCTCCGCGGCGTGCTGCCGCTCGAGGCCTTCCACGTCCCGCGCCGCCTCGCCCGCACCGTCCGCCAGGACCGCTTCCAGATCCGCGTCGACCACGATTTCGACGCCGTCATCGCGGCCTGCGCCGAGTCGACCGCGATCCGCCGCAAGACCTGGATCAACCGGAGAATCCGCACCCTCTACCGCGACCTCTTCGCCGCCGGCCACGCGCACACCGTGGAGGCCTGGCGCGAGGGCCGGCTGGTCGGCGGCCTCTACGGCGTCCGGCTCGGCGCGGCCTTCTTCGGCGAGAGCATGTTCTTCCGCGAGCGCGACGCCTCGAAGGTAGCGCTCGTCCACCTCGTCGCCCGGCTGAAGCACGGCGGCTTCACCCTCCTCGACACCCAGTTCACCACCGAGCACCTCCGCGGCTTCGGCGCGGTCGACATCCCGCGCGAGGAGTACCAGCTGCTCCTCGACGCGGCCGTCGCGAAGGAGGCCGATTTCTACGGCTGGGCGGCGGCGGGCACGGGCGGAGCGACCGGCGAGCTCGTCTTGCAGTCGATCAGCCACACGTCATAGACGGGGTGCTCGACCGCGTTGAGCCCAGGGCTCGCCGCAAACATCCAGCCGGTGAAGATGCGCCGCACCGAGCGGTCGATGGTGATCTCGTCGACCTCCACGAACGCGTCGGTCTGCGCGGCTTCGGTCGGCGGCCGCGTGTTGCACACGCGCGGGGTGACCTGCAGCGCGCCGAACTGCACCGTCTCGTCGATATAGACGTCGAACTTGATGATCCGGCCGGTGATCTTGTCGAGCCCGGCGAACTCAGCGAGCGGATTGGGGATCGGCTGGGCATGCCCGGCAGGCGCCATGCACCCGATCGCGGCGAGCGCCCCGAGCCAAACCAGATGTCGCTTCATGCGTCGATTCCCGAGCCTCTGACCGGCCCCGCCGGTAGCACGCGATTTCGGCCGCGAAAAGACCGCCCGCGATCAAGAGAAACGGAAACGGCCCGGCGCTCCGCCGGGCCGTTCATCCGGTTGCCTCGAAGCTGCCGCGCTCAGAGGCGCCCGAGCAGCACCAGGATGAGGATGACCACCACGACCACGCCCAGAATACCGGACGGGCCGTAGCCCCAGCCGCTCGAATAGGGCCAGCTCGGGATGGCGCCGATCAGCAGGATGATGAGGATGACAAGTAGAATGGTGCCCAGCGACATCGCTCGGAAGCCTCCAGTTCTTTCCCGGCCGGTCTAGCCGGGGCCGAACCTCAAACGTCGCGGTATTGAGGAGGTTCCGATTTCAGGAAATCTCCAATGACGACGGACGAAAGCATCCGCGCCCTGGAACAATTCTGCCGAAACCGCCGTTGTCTTTGCCCGCGCCGGTACCCCCGCCCGGAAAAAGTCGGCTTCCAGCGCCGCGGCCTTCCGCGGCGGCCGCGCCTCGTCTAGGGATGGCCGATGGCCAGCCCCGTCCCCATCGGCATCCTCACCGTCTCCGACCGAGCCAGCCAGGGCGTTTACGAGGACAAGAGCGGCCCCGCGATCGCCGAGTACCTGGCGCGCGCCCTCGTTTCGCCGTGGCAGCCGCTGCGCCGCCTCGTCGCCGACGAGCGGACGGCCATTACTGGCACGCTCATCGACCTCGCCGACAATCTCGCCTGCCCGCTGATCCTCGTCACTGGCGGCACGGGCCCCTCGCCGCGCGACGTCACCCCCGAGGCGACCGAGGACGTGTGCGACCGCATCTTCCCCGGCTTCGGCGAGCAGATGCGGGCCGTCAGCCTCCGCGAGGTGCCGACCGCGATCCTTTCCCGGCAAATGGCCGGCACGCGCGGCAAGAGCCTGATCGTGCTCCTGCCCGGCCGGCCGTCGAGCATCCGCACCTGCCTTGACGCCGTCTTCCCGGCCATCCCCTATTGCATCGACCTCCTCGGCGGCCCGCGCCTCGAGGCCAACCAAGCGGTGATCAAGGTCTTCCGCCCGCCCGCTTGACGCCGCCGGCAAGGGGCTGGGCGACCCGCGGCCGAGGCTCTATGCTGACCGCATTCTTTGAAGGCATTCCGTTTCGCATGGGCATTGTCGGCACTTCCATCCAGCCCGACGGACAGAACGCGCTGATCGACGGTTTCGGCCGCCGCATCACCTATGTCCGCCTCTCGGTCACCGACCGCTGCGACCTCCGCTGCGTCTATTGTATGTCCGAGCACATGAGCTTCCTGCCGAAGACCGAGCTCCTGACGCTGGACGAGCTCGACCGGCTGGCCACCGCCTTCGTCTCCCGCGGTGTGCGGAAGCTCCGCCTCACCGGCGGCGAGCCGCTCGTCCGCCGCGATCTCCTCGACCTCGTCCGCGCGCTCTCGCGGCATCTGAATGGCGGCGGCCTCGACGAGCTGACGCTGACCACCAACGGCACCCAGCTCGCGAAACACGCCGACGCGCTCGCCGCCGCCGGCATCCGCCGCATCAACGTCTCGGTCGACACGCTCGACCCCGACGCCTTCCGCGCCACCACGCGCGGCGGCAATCTCCGCCAGGTCCTCGACGGGATCGAAGCCGCCCGCGCGGCCGGCCTCGCGGTCAAGATCAACACCGTGGCGCTGAAGGGCACCAACGAGGACGAGATCGAGGAGCTTATCGCCTGGGCGCACGGCCTCGGCATGGACCTCACGCTGATCGAGACCATGCCGCTCGGCGACATCGAGCCCGACCGCACCGACCAGTTCCTGCCGCTCAGCCTTGTCCGCGAGCGCCTCGCGCGGCGCTGGACGCTGACCGACCTCGCCACGCGCACCGGCGGCCCGGCGCGCTATGTCCGGGTCGAGGAGACGGGTGGCCGGCTCGGCTTCATCACCCCGCTCACCCACAATTTCTGCGAAAGCTGCAACCGGGTGCGGGTCACCTGCACCGGCACGCTCTTCATGTGCCTCGGCCAGGAAAGCGCTGTCGACCTCCGCGCCCCGCTCCGCGCCTCGGCGGGCGACGAGCTCCTGAACGCCGCCATCGACCGCGCGATCTTCCTCAAGCCCAAGGGCCACGACTTCGTCATCGACCGCGGCCGCGCCCCATCGGTCTCGCGCCACATGAGCATGACCGGCGGTTAGCCGGCTTACCCCGCCGCCTCCGACCTTAACCCTCCCCTTGCGGGAGGGTCGAAGGCAGCGAGCCTCCGGCGAGCTGGCTTCGGGGAGGGGTAGGCCGCATCGACTCGGGTTGCTCACCCCTCCCGAAATCGCTGCGCGGTTTCGACCTCCCCACAAGGGGGAGGTTAAGGCGCGACCAACGCCGCCGCCTGCGTGCCGTTGAGCGGGTTGGCGGGGTCCCAGCGATAGCCGATCGTCTCGAAGCGGAGAGCGCGGCTGTCGATCATCAGGAGCTGGCCAACGAGGCTCGAGCCGATCCCGACGATCTCCTTGACGATCTCGAGCGCCTGCAGGCTGCCGACCAAACCGGTCAGCACGCCGAGCACGCCGACCTCCGCGCAGCGCGGCGCGGCGCCCTCCTCGGGAAGGCGCGGGAAGAGGCAGCGATAGGTCGGGTTGGGCGTCCCATCCGCGCCGGGAAGATGCGGCTTCAGCACCGTGAGGCTCCCGTCGAACTGCCCGGCGGCCGCCGTCACCAGCGTCTTCTTGGCATGGAAACACGCATCCGAAATGAGGTAGCGCGTCTCCGCGTTGTCCGTGCAGTCGGCGACGATGTCGTAGCCCGCGACCAGCGACACCGCGTTGGCGGCGGTCACCTGCACGCAATAGGGCTCGACCTCGACATGCGGGTTGAGCCTGCCGAGCGCGGCCTTCGCGCCCTGCACCTTGGGCATCCCCAAATCGTCGGTCGCGTAGATCACCTGGCGCTGGAGGTCGGAGACCGAGACCGTGTCGTGGTCGACGACGCCGATCGTCCCCACACCGGCCGCGGCGGTGTAGGCAAGCACGGGCGCGCCGAGTCCGCCCGCGCCGATCACCAGGAGCCGCGCGTTCTTGAGCTTCTGCTGCCCCGGCCCGCCGACATCGGCGAGCACCAGGTGCCGCGCGTAGCGGCGGATCTCGTCCTCGGAGAAGAACATGGCGCCAATTCTACCGGCCAGGGCCATCCATGGCGAGGGCCGGCTTGCTGCCCTCGCCCCTTCGATCCTATGCTCCGGCCGTTTTCCGAGGAGAGGATGGTTTTCATGCGCTTTCCCGCCCGATTTGCCCAATTCGCCGCCGCGGCCGCCTTCGCCGCCATGATCGCCGGCCCGGCCGCCGCCGGCACGGTCAATGTGGCCGTCGCCG
The DNA here is from genome assembly GCA_020853895.1 of Bauldia sp. Taxonomy (GTDB): domain Bacteria; phylum Pseudomonadota; class Alphaproteobacteria; order Rhizobiales; family Kaistiaceae; genus JADYYB01. Next base: position 21,125 of record JADYYB010000045.1, read on the forward strand.
CCAATTTCACCGACGCCGCCAACGAGATCGCCGCCCTCTTCAAGGCCTCCACCGGCCACGACGCCGTGCTGAGCTTCGGCGCGACAGGCGCGCTCTACACCCAGATCACGCAGGCCGCGCCGTTCGACATCCTGCTGTCCGCCGACAACGAGCGCCCGGCGCTGGCGGTCACGGAGGGCCACGGTGTCGCCGGCACGGTCTTCCCCTACGCGATCGGCAAGGTCGTCCTCTACAGCACCGCCCCCGCGCTGGTGACCGGCGAGGAGACGCTCCGCGCCGGCGCCTTCAGCCACATCGCCATCGCCAACCCGGCGACCGCCCCCTACGGCCGCGCCGCGGTCGAGGCCATGACCGCGCTCGGCGTCTACGACGCGGTCGCGCCGAAGATCGTGCAGGGCGAGAACATCACCCAGACCTTCCAGTTCGTGGAGACCGGCAACGCCGAGCTCGGCTTCGTCGCGCTCTCCCAGATCATCGCCACCGACGCCGGCTCGCGCTGGCAGGTGCCCGAGGAGCTCTACGAGCCGATCCGCCAGGACGCGGTGCTCCTCGTCCACGGCGCGAACAACGAGGCCGCCCTCGCCTTCATGGATTTCCTGCGCGGCCCCGAGGCCAACGCGGTGATCGAGAAGTTCGGCTACGGGACGATGGAATAGCCCGGTGAGGATCAGCGCCCGCAACAAGCTCGAGGGACGCATCGTCGAGGTCAGGAAGGGCATGACCACCGCTCATGTGCGCATCGACGTGAACGGCGCGATCGTCACCGCCTCGATCACCAACGAGGCCGTCGATGAGCTCGGCCTCGCCGTCGGTCAGAAGGCCTACGCCATCGTGAAGGCGTCCGACGTCATGGTCGGCATCGACTAGGCACTCGAAGGGCGGCCAGACAGGGAATGTTCCGCGACGCCCAGCTCTGGCCGCCGATCCTCCTCACCCTGCAGCTCGCCACCATCACCACGGTCGTGCTGCTCCTCGTCGGCACGCCGATCGCCTGGTGGCTCGCCCGCTCGCGCGCGCGGTGGAAGGAGGTCGTCGGCGCCGTCGTCTCCCTGCCGATCGTGCTGCCGCCGACCGTGCTGGGCTTCTACCTCCTCATCGCCCTCGGCCCGAACGGACCGGGCGGGTGGGTCGCTGGCTTCTTCGAGCGCCGCACGCTCGCCTTCACCTTCGCCGCCCTCGTCATCGGCTCGGTGATCTACTCGCTGCCCTTCGTCGTGCAACCGATCCGCAACGCCTTCGAGGCCGCCGGCGACCGCCCGCTCGAGGCCGCGGCCACGCTGCGCGCCAGCCCGTGGGACAGCTTCTGGTCGGTCGCCCTCCCCCTCGCCCGGCCCGGCCTCCTGACCGGCGCGGTGCTCGGCTTCGCCCACACGGTCGGCGAGTTCGGCGTGGTGCTGATGATCGGCGGCAGCATCCCGGGCCAGACCAAGGTGCTCTCCATCGCCATCTTCGACTATGTCGAGCAGCTGCGCTGGGGCGAGGCGCATGTCCTCGCCGCCGGCATGCTCGTCTTCTCCTTCCTCGTCATCCTCGCCATGACGCTGGCCGAGCGCCGCCTCTGGCGCGCCCGCCAGTGAGCGAGGGCCTCGACGTCCGGCTCGCCGGCACGCTCGGCGCCTTCGCCCTCGACGCCGCCTTCACCGCGCCTGGCCGTGGCGTGACCGCGCTATTTGGCCGTTCCGGCTCGGGCAAGACCTCGATCCTTCGCGCCGTCGCCGGCCTGCAGCGCCTCGACGGCCGCGTCTCGCTCGGGTCCGATGTCTGGCAGGAGGGCGCGCGCTTCGTGCCCCCGCACAAGCGCCCGGTCGGCTACGTCTTCCAGGAGGCGAGCCTCTTCCCGCATCTTTCGGTGGCGCAGAACCTCGCCTTCGGCCGGCGCCGCGCGCTCCGCGGCGGGGCGTCCGAGGAGGTACGGCACGCCGATATCGTGGAGCTCCTCGGGCTCGGCCGCCTCCTCGATCGTTCGCCGGCGAAGCTTTCCGGCGGCGAGCGCCAGCGCGTCGCGGTCGGCCGCGCCCTCCTCTCGCAGCCGCGCCTCCTCCTCATGGACGAGCCGCTCTCCGGCCTCGACGCGGTCAGCAAGGAGGAGATCCTTCCCTATTTCGAGGCGCTCCACGAGACGCTCGCCATCCCGGCGCTCTACGTCTCGCACGACCTCGCCGAGATCACGCGCCTCGCCGACCATCTGGTCGTCCTCGACAAGGGCCGCGTCCTCGCCGCGGGGCCCCTCGCCCACGTGCTCCTGCAGCGCCTTCCCGGGGTCTTCGGCCTCGGCCGCTCCTCGGTGCTCTACGCCCGCGTGCGGTCCTATGATGAGCGGGAGGAACTGACCGAGCTCGATCTCGCCGGCCAGCCTCTCCTCGCCGTCGGCCGCGCCGGAGCGACCGGCGGCCTCGTCCGCGTCCGCATCGCGGCGTCCGACGTCAGCCTGTCGCCCGGCGCGCCCTCGCGCACCACCATCCTCAACACGCTCCGCGCCCGCATCGTCTCGATCGAGCCGCTGGCCGGCGGTCAGGTAAGCGTCGGGCTCGCCCTGGACTCGGCCGAGCCGGAC
>JADYYB010000046.1 GCA_020853895.1 Bauldia sp.
CCTCGCCGATCAGCCAGTCCCAGAAGGGGATCGGCTTGGTGTGCGGGTTGTCGACGCGGAAGATCTTCACCCCGTGCCCGACCCAGAACATCACCACGTCGTAGAGCGCGTGCCAGAGGCCGGGCAGCGCGCCGGGCCGGTAGAAATCGACGTTGACGATGTCCTCGTATTTCTTCGGCGGGTTCTCGGCGAACTTGATCGTGCCGTCCGGCCGCCAGTCGAACCACTCGGGGTGCTCCTTGATCCACGGATGGTCGGGCGAGCACTGGATAGCGAAGTCGAGCGCGATCTCGAGGCCGTGTTTGTGCGCGGCATCGAGGAGGCGCTTGAAGTCCTCGAAGCTGCCGAGCAGCGGATGGATCGCGTCATGCCCGCCGTCGGCGCTGCCGGTGGCGTAGGTGCTGCCGACGTCGTCCGGCCCGGGCGTGAGGCTGTTGTTCTTGCCCTTCCGGTTGGTGGTGCCGATCGGGTGGATCGGCGGGAAGTAGAGGACGTCGAAGCCGAGGTCCTTCACGTAGGGCAGGCGGGCGATGACGTCGTCGAAGGTGCCGTGCCGTTTCGGGTCGCCCGAGGCCGAGCGAGGGAAGAGCTCGTACCAGGACGAAAACCGGGCCGCGAGCCGGTCGACGATCAGCGGTAGCTCGACGGGGTAGCGCGAGACCTGCTCGCGCTCGGCGTAGGGCGCCACGGTCGCGACCGCCTCGGGATCGAGGAGGGCGTCGATCTGCGCCGGCCAGGCGAGCGTCTTCAGCGTTTCGACGAAGGCGTGCAGGGCCTCGTGGCCGGCACCCTTCACGTGGCTCGCGAAACCCTCGACCAGCGCGACGCCCTCGATGGCCTCCGAGGCAAGCATCTGTCCGGCCGCGCGCTTCTTGCCGATCTCCGAGACGTAGGACGCCCAGCGGTCGCGCCAGGCCTCGATCGTGTAGCGGTGCCGGCCGATCGTTTCGGGAACGAAACTGCCCGACCAGCGGTCGTTGTCGACAAAGCGCATCGGCACCCGGCGCCATTCGGCCTCGTCCTCGTGGCGGACCAGAAGCTCGGCGGCGATCTTGTCGTGGCCGTCGGAGAAGATGTCGGCCCACACCTCGAGCCTCTCGCCGACGACGCGCTTGGCGGCGGCGCGCCCGCCGTCGATCTCCGGCCATACCGTCTCGATGACGACGCGGCCCTCGCCGCTCGGCTTCGACGGACGCGTCTTCGACGCCGGGCGGACAAGCGCGGCCGCGCGATAGAAGCGGACCTGGTAGGGACCGAGCTCGACCACACCGTCGCCCGTCAGCCCGCTCGTTTCGGCACCGCCCATCTCCGCGAACGGCGCGAAGCCGCCGCCGATGCCGGCGAGAAGGGAGTCCGTCGCGATCGTCGCCGGCTCGGCGCCGGGATTGGCCAGCACCAGCACGGCTTCGCTGGCACCCGCGCGATGGCCGGAGTCGAGACGGAGGAGGGCGAGGTGGGGCGCGTCGGGCGCCGAGAGCCGTATCAGGGCGCCTTCGAGATTGAGGCAGGCGGTTTCCGCCTTGAGCCGGTTGATCGCGGCGATGCGGTCGGAGATGTCGACGCCGGTGTTATGCTCGCGATCGGTCGGCTTGGTGAAGGCGACGTGGAGCTGCCTGCGGGAGCCCCACTCGTAGCCGATCGGCAGGAGAACGCCGGCCGAGAAGGCGGCGGCGAGGGCGTAGCGTCCGGCCAGAGCGTCGGCGATCGTGTCCGGGTCGCCGTCGAGGCTCGCGGCGAGGCGCGCCATGTCGTGGTTCTCGGGGAAGGCGATGGACGGCGCGGCGAGCCGGAAGTCCTCGTGCTGCTCCAGCGCCCAGCCGGCCCGCGAGTCCCACCAGGCGAAGCTGTTGAAGAGGTAGTCGAAACCGGCCGAGGCGACCGCCTTCGCTTCGTCCGGCGTGCAGCCGAGCGTCTCGGCGGCGAAGAGGCAGCCCGCCTCGCGCGCCTTGGCCGAACGGATCAGCGCCTCCCACACCTCGCCCGGCACCTTGTAGGCGGCATCGCAACGGAAGCCGAGCACGCCCGCGCTCTGCAGGAAGGCAACATGCTCGTCGAAATGGCGGACCAGGAAGTCGCGATAGTCGGACCGCTGGTAGTTGAGCTCGGCGAGGTCCTCCCAGATGCGCCAGCCGCCCGGCGCGGTCGCATCGGCGGCGCCGGGGCTGAGGAGGTCGCCGCTGGCGTCGTGCTGGTAGATGTCCCAGCGGCGCTCGGCGAGCAGCGCGTCCTTGGCGGTGTGGTTGACGACGAGGTCCGCCATCACCTTGAGGCCGAGGGCCTCCGCGGCGGCGGTGAACGAGCTTATCTGCTCGAGGTCGCTGCCGGCCGGCGCGCGAAAGCGCGCGTCGATGCGCGCCGGGTCGCGGATGGCGTAGAGGCTGCCCGACTGGCCGGACTGGAAGAACGGGTTCACATAGACCCAGTTGAACCCCATCGCGGCGATGCGCGGCAGCTCCGCGATCCACGCCGGGATGGGGCCGACGAGCAGCGGGAAGAGGTTGTAGATGCGCGGCGCCTCGGCCACGGCGGCGGCCGGGCGCGTCCCGCCCTTCGCCTTGCTCCGGGCGGGTTTCAGCTTTGCCATGACCTCTCTGGAGACACGCGCCGCTCCTCCCAGAATGGCTCCGTTCCGAGGAAACCGGTCACATACTTGGCCCGCATGATCAACGGCGATCTCGCGCCTCTCCCCGCCCTTCGCGCTCCATCGCGCGGGCGAGCTTCGCCAACGGCCCGTCGGGAGCCGCGATTTCGCCGAGCTCCAGCGAAATCCGCCGCCGCCAGTTGGGGTGGCCTTCCACCGTGCCCGGCAGGTTGGCCTGCTCGACCTCGCCGGCCACGTCCTCGAGCTGGAGCGCTGCCAGGGCCGAGCGCGAGCGGGCGAGATAGCGCACGATCGCTTCGACCGGCGGGTCGGCGCCGGGGTGCCAGTCCTCGACGAGGCCCTGGTGATGCAGCGCTTCCATCAGCCGGCACTTGTCCTCGTGGCGCTGGCGCCGGGCGGCCTCGACCTCCTCGGGGGTGAAGAGGGCGAGGCTCTCGCGCGCGGCGATGTCGCGCCCGGCCCACCAGCCGCGGATGGTCGGGAGGTCGTGCGTGGTGAAGACGGCGATCGCGGTCTCGGGATAGGCCTCCGGCGGCTTGAAGGCGCCGCCGTCGCCCCGCTCGAAGAAGAGCACGCGATAGGAGAGGGCGCCGGCCTCCATCATCCGCTCCGAGAAGCCCGACGGGGCGGTGCCGAGATCCTCGCCGATCACCATGCACTGCGCGCGATGGCTCTCGATCTTGAGACAGGCGAGGAGCGCCTCGAACGGGTAGTCGATGTACGCGCCCGGCAGTTGGCTCTCGCCGGTCGGCACCAGATAGAGGCGCCGCAGCTGGAAGGCGTGGTCGATGCGGAGCGCGCCGGCGTGGCGCATGTTGGCCGCGATCAGCGCGCGGAAGCCGGCGAGGCCCTGCTCCTCGAGGACGATCGGATTGAGGGGGGCAATGCCCCAGTCCTGGCCCTGCGGCGCAAGCGGGTCGGGCGGGGCGCCCATCGAGAGCGAGGGCGCGTAGCGGTCGCGGGCCGACCACACCTCGGAGCCATTCGGGTCGGCGCCGACGGCGAGGTCTGCGTAGAGGCCGATCGCCATGCCGGCCGCCTTCGCCCCGGCCGCCGCCTCGCTGAGCTGGCGGTCGGCGGTCTGCTGCAGCCAGACATGGAAGCCGACGCGGTCGGCGTGCTGCTCGCGGAACCGCTTCACCTCGGGCGAGGCGGGATCGCGATAGGGCGCCGGCCATTCACTCGCGGAGCGGAGACCCTCTCCGGCGAATTGCTCCGACAGCGCTTCGAAGATCGCATGCGTCTCGACCGCCGGCAGAGGCGCGCGGCGGCGGATCAGCTCGGTAAATGCCCGCTCGAGGATCGGGAGCTTGGCGCGCCACACCGCCTCGTGGTCGGCGAGCGGGAGCGCCCGCAGCGATGCCGGCGGGGTGACGCCTTGCGCCCGCGCCATCTCGCCGACGTCGATGTGCAGCGCGTCGAGCATCAGCCGCGAGGAGGGGCCGTAGGGCCCGATCTTGCGCCGGTCGGCTGCGAAGAGCGCGTGCAGCGGACTGAGTCCGAGAAAGGACGCGCCGAACGGCGCGGCCGCCCGCACCGCCTCGCGCACGCTGCCGAAATCGCCGACCCCGAAATCGCCCGCCGAGCGCAGCGCGACGAGCTGTGCCGAGAGCCCCCAGAGCCGCGTGCCGTCGGCGAGGGCCGGCGAGACGTAGCACGCGGGTGGCGCGGCGATGATCGTCGCGTTCGCCACCGCGCCGCTGCCGACGACAAGCTGGAGGCGGAAATAGCCGGCCTCCGGAAGCGGCAGCTCGAACTCGTTGCGGGCGGAAACCGCAGCGTTCCCCGCCCGGACGTCACGGGTCTCGTCGTTGGTCAGCACCCAACCGACCGACTCCGCGCCGGCCGGGCCGTTGAGGGCGATCGTCACGGAGCCGCCCGCCGTGACCGGAACGAGCGCCGGCAGGAGGCCGCCACGCAGCCTGCGCAGCCGGTCGAGCGTGTCGGCCGCCTCGCCCTTGCCGCGCACGGAAAGGCCGAGCCCGTCGAGCAGCGCCTCGTGGGTTTCGGGCCTGACGGCGTTGCGCCGGCCGAAGGCGTCGACCGTCTCGAACGAGAGGCCGGCGAGCCGCGCCGCCTCGGTGAGGATCGTCCTGGCGTTGTCGCTCATCGCCGGCGCCCCGGTCCCTCCGCGCGTTCGCGGAAGAGGAGGAGCGCGTGCGGCTGGAGGTCGATCGCCTCGCCGGCGCGGATCGTCCGGCCGTGCTCGACGGTGCCCTCCGCGACCGCGGTGTTGAGCATCTCGACCCACGGGCCGCCGGGGAGACTGTTGGGCAGCGAGAACTCGACGCGATTCCGCCCGGCGTTCATCAGCAGGAGGAAGCGCTGGCCATCTTTGCAGTCGTTGCCGAGCTGGGCGCCGACCGCGCGGCGCTCGCCGTCGGCCCAGTCCTCGTGGTCGAGCTCGCGCCCTTCGGGGGCCAGCCAGTACACGTCCTTGAGCGCGTGCCTGCCGTGCGCCCCGTCGAGGAAGCTGTCGCGCCGGAAGGCGTCGAAGCGGCGGCGGATCGCGGCGACCGCGCCGACGAAGGCGGGGAGGTCAGGATCCGCGGCGAGGCCCGCTTCCCAGTCGAGCCAGCTCAGCGGGTTGTCCTGGCAATAGGCGTTGTTGTTCCCGCTCTGGCTTCGCGACAGCTCGTCCCCCATCAGGATCATCGGCACGCCAATGGAAAGGAGCGTGGTGGCGATGAGGTTCCGCTTCTGCCGCGCGCGGAGCGAAAGGATGCGCGGATTGCCGGTCGGCCCCTCCACCCCGCAATTCCAGGAGAGATTGTGCTGGTGGCCGTCGTGGTTGTTCTCGCCGTTGGCGAGGTTGTGCTTCTGCTCGTAGCTGACGAGGTCGGCGAGCGTGTAGCCGTCATGGGAGGCGACGTAGTTGACCGAGGCGGTCGGCTGCCGGCCGCCCGGCCCGAAGATCTCGCGCGACCCGGCCAAGCCCTGCACGAAGGAGGGGAGCCGCCCGCCGTCGCCGCGCCAGAAGCTGCGCACCGAGTCGCGGAAGCGGTCGTTCCACTCGCTCCAGCCGGGCGGGAACGAGCCGAGCCGGTAGCCGGCGTCGCCGACGTCCCACGGCTCGGCGATGATCTTCACGCGGCTGAGGATCGGGTCCTGCGCCACCGCCTGCAGGAAGCCGGCGCGCTCGGTGAAGTCGAACGGCTCGCGGGCGAGCGCGGTGGCGAGGTCGAGACGGAACCCGTCGACGTGATAGGCCTCGACCCAGTGGCGCATCGAGTCGAGCACCATGCGGAGGACCCGCGGGTGGCTGACGTCGAGCGTGTTGCCGGTGCCGGTGACGTCCCAATAGGCCTCGGGCTGCGCGGGCGGGTGCTTGTAGTAGGTGCGGTTGTCGATGCCGCGGAAGGAGAGGGTGGGGCCGAGATGGTTGCCCTCGGCGGTGTGGTTGTAGACGACGTCGAGGATCACCTCGATCCCGGCCTCGTGCAGCGCGCTTATCGCGGCCTTGAGGCCGAGCACGCCGTCGGCCGAGAGATAGCGCGGCTCGGGCGCGAAATAGCCGAGCGTGGAATAGCCCCAGTAGTTCTTGAGCCCCTTGTCGACCAGGAACCGGTCGTCGACGAAGGCATGGATCGGCAGGAGCTCGACCGCCGTGACGCCGATCTTCGCCAGGTGCTCGACCACCTCCGGGTGCCCGAGCGCGTCGTAGGTGCCGCGGATGGCGGGCGGCAGGCGCGGGTGCAGCTGCGTGAGGCCCTTCACATGCGCTTCGTAGATCACCGTGTCGCGCCACGGCCGGCGCGGCGGACGGTCCTCGCCCCAATGATGGGCGGGGTCCTCGACCACGCTCTTGGGGACGTAAGGCGCGCTGTCGCGCCCGTCGGGGCGGACGGCGCCGGAGCGCGAGGGGCGGTAGTCGAAGAGCGCGTCGTGCCAGTGGACGCGTCCGGCGAACTGCCGCGCATAGGGGTCGACGAGCAGCTTCTGCCGGTTGAAGCGGTGCCCTTCGTCGGGCTCGTAGGGGCCATCGACGCGATAGCCGTAGAGCTGGCCGGGCAGGATGCCGCGGAGATAGCCGTGCCACACCTGGTCGGTCCGGCCCGGCAGCTTCAGCCGGCGAGTCTCGTGCTGGCCGGAAGGGTCGAAGAGGCAGAGCTCGACGGCGGTCGCGTGGGCGGAAAAGAGGGCGAAATTGACGCCGCGGCCGTCGAAGCTCGCGCCGAGCGGAAACGGCGCGCCATCGTCGAGGGATGAGAGGGGAGAGCGAGTCAGGGCAGGCGGCCGCAATCGGCGAGAGTCGCCCTATTGAAACCAGAAAAAGCCTGCCCTGGCAAAGGGCTAGCGCGAGGAGCGTTAAGCCTCTGCGGGATAGAGCCGCCAGCGCCGCGGGCGGACGGCGATCCGGCTCGACGTGCCGCGGTTGAAATCGGCCGGCAGCTCGATCTCGATGCGGTCGCGCCGCGCCCCGACCTCGAGGTCGACGCGCCGCGAGCCGCCGTGGCGGCGGATGAGCGAGACCACGCCGGGAATGGCGCCAGGCCCGCCCTCGACCACCTCGACGTCGTGCGGGCGCATGAAGAGCCGCGCCGGACCGTTCGGCATGCCGCCGGCGGGAAGATCGAGCGGCCGCTCGTCGAGCCACACCTTGCCGGATTCGACATTGACCGGGAGCACGCTCGACTCGCCGATGAAGGAGAAGACGAACGGCGAGGCCGGCGTGTCGTAGATCTCGTCGGCCGTGCCGATCTGCTCGATGCGCCCCTGGCTCATCACCACCACGCGGTCGGCGAGCTCGAGCGCCTCCTCCTGGTCGTGGGTGACGAAGACGGTGGTGTGGCCGGTCTTCTCGTGGATCTCGCGGAGCCAGCGCCGGAGCTCCTTCCGGACCTTGGCGTCGAGCGCGCCGAACGGCTCGTCGAGGAGGAGGACGCGCGGCTCGATGGCGAGCGCGCGGGCGAGCGCGATGCGCTGGCGCTGCCCGCCGGAGAGCTGCGCGGGAAAGCGCTTCTCGAGGCCCGAGAGCTGCACGAGGTCGAGGAGCTCGGAGGCGCGCTTGCTGATCTCGCGCCGCGAGGGACGCGTCGAGCGCGGGCGGACCCGGAGCCCGAAGCCGATATTCTCGGCGACGGTCATATGCTTGAAGAGCGCGTAGTGCTGGAAGACGAAGCCGACATTCCGCTCGCGCACGCTTTTGTACGAGGCGTTCTCGTTGCCGAAATAGATCTCGCCCTCGGTCGGCTGCTCGAGCCCGGCGATGAGGCGAAGGAGCGTCGTCTTGCCCGAGCCCGACGGGCCGAGAAGGGCGATCAGCTCGCCGGACTTGATGTCGAGCGAGACGCCGTGCAGCGCCGGGAATACCCCGAACTCCTTGCGAACGTTCGCGATGCGGATGTCCATGGAACTCCTAGTGGCCGTTGGCGCCAGTAATGCGGTCGCCGAAACGCCACTCCAGGACGGTCTTCAGCGCAAGGGTGAGTAGAGCCAGCAAAGCCAGCAGGGATGCAAGAGCGAAGGCCGCCGTCGAGTTGTACTCGTTGTAGAGAATCTCGACCTGGAGCGGCATGGTGTTGGTCATGCCGCGGATCTTGCCGGACACCACCGACACCGCGCCGAACTCGCCCATCGCGCGGGCATTGCAGAGAAGGACGCCGTAGAGGAGCGCCCATTTCACGTTGGGCAGGGTGACGAACAGGAAGGTCTTCCAGCCGCTCGCGCCGAGCGAGACGGCGGCCTCCTCCTCCTCGGTCCCCTGCTCCTGCATCAGCGGGATCAGCTCGCGGGCGACGAACGGGAAGGTCACGAAGATCGTCGCCAGGATGATCCCGGGCAGCGCGAAGATGATGTCGATGTCATGGGCGTCGAGCCAGCCGCCGAAGATGCCCTGCGCGCCGAAGAGGAGGACATAGACGAGGCCGGAGATGACCGGCGAGACCGAGAAGGGGAGGTCGATGAGCGTGGTGAGGAAGCTCTTGCCCCAGAACTCGAACTTGGCGATCGCCCACGAGGCCGCGAGGCCGAACACGACATTGGCCGGCACCGAGATCGCGGCGACGATCAGCGTGAGCCGAATCGCCGAGCGCGCATCCGGTTGCGACAGCGACGCGAAATAGGTCCCGAGGCCGCCGTCGAAGGCCTCGGTGAAGACGACGATCAGGGGAAGGATCAGGACCAGCGCCGCGAAGGCCAGCGCGATCGCGATGAGGACGACGCGGACGACGGGGCCTTCGGTGGTGACGTCCCGCGCCGAATGCTTGGGTGGGGTCGCCTCAGCCACTGCCGAATCTCCGCCTGCTCCATGCCTGGATGAGGTTGATGGTGAGGAGGATGATGAACGAGATCACCAGCATCGCGACGCCGATCGCCGTCGCCGCCGAGTAGTTGAATTCCTCGAGCCGGGTGATGATCAGCAGCGGGGCGAACTCGGTGTCGCGCCGGCCGCCGGCGATGAAGATGACCGATCCGTACTCGCCGATGGCGCGCGCCAGCGCGAGCGCGAAGCCGGTCAGGATCGCCGGGACGAGAGCCGGCAGGATGACGCGGAGGAAGGTCTGCGCCCGGCTCGCCCCGAGCGTGGCCGCCGCCTCTTCGAGATCGCGGCGGATGTCTTCGAGAACCGGCTGGACGGTCCTGACGGCGAAGGGCAGGCCGATGAAGGTGAGGGCGACCACGATGCCGGCCTGCGTGTAGGCGATCCTGATCCCGTTCGGCTCGATCAGGCTGCCGATCCAGCCGTTGCGCGAATAGAGCGCGGTGAGCGCGATGCCGGCGACCGCGGTGGGAAGGGCGAAGGGCAGGTCGACGACCGCGTCGACGAAGCGTCGGCCCGGAAACCGGTAGCGCACGAGTACCCAGGCCATGACGAAGCCGAACACGACGTTGATCGAGGCCGCGATGAGCGAGCAGACGAAGCTGACGCGCAACGCGTTGAGGGTCCGCGGGCTCGTCACGAGCTGCCAGAACTCGGCCGGACCGAGCGCCGCGCTGCGCAGCACCAGGGCCGCCAGCGGGATCAGCACGATCAGGCTGAGATAGGTCAAAGTGAAACCGAGCGCCAACCCGAAGCCCGGGATGGCGCTCGGTCGTTTGAGCGCGGGAAAAATCGCGCGGGTCAATCGATCTCCTGGCGTCCGGCTATTGATAGATCTGATCGAAGACGCCGCCGTCGGCGAAGAAGCGCGGCTGCGCCTCGGCCCAGCCGCCGAAGAGCGGATCGTCGATGGTGATCAGGTCGAGCGCGGGGAAGCGCTCGAGCGCTTCCGCGGGAAGGCCTCCGGTGTTCGACGGGCGGTAGAAATTGGCCGCTGCGATCTCCTGGCCCTCCGGCGTGTAGAGATATTCGAGATAGGCCTGGGCGGCCTCGCGCGTGCCCCGGCGGTCGACATTGCCATCGACCACCGCGACCGGCGGCTCGGCAAGGATCGAGATCGACGGCACGACGATCTCGAAGGCGCCCGGGTCGAGCTCCTCGAGGGCGAGGAAGGCCTCGTTCTCCCAGGCCAGCAGCACATCGCCGATGCCGCGCTCGACGAACGTGGTCGTCGAGCCGCGGGCGGCGGTGTCGAGGACCGGCACGTGGGCGTAGACCTCGCGCACATAGTCGGTGACCTGCGCCTCGTCGCCGCCGAACTCGCGGTTCGCCCAGGCCCAGGCGGCAAGGAAGTTCCAGCGCGCGCCACCCGAGGTCTTCGGGTTGGGCGTGATCACCTCGACATCGTCACGGACGAGATCGCCCCAGTCGAGGATGTTCTTCGGGTTGCCCTGGCGCACCAGGAATACGATCGTCGAGGTGTAGGGCGCCGAGTTGTTGGGCAGACGCGTGCGCCAGTCGGCGGCGATCTTGCCCGAGTTGTTGACGATGGCGTTGATGTCGGCCTCGAGCGCCAGCGTCACCACGTCGACGTCGAGGCCGTCGATCACCGCGCGGGCCTGCGAGCCCGAGCCGCCATGCGACTGGTTGATGGTGATCGTCTGGCCGCTCGTCTGCTGCCAGTGGGCGGCGAAGGCGGCGTTGAAATCGACATAGAGCTCGCGCGTCGGATCGTACGACACGTTGAGGAGGGTCACCTGCGCGGCGGCCGGAGCAACGAAGGCCGCGACGCTCAAGGCCGCGGCGGCGAGAAGGGAAGTCCTGCGAACAGAGGTCATGGGTTTTCCTTTGGCTTAGCCTTGGTTCCCAATCTCTATCGGCTTACTAGGAATACGTAACGCCACGACACCGGCGAAAAATCCTCCCCCCGAGGAAAATCCTTGCGGCCATCTCCTAGCCGACAGGCTCCGTATTCTCCGTGAGCGCCTTCGCGACCGGGCCGTCATCCGCCAGCGCGCCGCTGAGCGTCGCCCCTTCCATGAAGAGGAGCGTGGCCGAATAGGTCTCCGCGAAGAGCCGCCGGACCCCGCAGTTTGTTTCATCCCGGCAATCAAGGCAACGCCGGTAGGCCGTGCGCGACAGGCACGGCAGGGGAGCGATCGGTCCGTCGACGATGCGGAGGACCTGGCCGATGGAGATCTCGCCCGGCTCCTTGATCAGCGTGTAGCCGCCGGTCGGGCCGCGGCGGCTGGCGATGAGGCCGGCGTGCTTCAGCTCTAGGAGGATCTGCTCGAGGAATTTGCGCGGGATGGCGTCCTCGCGCGCGATCTCCTCGATCTGCACGGTGTGTCCGCGCCGCTTGGCGAGCACGATCAGCGCCTTGAACGCGTACTTGGCCTTTTGGGAGATCATGACGATCTCCATAGCCAAAGTCGGCAAAGAGCGAAAGCGAAGCTGGCGTCGCAAAATGAAACGGCCGGCTCGATGAGCCGGCCGTTCAGGAGTCTCGCGAGCGGCGGCGCTTCTACATGCGCGCGCCGCTGGCCGGGCCGTAGAGCGTGTTCGGCAGCCAGAAGGCGATCTGGGGGAAGAGATAGATGATCACCATCGAGAGGATGACGATGGCCATATAGGGCAGCATCCCGCGGAAGATCTGGGTGATCTGGACGTGCGGCGGCGCGATGCCCTTGATGTAGAAGGCGGGCATGGCCATCGGCGGCGACAGGAACGCGGTCTGCAGGTTGAGCGCCACGATGATGCCGAAGAACACCGGGTCGATGCCGAAATGCGGCAGGAGCGGCAGGAAGATCGGCATGAAGATGACGATGATCTCGGTCCACTCGAGCGGCCAGCCGAGCAGGAAGATGATGATCTGGGCGACGATCATGAACATGATCGGCGAGAGCTCGAGCCCGGTGACGAAATTGGTCACCACCTCCTGGCCGCCGAGATAGGCGAACACCGAGGCGAACGAGTTCGAGCCGACGAAGAGCCAGCACACCATCGCGGAGGTGCGGACGGTCAGATAGACCGACTCGCGGAGGCGGTCCCAGGTCAGCGACCGGTAGGCGGCGGCGAGCACGATGCCGCCCATCGCGCCGACCGCGGCGGCCTCCGACGGCGTGGCGAGACCCGCGAGGATCGCGCCGAGCACGGCGAGGATGAGAAGGGCCAGCGGGAAGAAGGAGGTGAGGAGCATCCACACCATCTCGCCGAACGTCGCCTTGCCCATGTCGCCGAGGTCTTCGTCGCTCGGCTTCGGCGCGAGGTTCGGATTGATGACCGCGCGGGTGATCACGTAGACGAGATACATGCCCGCGAGCATGAAGCCCGGGAGGAGCGCGGCCGCGTACATGCGCACCGCCGACACGCTGGCGGTGGCCGCGTAGAGGATGAGCAGGATCGAGGGCGGGATGAGAATGCCGAGCGTTCCGCCGGCGGCGATGACGCCCGTCGCGTAGGAGACGTTGTAGCGCGCCTTGAGCATCGGCGGCAGCGCGAGGAGGCCCATCAACGTGACGACCGCGCCGACGATGCCGGTCGCGGTCGCGAAGAGGGTACAGGTGAGGAGCGCGGCGACCGCCAGCGATCCCGGGATCGATCGCGCGGCGATGAAGATCGATTTGAACAGCCGGTCGACGATGTTGGCGCGCTCGACGATGTACCCCATGAAGAGGAAGAGCGGGACGGCGGTCAGCACGTCGTTCGACATCACCGTGTAGGTCTGATTCACGAAGAGGTCGAAGATCCGGTTGTCGAACAGATGGTCCATTCGGGCCGGCTCGAAATAGGCGTAGTAGCCAAAGCCGATCGCCAGCGCCATGAGCGTGAAGGCGATCGGAAACCCAAGGAAAATACACACGATCAGTATGCCGATCATGATGACGGCGATCGTTGGATCGGACACTGGCCACTCCGTTATGGGATTGCTTTTTTGGACCCACGCATGAGGCACGAGCGTAACCGCTCGCCTGCGCAGACAGACTCTCTCCCCGGCGCCCCTATAGCGATACGGCTGCCGCTTGGGAAGCGGGCGATGTGTCAGAATTGTGAGAGGTCGGCGAAGGGGACGATAAAGAAAGAAAGGCCCCGAGTCCGGACTCGGGGCCTTCCGATCGTCTCGTGGGTGTTCGGCTCAGGCCTGCGTGAAGATCAGAACCTCGCCATTGGCGCCGACATCGACGGCGACAACGTTGTCGAGCGAGACCGACTGAGCCTGCAGCTCGGTCATGATCTGCGCATTGCCCTGAAGGGCGGCGCGAAGCGCGTCGCGCTTCGCTTCGGACGCGGTCAGCGCCGCGGTCACGTCGGCGCCGGCAGCGCCGCTGACCAGGGAGTCGAGCGGCACGACGCGGACCGTCGCGCCGGCCGAGAGGGCACCGAGCTCGGTGATCTCAGCGTCGATGCCGTTCGCCGCAGCAATCACGACGTCGGGCGTCACCTCGGCCGCAGCGTCGGCGCCCGGAGCCGGTATTGCGGCGCCCGGAGCACCCAGCCCGCCGAGCGGATCGAGCGGCGCCTGCGCGAGGGCCGGGCCGACACCGAGGGCGAGAGCTGCGACTGCCGAGAGGAGGACATGCTTCATCGAATCTGACCTTTCGAGCTTTCTGAGCCCGCCAGCGAGGGATGAACACCCGGCGCCGTGGAGTGTTCCGGTCGGATCCTGCGGAAAATTCGCGCGGCCGCTCTCCGCGGTCCCCCAAACCGAACCCGGCCTAGACCTCGCTGCGGAAGAAAGAACGATTCCATTCAGGCGGCCGGGTCGTCCGGCCGCCGGAGACGAATCGCTGGAACCTCGACCTGAGCCTTGGGCTCAGCCGGCCATCACCGGGCCCTGTGCCACCTGGCTCTCGGTGCACTTGTAAGGGCGCTGGGTGAAGAGGAGCTCCGCGAACTGCACGCAGGCCTGCTGCGTTGCGAAGGATCCCGGCACCTTGACGACATGCTCGTCGATGTTGGCCGGGAGGATGAACAAAAGCCACACCAGTTTCGTTGCCAAAGAAGGCCCCCGCTATCTCATATTGCAGCGTTCAAGCTGCAACCCCCGATAGGAAAGATTACTCCGTGTCGGGGAGGGCACAAGGGGCACAGCACCGCACCCCGACTGTGACCGGGGAAAGTGCCATTTTCGTCACGCCAGCTTGGACTTAGCCTTTAGCCGCGATCACCGCGCCGGCGGCTGGAAGCCGGCCGCCGCGAGCTCCTGGTTGAGGACCTCGAGGGCGCCCGCCCCGAGCACGCTGCGGTTGTTGCCGGCCGCCTCGAGGACGATGCTGTCCGGGCTGTCGATGGTGACGAAAAGGCAGCCGAAGCTCTCCTCGTGGACCGTGCCGCTGTCGATGCGCACCGCCTGGTAGTCGATCCACGTCTCGCGCTCCCCGACGGTGGTGCGGTCCTCGACGCCCGAGAGCCTGAACTCGTAACGGCCCGAGAGCGTGCGCCTGGCGGCAAGGAGGCAGGCTTCGCCGAACCGCGTGGTCGGCTCGGACGTGATCGGCACGGCCACGGGGGCCGGAGGCGCCGGCGCGTCGGCCTGCGCCACCACGAAAGCGGCAAGGATGGCGGTCAGGGCGGGGCCGGCCATGCGTGTCTCCTCCTCCATTCCTCAACGTGCGGTGGGGGTGCTCGATGGCTGTCACCCTCCCGCGGTAGAGGCATCTTATAGTGTGTCGCGACAAACGCCTGTCGGGCACGTCCAGAGGCTGGCCGAAAGCTTGACGGCCCTATACGACTCGGGTGAAGGCCACTCCGAATTCCCCCACCACTGTCGAGACTGCAAAGGGCACAGTCCATGAAGCTTCTGAGATACGCAGCTCTGGCATCCGTCCTGGTGCTTGCAGCCTGCCAAGGCCAACAGGGACCGGCCGGTCCGCCGGGGCCTCCGGGCCCGGCCGGCGAGCGCGGCATTCGTGGCGAAGTCGGCCCCGCGGGGCTCGCCGGACCGGCCGGTCCGACCGGCCCCGCCGGTCCGCCGGGACCGCCCGGCGAGCGTGGCGCGGTTGGCGCGGCAGGCGCCGTAGGCGCGGCGGGTCCGGTCGGGGCTCCGGGTCCGGCCGGCGAGGTCGGGCCCGCCGGGCCTGCGGGTCCGCCCGGACCTCCCGGCCCGGCCGGTGAGCGCGGCGCGCCCGGCGCCGTCGGGGCGATCGGGCCTGCGGGTCCCGCGGGCCCCGCCGGTCCTCCGGGTCCAGCTGGCCCTCCGGGTCCAGCTGGCCCTCCGGGACCGGTCGGCGCGGTCGGCCCGGCCGGCGCGGTCGGTCCCGCCGGGGAGGCGGGCGCGGCCGGCGCGGCGGGTCCTGCCGGAGCCGATGGCGCGGCCTCGAGCTCGGCCGTCCGCGCGGTGGTGACGAGCGGGGTCGCCCGCTGCGCGGATGGCGAGATGGTGGTGAGCGCGCTCTGCGTGCCGGCCGGCGGGGGCGCGGCGACGCCGGGCATCATCGACGGCAACATGCAGTCGGCGAGTTGCACGACGCGCGCCCAGACCGTGGCGCTCTGCGTCGCGCGCTAGGCGCGCGGAACAAAATTCGAGGGCGCCGCGAGCGATCGCGGCGCCTTCGCCGTTCCTAGCGGACGATCTGGCGCGTCTTGCCGCTGAGGTCCGCGCCGAGCGTGATGAGGCCGGGGAGGCGCCTCGCCACCGGCACGATGGCGGCCGGCGCATGGCGGCGCGCGGCCACCGCGGCGAAGAGCGCGGCGGCGCGGATGCGGGTCGCGAAGGAGCGGCGCCAGTCGCCCGAATACCGCCGCGCGGCCGCCTCGACCCGCCCCGGATCGAAGGCCTCACGCGTCAGCGCGTTGGCGAGCAGCCATGACGACTGCATCGCCATGCTGATCCCCTCGGCGATGATCGGGTGCGCCTCGCCGGCGAGATTGCCGACGCGGAAGACCCCGCCGGCGAAGCGCGGACGGATGCCGGGCCGGATCGGCCCCGCCGCCAGCCAATGGCCGTCGAGGCTTGCGCCGGCAAGCGCCTCGCGGACGCCGGCGGTGTGCTCGACGATGTGGGCGAGCACGGCTTCGGCGGCGGAGAGGCCGGGGCTCTCCGCCCGCGCGCGCTGCAGCGTGTCGCGGCGGATACAGCAGGAGAGCGAGGTCGCCCCGCCATCAGTGTGCACCATGCCGCCATAGCCGCCGGGGAAGGCGAGGAGCGGCATCAGCCCGGGCGTGAGGCGGCTCCCGAAGAAGCGCGCCTTGAAGGCGAGCAGGTCGGCGCCGCGATGCGCGGGCCGCTCGTCCATCAGGAACGCGGCCGGCTCCCACGATCCATGCGCGGCGATGACGATGCGGGCGTGCAGCTCCTCGCGCGCATCCTTCGCGGCGAGCGTGACGATGCTCTCCCGCTCGCGCCGCTCCACCGCGACGGCCGACCACGGCTGGTGGATCACGGCGCCGGCCTCGCGTGCCGCCTCGAGGAGGAGGAGATCGAGGTGGTGGCGGCCGACGGCGCGCCCGCCCTCGGCGGTGACGCCTTGGCCGCGCGGCATGGGCGCCGCGAGCGTCGACTGGCCGGCGAAGAGGCCGACCTCGCGCACCTCGGGGCCGGCGAGCGAGCGGAACGCGGCGCCGACGCCGAGCGCGTCGAGGAGCGCGAGCGAGGTCGCCGACACGAACTCCCCGCACACTTTCCGGCGCGGGAACGGCGTCTTCTCGACCAGCGCGACCCGCCATCCGGCGCGCGCCAGCAGGATCGCCACGGTCCCGCCGGCCGGTCCGCCGCCGATGATGACCGCGTCGTAGGTCACGGCCGCGCTTCTTCGCGCCGGGCGACGAAGCGGTGCGTGAAGAGCGCCGCGCGTCCCTCCTCGCAGCGCCAGCCGGGCGCCTTGGGCCAAAGGCGCGACAGCTCATCGCCGGTGAAGCCGGCGCGCACGCTCGCCGCCGCGTCGTGCCGCGTCACCGGCCCGCTGCCGAACACCCAGACGAGCCGGCTCGCGGCGAGCGGCAAGGCCGCCCGCCGCGGCTCGCACGCGACCAGGAGGTCGGCCGCGCCGGAGATGGCGGCGAGGAGAGAAGCGAGGGCCGGATCGTCGAAATGGTGGAGGAAGAGGTTCGCGGTGGCGGCGCCGAATCGCTCGCCGCTTCGCAGGAACGCGACCGCGTCGGCCTGCACGCTTCGCGCCCGCCAGCCGAGGCTCGCGAAAGCGGCGAGCGTGGCTGCGGAGGCGCTCGTCTGACGGTCGAGGAGCGTCACCGAGACGCCCGCCCAGCGTCTCGACAGCGACCGCGCCGCCGCCAGCATGAACGTGCCGTCGCCCGAGCCGAGATCGAGGATCGAGCGCACCCCGCCCGGCGGCGCGGCGCGGGCGAGGGCGCGCGCCATCACGCCGGCCTGGGCCATGATCCGGTTGATGCGGCGGAGCTCGTTCCGCGAGCGGATCGCCCGCGGGTCGTCGGGCGCGAGCGCGTCGAGGATTTCCGGCTCGACCCGTCGCGCGCTCGGGCTCACGGGCGGCCTCAGGCGACCGCGCGGAAGAGCATCGTCTCGGCGGTCATGCCCGGTCCGAAGGACATCGCGCAGCCATCGCCGCGCACGTCCGCCTTGGCAAGGAGCGCGGCGAGGACGAAGAGGACGGTGGCCGAGGACATGTTGCCGTAGTCGCGCAGCACGTCCCGCGAGGTCTCGAGCGCCGCCGGCGGGAGGCCGAAGGCGCGCTCCACCGCTTCGAGCACGGCGGGGCCGCCGGGATGTACCGCCCAGAGGTCGATCGACTCGGCCGAGCGGTTGCGGAGGATCTCGGAGGCATGCGGGCGGATCGCGCGGCGCACCGCGCCCGGCACCTGCGGGGAGAGCACCATGTCGAAGCCGGCGTCGCGGATGTGCCACTGGATGAGCTCGCGCGCCTCGGGCACCACCACGCTGTGGAAGTCGACGAGCTCGGCGCCGACGGACTCGGCGGTGACGAGCCCCGCCGCGCAGCCGTCGGCGAAGAGGAGGAAGGGCAGGATCTCCTCGAGCGAGTGCGTCTCCTGGAAGTGCAGCGTGGAGAGCTCGATCGCCACCACCAGGACCTTCGCCTCGGGCTCGGAGCGGACGATGTGCCGGGCGACCTTCAGCGCGTTGATCGCCGCGTGGCAGCCCATGAAGCCGATCAGCGTCCGCTCGACCGAGGGGCGGAGGCCGCAGCGCTCGATGATCTCGAAGTCGAGCCCGGGCGCGAAGAAGCCGGTGCAGCAGGCGACCACCAGATGCGTGATCCCCTCGCGCTCGCTCGGGTCGAGGAGCTTGTCGACCGCGGCGGCGGCGAGCGGCGGGGCGTGCTCCTCGAAGGCGCGCATCCGCTTGGCGGTGCCGGGGAAGTCGCCCTGGATGTAGAAATAGCTCGAATCGAGCGAGGCGGCCGACGGGTCGGGCGAGCGGTTGAAGCACGAATAGCGGTGCTCGATGGCGACCCGGCCGGCCATCTGCTCGAAAAGCCGGGCGTTGTGTTTGTCGTCCGCGAACTGGCCGCGGTAGAAGGCGACGAACTCGTCGTGCACGTCGAACGGCGGCACCGCCGTCGCAATGCGGTTGAGGTAGGCCTCGGTCACGGGAGGACCTCGCTGCGGCGAAAGGGGAACCAGCGGAAACGCCACACCCTTTCGGTCAGGCCTTCCGTTCTCGGCGCACCAATGCGGTAATCCTTTCGCAGGCGCACACCAAACACAAGTCCGCGAGAGAAGCACCGGTTCCCGCGGCGCCAGGCGAAGGCCGTCCGTCCGACCGCTGGCATGCGGAAGAAGGAACAGCGGGCCGGGGCCCGCCGTTCGATGGCGCGCGAAGCGGGGCGGGCGGCTAGTCGCGCTCGGTGAACATCAGGAGGACGGGGGCGCCGTCCTTCCCCTCGGTATAGGTGCCGACCCAGACGTCGTAGACCCCGTCGGGCGCGTTGCCGATGCTGACCGCGGGGCTGTGGGCGAAACCGCCGTCATCGTCGGTATGCCAATCCCCGGTCGGGTCGTTGACCAGGAGGATGAGGTCGGTGCCGGTGAGCGAGATCGCGGTGATGGTCAGGGCGCCCCCCGATGAGCCCTCATAGGTGAACTCGAGATCGGGCCCGTCGGTGACCCAGCCGAGGCTCGGAATGCCCGAGCAGGCGCCGAGATCGACGTCGCCGCCGGCCTCGACCACGCGGATCAAGGGATCGGGCAGGAAGCCGGCGTCCAGCGCGAGCTCCCCGAACGTGGACTCGATGCTGTAGTCCGGGCACGCCTGGGCGGCCGTCACGCTCGCCGCGAGCGCGCAGAACGCAATCAATGTTCGCATCGGAAAAATCCCCCTAGACAAAGACGACGGATGATCGCCGCCGCCAAGGCAAAGTTATCTCCGGGAACGAGTCAATGCGCGGACCGTGAAACCGGCGACGGACGCAACAGAGGCGCGCCGTCGCACGACCGTGAACGGGGCGACAGCGCCGCGCTCCGCCATTTGACCGGCCGCGAGCAAAGCTCGCGGACTTCCGGATAAGGCATTGGAATAGAAGGAATTCTGTCCGCGAGCGCGGATCGGTGGGACCGGGCCGCGGCGCCGCTCCGGGCTCACCTCCGTCGAAACGCGAAGGCGAGTTTAGCAACCTCGTAACGCCGCCAGCCCGGTTGTGGACGCGGGCGGGCTGGGATCGCTTTCCTTCCTGGCGCCGCCGGCCTGCGCGAGGAGAGGGCGATGCCCGCGACCAGCACGATTGCGAAGACCGGGAACAGCTATGTCGACGGCATCCTCACCGGGGTGAGGTGGAGCGTCACCAATCTCACCTACAGCTTCCCGACGAGCGCCTCATTCTACGGCGCGGCCTACGGCTCGGGCGAGCCCGGAATGGCCTTCGAGGCGATGACCCCGGCCCAGCAGGCGGCCATCCGCTCGGTCCTGGCGTCCTATTCCGCGGTCGCCAACGTCAAGTTCACGCAGGTCACCGAGAGCGCGACCACGCACGGCGACCTCCGCTTCGCCGAGACCGATTTCACCGGCACCGGCTGGGCCTATTTCCCCTCCACGCGGGCCGAAGGGGGCGACGTCTGGCTCAACAACTCGCGGAATCTCTTCGAGAGCCCGGCGCGCGGCAACTACGCCAATTTCACCATGTACCACGAGGTCGGTCACGCCCTCGGCCTCAAGCACGCCCACGAGGTCTACGGCCAGTTCGGCGCCATGCCGGGCGACCGCGACTCGATGGAATACACGGTCATGAGCTACCGCTCCCATGTCGGCGCGCCGACCAGCAGCGGCTACGTCAACGAGACCTGGGGCTACGCCCAGTCGCCGATGACCTACGACATCGCGGCGCTGCAGCGGATGTACGGCGCCAACTACAGCACGAACAGCGGCAACACGGTCTATTCCTGGAGCCCGACCACCGGCGCGATGAGCATCAACGGGGTCGGCCAGGGCGCGCCCGGCGCCAACCGCATCCTCCTCACCGTGTGGGACGGCGGCGGCGTCGACACCTACGATTTCTCGAACTACGGCACCAACCTCGTCGTCGACCTCCAGCCCGGCGCGTGGTCGACCACCTCGACCGCGCAGCTCGCAAGGCTCAACGCCAACGGCTCCAAGCTCGCCGCCGGCAACATCGCCAACGCCTTCCTCTACAACGGCGACGCCCGCTCGCTGATCGAGAACGCCAACGGCGGCAGCGGCAACGACACCATCACCGGCAACGTGCTGGCCAACGTCATCAGGGGCAATGGCGGCAACGACCGGATCACCGGGGGCGGCGGGAACGACACGATCGACGCCGGCGCCGGCCTCGGCGATGCGGTGGTGTTCTCGGGATCGCGCTCGCAATACGGCGTGGCCCTCAACCTCGACACTTCGCTCCGCATCACCGACAACCGGCCCGGCTCGCCCGACGGCGTCGACGTGGTAGCCGGCGCCGAATCCTTCGTCTTCGCCGACCGGACCTACTCCTATGTCGAGCTCACTACCGGTCTCTCGGTGGGCCTCGACGTCAACCTCAACCTGCCGCGCACGCTCAACGGCGGAACCGGGAACGACACGCTCGAAGGGGGCGGGGGCGCTGACAAGCTCTACGGCAAGGGCGGCAACGACACGCTCCTCGGCAAGGGCGGCAACGACCTCCTCGACGGCGGCGACGGCAACGACATCCTCGAGGGCGGCCTCGGCGCCGACCAGCTGATCGGCGGCGCCGGAACCGACACCGCGCGCTACCGTTCGGCGACCGCGGGCGTCATCGCCGACCTCGCCACGCCCTCGCGCAACACCGGCGAGGCCAAGGGCGATACCTACAGCGCGGTCGAGAACCTCATCGGCAGCGCCTTCAACGACACGCTCGGCGGCAACGCCTCCAACAACGTGCTCGAGGGCGGGGCGGGGGCCGACCAGCTGCTCGGCGCCGGCGGCACCGACACCGCCAGCTATGCCTCGGCCGCCAACAGCGTGACGGCCGACCTCACCAACGCTGCCAACAATACCGGCGATGCCAAGGGCGATGTCTTCAACAGCATCGAGAACCTGACCGGCGGCATCTACGCCGACCGCCTGGTCGGCAACGCCGCGGTCAACGTGCTCGCCGGCGGGGACGGCGACGACGTCCTCGACGGCAAGGGCGGCAACGACACCCTGCTCGGCGGCAACGGGGACGACATCCTCATCGGCGGGCCGGGGAGGGATGTCTTCGACGGCGGCCCCGGCGAGGACGCGGTGAGCTTCGAGACCGCCACCGCGGGCGTGATCGCGGATCTGACCGCCAAGACCGGCAGCACCGGGGACGCCGCCGGCGAGACCTTCGTCAATATCGAGGCCCTGGTCGGCAGCAGCTTCAACGACACGCTGCGCGGCAACAGCCTCGCCAACACCCTCCTCGGCAATGGCGGCGCGGACACGCTGCTCGGCCGCGAGGGCAACGACATCCTTTCCGGCGGGGCGGGCAACGATACCCTCGACGGTGGGGCCGGGACCGACATCGCCCATTTCTCGGGCGCCAAGAGCCAGTTCTCGGTGGTCAAGAACCTCGACGGCTCGTTCACCGTCCGCGACCTTCGCAGCGGCTCCCCGCAGGGCACCGACCGGCTGGTCGGCATCGAGGGCATCCAGTTCTCGGACGCGGTCGCCGCCCTCACGCCGGATTTCGCCATGCCCGAGGGGGCGCATGGTCTCCTCGACCCCGCTTTGGCGGGCGGGAACGCCGACACCCTGGCCTTCCGCAAGCTACCGACGCTCGGCGAACGGCTCGATGCCGTCCTCGACCGCTTCGCTGCGCCTTTCGAGGGGGGCGGGAATGCCGGGCCGGTCGGGCTTCGCCTGTCGGTGGAGTTCGACCTCGATGGCGCGGGCCTCAGCCAGATGCTGCGCGGCCTGCAGCAGCACGATGCCGGGGCGTGGTGGCTCTGACCGGGCGTCGGGTCACGTCGAAATGGCGGAGAGGATGGGATTCGAACCCACGATACAGCTTTAAGGCCGTATACTCGCTTAGCAGGCGAGCGCCTTCGACCACTCGGCCACCTCTCCTAGCGCCCGGAGATAGACAGGCCCCGGGGTCCGATCAAGCCAATAACCTCTCCTGTACACGCCCTGAGGCCGCGGCGTGTCGGGAATCGGTGGGCATGATTCGCCCCATGCGCGCCGGCCCGGGACCCGCCCGCGTGGGTTGCGCGTCCCGATTTGAATCATCTCCGGCTGCGGATGGGCCGAAAAAGCCGTCACTCTCGTGTGAAATCTGCAACAGCCCTGGGGAAAAGCCTCGCCTGAGCCGCGTCCCGGCGCGAAGTTCGTTGCCTGTTAGCGTACGCCGGATATCGTGATGTTCGGCACCGGTCCTTCTACAGCCGGAGCAACGCTTCTCGATACCCCGGGGGTGGGGTTCAGTCGCGTCAGTTTTACACCGGCGGGGAATGGGACAGACTTTCGCGGTCGCTTTGGGGGGCAAGAGTATCGTGCCCTTCAGCTTCGGAAGAACCAGCCTGCCCCGGACACCTTTGGAGGTCAGGAAATGAAGTTGAAGACGCTTCTCCTCGGCTCCGCGGCTGCGCTTGTCACTTCGAGCGCGTTTGCCGCCGAACCGGGGGCCCCGCTGGTAGCGTGGGACCCGAA
>JADYYB010000047.1 GCA_020853895.1 Bauldia sp.
AGGGGGCCTCGCGGCAAGCGAGGCACTAAAATCCCATGGGAGTTGCGAGCATCAGCGCGGGATTCTTGACCAAGCCTCGCTTGCCGCTCGGCCCCCACCCCTGACCCCTCCCCACAAGGGGGAGGGGAAAAAGGGCAGCGGGCCCGTCCCTTCCGCCATATGCGATTGCCCTGCCCTTGAGGGGAGGTCGAAGGTGTGAGGCCTTCGGCCGAACAGCTTCGGGTGGGGGCTAGCGGGCGCAGCCCGCGTCCTCCACCCCATCAACGTTGCACGGCGACACCGGAATGGTCCGAACTACCCCCACCCCAAACCGCTTCGCGGTTTGGACCTCCCCTCAAGGGGGAGGTTCAGGTCACGGAGAAGCGGCGGCTCAATGCACCGGCGCCCAGACCCGGCGCTTGGTCGCGTACATGAGGCCGATGAACGCGGCGAGGAAGATCAGCACCTGGAAGCCGAGGCGCTTCCGCGCGACGAGATGCGGCTCCGCCGTCCACATCAGGAACGCTGCCACGTCCTCGGCATATTGCTCGACCGTCTGCGGCGCGCCGTCAGTGTAACGGACGATTCCGTCAAAGAGCTGCGGCGGCATCGCGGTCTCGTCATCGGCGCCGAAGTGGACGTTGTAGTAGGTGCCCGGCGGCGGTTCCTCGCCGGGCGGCGGATCGCGGTAGCCGGTGAGGAAGCCCGCAATGTAATCGGGCCCGCCCTCCTGGTAGAAGCGGAGCGCGTCGAAGATGAACCACGGGAAGCCCGAGGGCACCGAGCGGGCCTTGGCCATCAGCGAGAGGTCGGGCGGATAGGCGCCGTTATTGGCGAACGCCGCCGCCTGCGGATTGGCGAAGATCGACGGGAAATGGTCGGAGAGCCGCGCCTGCCGGGTGAACATCAGCCCCTGGTCGTCCGGTCCGTCGGTCACCGTGTAGGCGCCCGCGATCTCCGCCGCCTGCTCGGGCGTGAACTGCGGCCCGCCCTCGTCGGCCAGCGTCCGGAACGGCACCATGCTGAGCGCGTGGCAGTTCTGGCAGACGTCGCGATAGACCTGCAGCCCGCGGCGGAGCTGCGCCGGATCGAACTTCCCGAAGAAGCCGTCAAAGCTCCACGAGCGCCGTTCCGGCGCCTCGATCGGGAAGTGCAGCGCCTCGTGCGCTTGCTCCTCCTGCAGTTCCTCCTGCGCCGGCGCGCTGGCCGAGAGGCCGAAGAGAGCGAGGGCGATGACGGCACCGAACCGCGCCGCTCTGGTGAGGATGTGCGTGGCCATCGCGCTCACTCCGCCGCCTGTCGCACGGACTCGCCCGGCGGCAGCACCGGATCGTTGATGCTGGCGGGCAGCGGCTTGGGTTTCTCGACGAGCCCGACCACCGGCAGGACGACCAGGAAGTGCAGGAAGTAGTAGATCGTCAGGATGCGCCCCGCGATCACGTAGCCGCCCTCGGGCGGCTGCGAGCCGAGCCAGGTGAGGCCCACGCAGGTGATCACGAAGATCCAGAAGAACTGGCGGTAGATCGGCCGGTAGGTCGCCGAGCGGACGCGCGAGGTGTCGAGCCACGGCACCAGGAAGAGGACGAAGATCGCCGCCCCCAGCGCGAGCACGCCCCCGAGCTTGGAGGGCACCGCGCGGAGGATCGCGTAGAACGGCAGGAGATACCACTCCGGGACGATGTGGGCCGGCGTCTTCAGCGGGTCGGCCGGGATGTAGTTGTCCGGATGGCTGAGCGCATTCGGCTGATAGAAGACCACCACCGCCAAGACGAACAGGAACACGACGATCGCGAGCCCGTCCTTCACCGTATAGTACGGGTGGAAGGGCACCGTGTCCTGCGGCACGCGCACTTGGATGCCGACCGGGTTGCCGTTGCCCGGCACGTGCAGCGCCCAGATATGCAGCACCACCACGCCGGCGATCATGAACGGCAGGAGGTAGTGCAGCGAGTAGAAGCGGTTGAGCGTCGGGCTGTCGACCGAGAAGCCGCCGAGGAGCCAGGTGGTGATCGACTCGCCGATCAGCGGAATTGCGCCGAAGAGATTGGTGATGACCGTCGCCGCCCAGAACGACATCTGGCCCCACGGCAGCACGTAGCCGAAGAAGGCCGTCGCCACCATCAGCACGTAGAGGAGCACCCCGAGGATCCAGAGCACCTCGCGCGGCTCCTTGTACGAGCCGTAATAGAGGCCGCGGAACATATGGATGTAGACCGCGATGAAGAAGAACGAGGCGCCGTTGGCGTGGAGATAGCGCAGGAGCCAGCCGAAATTCACGTTCCGCATGATGTCCTCGACGGACGCGAAGGCGAGGCTGGTGTGCGGGATGTAGTGCATCGCCAACACGATGCCGGTCACGATCTGTGAGGCCAGCATGACCGTGAGGATGGCGCCGAAACTGTACCAGTAGTTGAGGTTCCTCGGCGTCGGGAAGACCACGAACGAGCCGTGGATCAGGGTCAGCACCGGCAGGCGGGCGTCCAGCCAGCGCGTGAAGCCGTTCTTCGGCTCGTACTTGTAGAGCGGCTTGATCATCAGCCGATCCTGACGACGGAGTCGGAGACGAAGGCGACCGGTGGAATCTGCAGATTTTCAGGCGCCGGTCCCTGACGGATACGGCCGGCGGTATCGTAGTGCGAGCCGTGGCAAGGACAGAACCACCCGCCGTAATCGCCCTGCTGCCCGAGCGGCACGCAGCCGAGATGCGTGCACACGCCGATCATGATGATCAGCGCCTCGTTGCCGGCCACGCCGCGATTCGCATCGTCGGCCGTGGCGTCGTCGGGAAGGTTGGCGTTCCGCGCCGTCCTGTCCCTGAGGTCCGACAGCGGCACCGCCTTGGCGGCCTCGATCTCCGCCGGCGTGCGGTTGCGGATGAAGACCGGCTTGCCGCGCCATTTGACGGTGATCGACATGCCCGGCGCGATCGACGAAACGTCGACCTCGGTCGTGGCGAGCGCGAGCGCCGCCGCGTCCGGATTCATCTGGGCAATGAAAGGCCAAGCCACGGCGGTGACGCCGACGGCCCCTACGGCACCCGTTGCGATATAGAGAAAATCTCTACGCGACGGGTCCGCGGTGTCGCTCTCGGCCAAATCTCTCCCTCGCTTTAAGACGCCTCTCCCCTCGGCGTGAAGCGATGCTCCCGCCGTTTTTTCAAATTTGTGACAGCGGTTTCCGGGCTTGTCTAGAAGCCCGCCCTCAGAAAAGCCGGTCCGCTACCCGGCGAGGGCAACTGGTCGCGCCCCCTCGTTTTCGCTTGCGGACGGCTCCAATCCGAGGAATCCGCCCGACTGCCGGTGCCACAGCGCCGCGTAGACCCCGCCCTGCCGGAGCAGCTCCTCGTGCGTCCCGCTCCCGATGATCTTCCCCTCGTCCATGATCACCAGGCGGTCGAGGATGGCGATGGTCGACAACCGGTGGGCGATGGCGATGACCGTCTTGCCCTCCATGAGGCTGTAGAGCTGCTCCTGGATCGCCGCCTCGACCTCCGAGTCGAGAGCGCTGGTCGCCTCGTCGAGCATCAGGATCGGCGCGTTCTTGAGGAGGAGCCGGGCGATCGCGACGCGCTGCCGCTGCCCGCCCGAGAGCTTGATCCCGCGCTCGCCGACATGGGCGTCGTAGCCGGTGCGGCCGTTGAAGTCCTTGAGCCCGACGATGAAGTCGTGCGCCTGCGCCCGTTCGGCGGCGGAGACGATCTCCTCCTCGGTCGACTCCGGCCGCCCGTAGCGGATGTTGTCGCGCACCGAGCGGTGGAGCAGCGAGGTGTCCTGGGTCACCACGCCGATCGCCGCCCGGAGGCTCTCCTGCGTGACCGCGGCGATGTCCTGCCCGTCGATCAGGATTCTCCCGCTGTCGAGGTCGTAGAAGCGGAGAAGGAGGTTCGCCAGCGTCGACTTGCCCGCGCCCGAGCGGCCGACGAGGCCGACCTTTTCGCCCGGCTTGATGACCAGTGAGAGGCCATCGATGACCGGCTCGCCGGCCTTCCCGTAGTTGAAGCTGATGTTCTCGAAGCGGATCTCGGCCTTGCCGACGACCAGCGGCTTGGCGTCGGGCAGATCGACGACCGTCCGCGGCCGGCTGATCGTCTGGATGCCGTTCTGCACCGTGCCGACGCTCTCGAAGAGGCCGGTAATGGTGCGCATGATCCAGCCCGACATCTGGTTGAGGCGGAGGACCAGCGCGTTGGCGAGCGCGATGCCGCCGAGCGTGATCTCGCCCGTGGTCCACAGCCAGACGCTGAGCGCGCCAACCGCGAAGATCAGGAACCCGTTGAGGAGCGTGAGGCTCAGCGTCATCACGGTGATGGTGCGGTTGAGCTGGATCGCCGCCGCGAAGGTCCGGCGGAAGGATTCGAGTACGAAGGCGTCCTCGCGCTCGGGATGGGCGAAGAGCTTCACCGACTGGATGTTGGTGTAGCTGTCGACCACGCGCCCCGACATCGCCGAGTTGGCCTCCGCCAGCGCCTGCGAGCGCTCGCGGACCGGCGGCACCAGCCACCACGTGGTCAGCCCGTAGGCGACCGACCAGACCAGGATCGGCAGGATCAGCCAGGGGCTGAGATCGGCGAAGAGCCAGATCGTGCCGACCATGTAGATGAGCAGCGTCCACAGGCCCTCGATCACCCCGAAGACCGTCTCGCGGAGCGCCTGCCCGGTCTGCTGGATCTTCTGCGCGATGCGCCCGGCGAAATCGTTGGTGAAGAACGAGAGGCTCTGCCGCAGCACGTAGCGATAGGTCCGCCAGCGCACGATATTGGTCAGCCCCGGGATCATCGTGAGCCGGGTGAGGCCGGAGTTGATGAGGCTCGCCACCGGGCGGATGACCAGGATCACGACCGACATCAGCGTGAGGATCAGCCAGTTGTCGGCGATGAAGGTCTCGGGCGCGGAGCGCGCCGCGCGGTCGACGATGTCGCCGAGGAAGACGAGCAGCGCCATCTCGACGATCGAGACCACCAGCGCGCTGACCAGCACCGCGACAAGGAGCCCCTTCACCGGGGCGAGGAAATAGCGGAAGAACGCCCACAGGCCCGCCGGTGGCTGTTCCACTGGGGCTTCGGCAAAAGGGTCGATCAGGCGTTCGAACCAGTTGAGCATCGCCAAGCCAAAGAAGGCGGGACGGCGATTTGCCGGCCGGCCGATTGTCGAGGGGGTTATCGGCCGCATCGAAGGTGCCAACCGGACCGGTCTGACTACGCCTCCGCCCCTCCCCTGGCAAGGCCGTTGATCTGCCTCAAGGCGCCGGCCTGCTGATTGGAAACGCTGAAAGAATGACGACCCTTCAAGACGACCTCGAAAGCCAGAAAGCCCGCGCCTCCTCGTGGTTCGCCAAGCTCCGCGACCAGATCACCGCCGCTTTCGAGGCGATCGAGGACGACCTTCCCGCCGGCATGCCGTTCAGCGACCTTCCGCCCGGCCGCTTCGTCCGCACCCCGTGGAAGCGCACGGACCACACCGGCGCCGATGGCGGCGGCGGCACGATGGCGATGATGCATGGCCGCGTCTTCGAGAAGGTCGGCGTCCACGTCTCGGCGGTGCACGGCGAGTTCGCGCCCGAGTTCCGCAAGGAGATGCCCGGCGCCAGCGAGGACCCGCGCTTCTGGGCGAGCGGGGTCTCGCTCATCGCCCACATGCAGAACCCCAACGTGCCGGCCGTGCACATGAACACGCGCATGGTGGTGACCAGCAAGCGCTGGTTCGGCGGCGGCGCCGACCTCACGCCGGTCCTCGACCGGCGGCGCACCCAGGAGGATCCCGACACGGTCGCCTTCCACGCCGCGATGCGCGCGGCCTGCGAGGCGCATCCGGTCGCCGACTACGACCACTACAAGAAATGGTGCGACGACTATTTCCACCTCAAGCACCGCAAGGAGATGCGCGGCATCGGCGGCATCTTCTTCGACAACATGTCGAGCGGCGCCTTCGAGCCCGACTTCGCCTTCGTGCGGGACGTCGGCCTCGCCTTCCTCGACATCTACCCGAAGCTCGTCCGCCGCAATTTCGGCACGCCCTGGACCGAGGCCGACCGCGAGGAGCAGTTGATCCGCCGCGGCCGCTATGCCGAGTTCAACCTCCTCTACGACCGCGGCACGGTCTTCGGCCTAAGAACCGGCGGCAACATCGACTCGATCCTGTCGTCCCTCCCGCCCGTGGCGAAGTGGCCGTAGTCTCCCTCACCCATCGGAGACCTTAACCTCCCCCTTGCGGGGAGGTCGAAGGTGCGGAGCCCCCGACCTGATCGGGGGCGGAGCATCTTCGGGAGGGGGTAGCGGGCGGAGCCCGCGTTTCTTCGTTTCCGGCCGAGATCGTCCGGCTCACCCCCTCCCGAAATCGCTGCGCGATTTCGACCTCCCCGCAAGGGGGAGGTTAAGATGGGGGAGAGAGTGTCCGCCTGCTTACCGCTCAAGGTCGACGCCGGCGGGCTCCCAGAGCTCGATCGGGTTGCCCTCGGGGTCGTAGAGGCGAGCGAAGCGGCCGTTCGGATAGGTCTCCGGGTCCGGCGTCACCTCGATCCCGGCGGCCCGCAATTGCGCGATCATCGCGTCGAGATCGCGGACCCGGAAATTGATCATCCACTGCTGCTCCGGCCGGCCGAAATAGCTCGTGTCCATCGCGAAGGGCGCGAACACCGTCGTGCCCGCCTCCTGCCGCCACGGCCGCCCGCCGTATTCCGTCGGCGCCGGCGCGATTCCGAGATTGTCCTCGTACCATTTGAGGAGCGCGGCCGGGTCCTTGGACCTGAAGAACACCCCGCCGATTCCGCTCACGCGTTCCATCCGCTCGTCTCCTATTGTTGCTGGGCCGCCATTTGCTGCAGGCGCTTGACCAGCGCATGACGGTCGGGCGCGAAATCCTCGGCGATCCACCACGCCTCGACCTCGCGCAGCAGCGCGCCGACATCCGGCCCCGGCCGCACGCCAAAGCCGAGGACGTCGCCGCCGCTGAGCGGAAAACGCTGCGCGCGCCACCGCTCCGGCAGGGACCAGAGGCCCCGCCAGTCGGTCGGCGCATCGCCTCGTTTCGCGCGCGCCGCGCGCAGCAGCACCGCGTCGCGATAGAGGCTCGGCCCCATCCGGTAGAGCGCCGCGCGGCCTGCGCGCTCATCCATCCCCGGCAGGATCTCGCACACCGCGTCGAGCACCTCGACCATCCTCTCCCGCTCGGCATTGGCGAGCCGGAGACGGCCGGCGATCCGCTCGGCATCCTCGCGCACGCGGCAGGTCAGGGCGGCCAGCCGCAGCGCGACGGTCGGCGCCGCGCCCCACTCCGCTTCGAGCCGGCAGAGCCGCGCGAAGCCGGCGAGGTCGGCGATGCTCCCCGTGATCACCGGCAGCACGCCATGGTCCTGCATCAGCACCGCGGTCTCCGCCGCCCGCGGCGCGACCACGAGCTTCCGCATCTCCTGCGCGATGCGCTCGGCCGAGAGGTCGCGGAGCCCGGTGCGCGCGCGGGCGCTCGCCGCGAGCCCCTCGGCGTCGGGCGCCCCTTCGGCGAACTGGGCGAAGAAGCGGAAGAAGCGGAGGAGCCGAAGGCGATCCTCCGCGATGCGGAGGTCGGCCGGGCCGACGAAGCGGACGCGCCGCTCGAGGACGTCGGCGAGGCCGCCGAGCGGATCGTGGACGATCCCGTCCGCGTCGACGCTGAGCGCGTTGATGGTGAAGTCGCGCCGCGCCGCGTCGGCCCGCCAGTCGCGCCCGTAGCGGACGACGGCGTGCCGCCCGTCGGTCTCCACGTCCTCGCGGAGCGTGGTCACCTCGAAGCTCTGCCCGCCGGTGACCAGCGTCAGCGTGCCGTGCTCGGCGCCGGTCGGCACGACCTTGATGCCGGCCCGCACCGCCCGCTGCTCGACCCGCTCCGGCGTCGCGGTCGTGGCGATGTCGATCTCGCGGACCGGCAGCCCGGCCAGCGCGTCGCGCACCGCGCCGCCGACCACGCGCGCCTCCTCGCCCTCCGAGGCGAGGAGGCGGAGCACGGTCTGCGCCGCCGGCGCTTCCAGCCAGGCGGCCCCCTTCAGCGAGGGCGCGCGTGGCTCGGCGGTCACTCGAACCCGCCGGGCACGATCTGCCCGTCGCGGAGGGTCGCCGGGTGATAGTCGAGATTGGGCGAGGCGCCGCCGAAGGTGGTGACGAGGAAGAGCCCGACCAGCATCACCGCGGCGCCGGCCAGGAGCAGCCAGCCGAATACCTTGAGCGACCAGTCGTCGCTCGTGCCGAGGCTCCGCCGCGTCAGGACGATATAGACGCCGTAGACGACGAAGGGCAGGAGGAAGAAGGCGAGATTATAAGCGAGGAGCCTCGCCATCGATGAAGACCCGTTGGTACAGGGAACGCACGATTCCGGCCGTAGCACCCCAGATATAACGATCTCCGAAATCTATCTCATAGAAATAGCGTTCGATCCCGTTCCACACCCGGCTCGCGCGGCGGTAATTGCCCGGCGCCATCAGGAAGTCGAGGGGCACCTCGAACACCGCCGCCACTTCCGCGGGGTTCGGCGTAAGCGCGTAGCCCGGCCTGACGCGCCCGAGGATCGGCGTGATCCGGTAGCCCGTGCCGGTAAGGTAGGGCGTCAGATACCCGACCGGCTCGACGAAGGCGCTGCCCAGCCCGATCTCCTCCTCCGCCTCGCGGAGCGCCGCGGCGACTGCGTCGGCGTCGGTCGGGTCGACCTTGCCGCCGGGAAAGGCGATCTGTCCGGCATGGGTGGGGAGATGCGCGGTCCGCTCGGTGAAGAGGACGCCCGGCGTCTCCCGGTCGATCACCGGGATGAGCACCGCCGCCTCGCGGAACCGCGTGCCCGGCGCCGGCGCGAGATCGGGGTTGAGGTGATGGTCGCCGAAGGCGAGCCCGCCCGCCACCGGCAGGCGCGACAGCCGCTCGGCCGCGAGGCGGAAGAACGAGTCGGCGGACGCCCCGATTCGCGTGGGACCGCCCGGCGCTTCCTTTCCTTCGCTGACCGTCACCCGCTATCCCTTCGACCCCGCCGCCGATCCATCACGCTGATGTGAAGCCGGCGGCCGAATTTGTCCCCAGTTCGCCGCGTTGGCTACCCATACCGACATTCCCCGCTTCCGCGGCCTTCGACAACCCCGGCCAAAGCTTGCTTCCTGCCACGGAAGCGCCGCGGTTCCACCTGGGAAACGCAAATCTCGGCGGCGAAAATGCCGCTTACGCCCGTTTGCCGGGCGTGCCATCATCGCAGCGGGCGACGGTAAGACGGCGGAGCAAATCCGCCCGAGCGGACCATAGGATCAGCATGAGCGCGGTAACCCAGCCTTTCTCGCAGTCGGAAGCCAATGCCATCGTCGCCGAGACCGACCGCGCGGTGACCCGCATCGCCGAGGCCCGCTCGGCCATCGGCAAGGTCATCTTCGGCCAGGAGACGGTGATCGACCAGGCGCTGATCACCCTTCTCTCCGGCGGCCATGGCCTCCTGGTCGGCGTTCCCGGCCTCGCCAAGACGAAACTGGTCGAGACGCTCGGCATGGTGCTCGGCCTCGTCACGCGGCGCATCCAGTTCACGCCGGACCTCATGCCGTCCGACATCCTCGGCTCCGAGGTCCTCGACCAGTCGGCCGAGGGCGTGCGCAGCTTCCGGTTCGTGCGCGGCCCGGTCTTCGGCCAGCTGCTGATGGCCGACGAGATCAACCGCGCCAGCCCGCGCACGCAGTCCGCGCTCCTTCAGGCCATGCAGGAGCACCACGTCACGGTCGCCGGCCAGCGCCACGACCTGCCGCAGCCCTTCCATGTGCTCGCCACGCAGAACCCGATCGAGCAGGAAGGCACCTACCCGCTGCCCGAAGCCCAGCTCGACCGCTTCCTGCTGCAGATCGACGTCCACTATCCCGACCTCGCCGCCGAGCGCCGGATGCTCTTCGAGACGACCGGCGCGGCCGAGTCCGAGGCGACCAGCGTCCTCTCGGCGGAAGAGCTGCGCGGCATCCAGCGCCTCGTCCGCCGCCTCCCGGTCGGCGAGTCGGTGGTCGAGGCGATCCTCGCCCTCGTCCGCTCGGCGCGCCCGAACGAAACCCCCGACAAGCGCCTCGCCGCGGCGATCGCCTGGGGCCCCGGCCCGCGCGCCAGCCAGGCGCTGATGCTCGCCACCCGCGCCCGCGCCCTTCTCGACGGGCGATACGCGCCGTCGGTCGACGACGTGCTGGCGCTCGCCGAGCCGGTCCTCCAGCACCGCATGGCGCTCTCCTTCTCCGCCCGCGCCGAGGACCTCACCGTGCGCACCGTGATCGCCGAGCTGAAGCGGAAGATCGGCTGACCCGATGACCTACGAAGCCAGCACGGCTCCCTACGCCGCGCGGCAGATCCTCTCCGACTCCAAGGAGCTGGCGAGCGCGCTTCCCGACCTCATGGTCCAGGCGCAGCGCATCTCCTCGACCATCCTCACCGGCTGGCACGGCCGGCGGCGGAGCGGTCCGGGAGAGACCTTCTGGCAGTTCCGCACCTTCGTCCCCGGCGAGGCCGCGACCGGCATCGACTGGCGCCGCTCGGCGCGCGACGAGCACGTCTATATCCGCGAGAAGGAATGGGAGGCCGCCCACACGATCTGGATGTGGGCCGACATCTCCCCCTCGATGGCTTTCCGCTCGCGCCTCGCCACCGCGAGCAAGCGCGACCGCACCATCGTCCTCCTCCTCAGCCTCGCCGACATCTTCGCCCGCGGCGGCGAGCGTGTCGGATTGCTCGGCACCACGCCGCCGATCCTTGCGCGGAACGCGGCCGAGCGGATCGCGACCGCGCTCGCCCATCTCGGCCCCGTCAAGCCGCCGATCGAGACGGTCGGCCTCCGCCGCTTCTCCGACCTCATCCTGATCGGCGACTTCCTCGACTCGGTCGACGAGCTCGAGGCCTCGCTGTCGAAGGTCGCCGCCGCCGGCGTGCGCGCGCATCTGGTGCAGGTCCTCGACCCCGTCGAGGAGACCTTCCCCTATGCCGGCCGCACCGAGTTCCGCGACCCCGAGACCGGCCAGCGCCACATCCTCGGCCGCGCCGAGCAGTATCGCGAGGACTACCAGAAGCGCCTCGCCGACCTCCGCGCGCGCATAAACCTCTACGCCCGCCGGCTCGACTGGACCTTCCTCATCCACCGCACCGACCAGCCGGCGACGCGCCCGCTCCTTGCCCTTCACGCCCGCCTCAGCGACCGCGGCGACCGCTTCGGAGGGCGCGCCGCATGATGGGCCTACCGCTCGCTTTTGCAGCGCCCGCCGTCCTCGGCGCGCTGATCCTCCTGCCCGCCATCTGGTGGCTGCTGCGCCTCACCCCGCCGCGCCCGCGCGTCGAGGCCTTCCCGCCGCTCCGCCTGCTGCTCGAGATCGCGCGCAAGGAGGAGACCCCGGCCAAGAGTCCGTGGTGGCTGACCCTCCTCCGCCTCCTCCTCGCCGCGCTGGTCATCATCGCGCTCGCCGGCCCGATCCTTCGCCCGATCGCCGAGGAGGCGCCTGGCGACGGTCCGCTCCTCCTCGTCCTCGACAATGGCTGGGCCTCCGCGCGGCAGTGGGACTCGGAGGTCGAGACCGCGCGCCGCATCCTCGGCATCGCCGCCCGCGCCGAGCGCCCCGTCTCGCTCGTCGCCACCGCCGAGGGCACCGGCCAGCCGCTCGCCCCGACCGACGCCGACTCCGCCCTTCGCCGCCTCGAGGCGATCGCCCCGCAGCCGGTCCCCGCCCAGCGCGAGGCGCTCGCCGCCGCCCTCGCCGAGATCGTGGAGATCTCCTCCTTCGGCGGCGTGGTCTGGCTCTCCGACGGCCTCGGCGGACCGGACGCCGACGCTTTCGCGGCCTTCCTCAGCGCCAACGCGCCCGCCCCGGTGCTCATCTACCAGAACGGCCGCACCGACCTCATCGGCATGACCCCGCCGGGTGCCACCGCCGACTCCCTCGTCGCCACGATCGTCCGCCAGGCCGGAGCGCCGAGCTCGGCGGGTCTCGTCCGCGCGCTCGACATCCAGGGCCGCCTGATCGGCGAGGCGACCTACGATTTCGGCATCGGCCAGTCGCCGACCGCCGACGCCGAGATCACGCTGCCCACCGAACTCCGCAACGACATCGCGCGGCTCGAGATCGCGGGAGAGGAGACCGCCGGCGCGGTCCAACTCCTCGACGACCGCTTCAAGCGCCGCCGCATCGGCCTCCTCTCGGGCGCCTCCGCCGACACCGCCCAGCCGCTTCTCTCGCCGCTCTATTACATCAGCCGCGCCGTCGAGCCTTTCGCCGACATCCGCGAGTCGCGCGACGCCAATCTCGCCGTCGCCCTCCCCGAGCTGATCGACGCCGGCTCCTCGGTCATCGCCATGGCCGATGTCGGCACCCTCACCCCCGAGGTCGAGGAGGCGGTCGTCGCCTGGATGGAGGATGGCGGCACGCTCCTCCGCTTCGCCGGCCCGCGCCTCGCAGCGACGCCCCAGGCCCTCGCGCCGGTGATCCTCCGCGAGGGCGACCGCGTGCTCGGCGGCAGCCTCTCCTGGGAAACCCCGCAGCTTCTCGGCGGCTTCTCCGAGGCGAGCCCCTTCCGCGGCCTGCCCGTTCCCGACGACGTGGTCGTCCAGCGCCAGGTGCTGGCCGAGCCCGACGCCGACCTCGCCGACCGCACCTGGGCGTATCTGGCCGACGGCACGCCGCTCGTCACCGCCGCCCAGCGCGGCGAGGGCTGGCTCATCCTCTTCCACGTCACCGCCGACCCGGCCTGGTCGAACCTTCCGCTCTCCGGCACGTTCGTAGAGATGCTGCGCCGCGTCGTCGCCTTCTCGAATTCGGTCCGCGTCACCACCGATGACGGCGAGGGCTCGGCCGCGCTTCTCCCGCCCTACCGGATGCTCGACGGCTTCGGGCGCTTCACCGGCGCCAATTCCGACGCCGAGCCGATCCCCGCCAACGCGCCCGAAGCGCCCGCGACCCCCTCCCGTCCCCCCGGCCTCTACGGCTCGGAGGAGGGCTTCCGCGCGGTAAACCTCCTCGGCGAGGACGCCACGTTGCCCGCCTTCGACCCCGGCCCGCTCGGCGCCGGCGCCTTGCGCGCCTACCCGACCGAGGCGCCAGAGGATCTCGCCCCGCCGCTCCTCGCCATCGCGCTCCTCCTCCTGCTCCTCGACGCCATCGCGGTGCTGTGGCTCGCCGGCGTCTTCAGCCGCCGCCGGCGCGCGATCACGGCCGCTCTCGCCTTCCTCCTGCTCGTGCCCGCGGCCGCGCTCTCCCCGCGCGAGGCCTCGGCCCAGCCGGCGCCCGACGCATCGCTGCCCGCCGCGCCCGATCCGGCCGCGGACGAGTTCGCGCTGAAGGCCGCCAACGGCTCCTTCCTCGCCTACGTGATCACCGGCAACGCCGTCCTCGACCGCACCAGCGAGGCCGGCATGTCGGGCCTCGCCCAGGTCGTCGCCGGCCGCACCGCCTTCGAGCCCGAAGGGCCGATCGGGGTCAACATCGAGACCGACGACCTCTCCTTCTTCCCGATCATCTACTGGCCGATCGACCCCGCCGCGCCCCTGCCCTCGGCCGCGACCATGGCCCGCGTCGACGCCTTCATGAAGGAAGGCGGGACGATCCTCTTCGACACGCGCGACCAGCTCGAGCGCTCGATCGGCAACAACTCCTTCAGCGGCACGCCCTCGGCCGAGCGCCTGCAGGCGATGCTCGCCAGCCTCGACATCCCGCCGCTCGAGCCGGTGCCGGCCGACCACGTGCTGACCAAGACCTTCTACATCCTCAACGAGTTCACCGGCCGCTACTCGGGCAGCCCCCTCTGGGTCGAGGCGACCGCGCCGGTCGACCCCAACTCCGGCCGCCCGGTGCGCCCCGGCGACGGGGTGACCAGCATCATGATCACCGGCGCCGACCTCGCCGCCGCCTGGGCGGTCGACGATCGCGGCCAGTTCCTCTACCCGACCGTGCCGGTCGACTCGTTCTATCGCGAGATGGCCTTCCGCAGCGGCATCAACATCCTGATGTACGCGCTCACCGGCAACTACAAGGCCGACCAGGTCCACATCCCCGCGATCCTCGAAAGGCTCGGCCAGTAGATGGGCTGGAGCGTCGCCTTCTCGCCCGTCCTGCCGCTCTGGCTGATCGCCGGCCTCGCCGGCATCGGCCTCCTTCTCATCCTTTTCGGCCTCCTCCGCCGCGTGCGCGGCAGCTGGCTGCGCACCGCCGCGCTCGCCGCGCTCGTGCTGGCGCTCATGAACCCGATCGTCCAGCGCGAGGAGCGCGAGGGCCTGCCGACGGTCGTCGCGATGGTCGTCGACAAGAGCCCCAGCCAGGCCCTCGACGGCCGCGACGTGATGACCGAGGAGGCGCGCGTCGAGCTCGCCCGCCGCTTCGCCGAGTTCGACGGGATCGAGCTCCGCGAGATCGACGCCGCCTCGCTCGCTCGCGGGATCACCACCGACGGCACCGAGCTCTTCGGCGCCCTGCAGGACAGCCTCGCCGACGTCCCGCCCGACCGCCTCGGCGCGGTCCTCATGCTCACCGACGGCCAGGTCCACGACGTTCCGACCGAGGGCGCCGGCTTCATGGGCGGCGCCCCGCTCCACGTCCTTCTCACCGGCCGCGACGGCGAGCGCGACCGCCGCATCGTGATCGACAGCGCTCCGCGCTTCGGCATCGTCGGCGAGCAGCAGACCATCACCTATCGCGTGCTCGACGACGGGGCGACCGGCCCGCCCGCCCAGCTGCGCGTCACCGTCACCGCCGACGGCGTCCCGCTCGCCGACGAGATCGTCACCGCCGGCACGGAGGCGACCCTCAATTTCGACATGCCGCATGGCGGGCAGAACATCCTCGAATTCGAGTCCGAGGTCCTCACCGACGAGCTGACCGACCTCAACAATCGCGCCGTCGTGCAGATGACCGGCGTCCGCGAGAATCTCCGCGTCCTCCTCGTCTCCGGCGAGCCGCATCCCGGCGAGCGCACCTGGCGCGATCTTCTCAAGTCGGACGCGGCGGTCGACCTCGTCCACTTCACCATCCTGCGCCCGCCCGAGAAGCAGGACGGCACGCCCATCGACGAGCTTTCGCTGATCGCCTTCCCGACCCGCGAGCTCTTCCAGGAGAAGATCGCCGAGTTCGACCTCATCATCTTCGACCGCTACAACCGGCGCGGCATCCTTCCGCTGCTCTACTTCGACAACATCGCCCGCTACGTCGAGGGAGGCGGCGCGCTGCTGGTCGCCGGCGGCCCCGACTACGCCGATTTCTCCGGCCTCTCCTCGACCCCGCTCAGCTTCGTGCTCCCCGCCGACCCGACCGGCGACGTTTTCGAGGAACCGTTCTATCCCGAAATCAGCGAGCGCGGCCTCCGTCACCCGGTGACCCGCGGCCTGCCCGGCTTCGATGCCGAGCCGCCCGAGTGGAGCCGCTGGTTCCGCATGGTCGAGGTCGAGCCGCCGCGCGGCGACATCGTCATGGAAGGCCCCGACGAGCGGCCGCTCCTCGTGCTGAGCCGCGAGGGCGAGGGACGCGTCGCCCTCCTCCTCTCCGAC
Organism: Bauldia sp.; assembly: GCA_020853895.1. Lineage (GTDB taxonomy): Bacteria > Pseudomonadota > Alphaproteobacteria > Rhizobiales > Kaistiaceae > JADYYB01. The sequence continues at coordinate 15,465 of JADYYB010000047.1, forward strand.
CAGGTCTGGCTGTGGGCGCGCGGCTACGAAGGCGGCGGCCCCAATGTCGACCTCCTCCGCCGGCTCTCGCACTGGCTGATGAAGGAGCCCGACCTCGAGGAAGAGGCCCTCCGCGCCACCGCCCGCGGCAGCGAGATCGTCATCGAGCGCCAGACGATGGAAGAGACGGTCGGCCCGATCACCGTGATCCCGCCGACCGGCGAGGGCTACGAGGTCGTGCTGCAGGAGAGCGAGCCCGGCCTCTGGCGCACCATCGTGCCGGCCGAGGAGATCGGCCTCTGGCGCGTGGAGGACGGCGACCATCTCGCCTTCGCCCATCTCGGCCCGCCCAACCCGCGCGAGTTCCTCGACGCGCGCTCCACGCCCAACCTCCTCCAGCCGCTGGTCGAGGAGTCGGGCGGCCGGATCGCACGCATGGCCGACCAGGACCGCCGGCTCGACCTGCCGCGCATCCTCCCGGTCCGCTCCGGATCGAGCTTCGCCGGCGGCGACTGGATCGGCGTCCGCATGACCGAGGCGAGCGTTCTCCTCGGCGTCGACCGCCTGCCGCTCTTCGCCGGCTTCCTCGGCCTCGCCATCCTGCTCGGCGCGCTCGCCGCCACCTGGTACCGCGAAGGCCGCTGACCTGCCGAGGCAATCCGCATCCGGCAACAGGCATCCGGATGCCCGATGCCGGATGCCCGATGCCAGGTGCCGATTTCCCCGGGCTACGCAGCCGGAAAAGCCTTCGTCACCATCCCGCTGAGCCCCACGAGCGCGCCCGGCTGCAGCTCGGCGGCGAGCAGGCGGTAGGGGTCGACCGGGCCTGGCAGCTGCACCGATCCCGGCCGGAGGCGCACGAATCCGAACGGCCCGTAATAGGGCTCGTCGCCGACCAGGATCACGACGCCATGCCCGGCGCGGCGCGCCAGCTCGAGCGAGGTCCGCACCAGGAGCTTGCCGGCGCCCCGCCCGGCATGCTGCGGCCACACCGCGAGCGGTCCGAGGAGGAGCGCCGGCCGGCCGCCGATGAAGATCGGCGTCAGCCGCACCGAGCCGATCAGCTCGTTGCCGGCGAGCGCCACCAGCGAAAGCTCAGGATCGTGCGGCACGCCCTCGCGGAGGCGGAACGCGGTGCGCGCGTACTGCCCTGGCCCGAAGGCGGCCTCGTGGAGGTCCTCGATGATCGGCTTGTCCTCGTCGCGTTCGGCGACGACCGTGAAGGGCGAAAGCTGCATGTCCAGAATTCCAACCGTGGCTGTCGGACGATCCGACGCCGGCACGCCGCTCAGCTGAGGGCGTGCGACGACGCGGCGTTCGAGGCGTGACCGCTGGTCACCCGTCGCGCTCGTCGTCGCAGGAGGTTTGGACGCTTCGTCATGGCGCTGCCCGATAGCATGAGGGTTTCCGCGGGTCCAGCGCCGCCCGGGCTCGTGCCCGAACGAAAAAGGAGACCGCTGGCAGGCGGTCTCCTCGCTCATCCATGCGACGGCCTGATTACATCGGGGCCGGCAGAGGGCTGGCGCCCGGCACGGCCGGCGTGGCCGTCTCGTTCGCCTGGACGGTGGTCCAGGTGGTGCAGAAGCCGACCGCGTCGGCCGGGAAGGTCGAGGAATTGGCCGAGATCACGTCGCAGCGCTGCGTGATCTCGGTCTTGAGCTCGGCGTCGAGCGACGCCGCCCAGGCCTGCATGCTCTCCGCATTGGCGCCGGCCATCGTGACATCGACCGTGCCGAACGGGTTCGCCGGATCGATGTTGGCCACGGTGAACGGGTTCTCGGCCGCAACGCCGCCACCAACCGCGGCCCCGGGAGCATCCCCGGCCGCCGGAGCCTGCGCCAGGGCCGGCGCGCACGCCAGAGCGATCGCCGCGCCCGCGTAGAACAATGCGTTCCTCATGTAAGCCTCTCCTCAACGAGAATTCTCGTCAGGCTAACGGGTCAACTCGGGGTGAGTTCCCCGTGACTCCATGCTGGCTGCGCGCCTCTCCCGCTTGCCAAGGGAGCGGGCGTGGCGGCTTATCGGGCGCCCCTATGTTCACCCTCGCCCACCTCTCCGACCCCCATCTCGGTCCCCTGCCCGAGCCGCGCTTCCGGCAGCTCCTGTCCAAGCGCATCGTCGGCTATTTGAACTGGCAGCGGCGCCGCGCGAAGACGCTGCAGCCGAAGATCCTCGTCGACCTCGTCGCCGCCATCCACGCCGCGCGGCCCGACCACATCGCGGTGACCGGCGACCTCGTCAACATCGCCCTCCCCGAGGAGGGGGCGCTGGCCCGCGCCTGGCTCGATTCCCTCGGCGACCCGCACCATGTCACCCTCGTCCCCGGCAACCACGACGCCTACGTTCCGGGCGCGCTCGCGCGCCACAAGCGCCTCTGGGCGCCCTATCTCGCCGGCGATGGCCCCGCCTCGCCGCTCATGTTCCCCTCGATCCGCCGGCGCGGCCCGCTCGGCATCGTCGGCGCCTCGACCGCCCGCGCCAGTCTGCCCGGCATGGCCACGGGCCATATCAGCGACCGGCAGATCGTGGCGATCCAGGCCGCCCTCTCGCAGCTCGGCCGCGAGGGCCTCTTCCGCGTGCTTCTGATCCACCACCCGCCGGGCGCGAGCCTCGCGCACTGGCACCAGCGCCTCGTCGGCGCCGGCCGGCTTCGCAACGCGGTCGCCCGCGCCGGCTGCGAGCTGATCCTCCACGGCCACATGCACCGGGCGAACGTGGATCACATCCCCGGCCCCAGCGGCCCGGTACCGGTGGTCGGCGTCCCCTCGGCCTCGAACGCGCCCGGCGGCAAGCGTTACCCGGCCGCCGCCTTCAATCTCTACGAGATCGCCGGCGGACCCGGTTCGTACACCTGCCACATGAGATCGTTCGGCTACACCGAGGTCGGGAAACCCATCGGGTTCATCGGCGAGCGCCAGCTCGTCGGCTGATCAGCCGACCGGCACCCGTACCCAGGCATAGGCGAGCAGCCCGACGATGCCGAGCAGGAGGCCGAGGAGGAAGGCGGAGGCCACCCAGCCGATGCTCTGCCCGCTCGCGCCCGCCGCCTTCGGCAGCTCGGGCACCGGCGCCTTGTCCTTCCACGGCGTCTCGCCGTCCTTGTCGATGCGCTTGACCAGCCAGTCGGCCTCGATCGCCCGCTCGCGCTCGATGATCCGCTCGGCGACGTAGTTGGTGATGCAGTCCGCCATGTCGTCGAGGTTCGGCGACTCGAGGATCACCGTGCGGCCGAGCCGCGTGTCCTTGAGGAAGCGGTAGGTGCGCCGGTCGCGCCCCAGCACCGCGAACGAGGTCATGTCGATCCAGAGCCGCGGCTGGTTGCCGGGCACCACCTGGAAGATGAACTGGTCGTTCTCGGCGGGGATCTCGGAGAAGACGCCGCGCAGCTCGTCGGCCAGCATGTCGAGGCGCGCCCGCTCCGCCTCGCGGAGCTCGACCACGACGTCGGTCCGCTCGGTCTCCGCCAGACGCACCTTGCGCAGCGCGTCGGTCAGGCTGCGGACATTGCCCAAAGCGTTGCCGTGGCGCTCCATCGACTCGCTCAATGCCGACCCCTTCTCCATGGTCAATGCGGTCTTAACGCAATCCTATCAAATAGAGAGATTGGCCACGCCGCAAGGCGTGCGGCCGAGGCCGACCGCACCGCCGCCCGCGAGGGACAAGCTCAAGCTGTTCGGATTGTGTTGGGGGCGATTATGCCGGTCGGACCGGCCCGGGCAATCGAGCGCCGCCGCGAACTTCGCCGGCTGTGGACCGATCCCTGAAACGAAGGAGAATCAACGGCTTGCGAGCCGGTAAACGTCAGCCTGGCAAGAGCCGGCGACGGCAACTCTGTGGCGTGATTCGGGCGGCCGTTTACCGTCCGGCGACGTTAACCTTAGCCGCGTTTTTGGCGCGGGATGAGCGCCGGGCGAAGCCTCAGGCGAGGCAGGCGAGGAGCGCTTCGGCGTTCGCCCGCATCATCTCGGCGTAGAAATCGGGCCCGGGATCGGCCCCGCTTTCGATCGGGTCGAGGACCCCCATCCGCACCGGCAGGCCCTCGGCGACCACCGAGATGATCCGCGGCTCGAACTGCGGCTCGGCGAAGATGCACACCGACCCGCTCGCCCGGATGAGAAGGCGGAGATACTGGACTCCGTCGACGCTGGTCTGCCGGTCCGGCCCGATCGTGAGGGCCCCCAGCCCGTTCAGCGCGTAGCGCCGCTCGAGATAGAGGAAGGCGTCGTGGAGGGTCAGGAACGGCCGGTCCTCGACCGGCTGGAGGAGCTGGTAGATCTCCTCGTCGAGCGAGGCGAGGCGCTCCCCCTCCCGCGCCGCGTTGGCCGCGTAGAGGGCGGCGTGCTCGGGATCGAGCTCGCCGAGGATCGACGCGGCGGCGCTCGCCAGCGCCTGCGCGTTCCGCGGATCGAGCCAGAGATGGGGATCGTAGGATGCGCCGTCCCGGCCGAAAGCGGCCGGAACGTTGCCCGACTCGGTCAGCCGGGCCGGCAGGAGATGGACCCCCGGCACCTCGGCCATGCTGACAATCCGCGCGTCGCGGGCGAGCACGGCAAGCGTCTGGCTGAGGAAGGATTCGAGGCCGAGCCCGACCTGGAAGACGATGTCCGCCTCTTGCAGCGAGGCCGCGTCCGAGGGACGAAGCGAATAGGTGTGCGGCGAGTCGCCGGGGCCGAGCAGGAGCGTCGGCTCGCCGACCCCCTCCATCACCGCGGCGACGATCGAGTGGACCGGCGCGATGGTGGCGACGACATGCGGCACCTCCGCCTTGGCGGCGAGGGGCGAAAGGACGAGCACCGGCAACGCGAGGGCGAGCCGGCGCAGAAGGGCTGAGGAACGGGCCAAAGGGCCTCCGCGAATTCTGATGCGGCGCAATATAGAGTACGTTATAATGTAACACAATACCGCCTTGTGCACCTTTGCGGGACGGGGGACAAAGGGGTCCGCCCCGGCCACCGATTCAACCCGACACCGAGCGATTTTGAATCAAACGCCAGCCTCCGAGCCGCTCGTCACCGCCGAGCATGTCAGCGTCCGCCACGGCTCCCGAACCGTCCTCGACGACGCCAGCCTGACCGTCGACCGCGGCGAGATCGTCAGCCTGATCGGCCCGAACGGCGGCGGGAAGTCGACGCTGGTGAAGGTCCTCCTCGGCCTGATCGTCCCCGATTCCGGCACGGTGACTCGCGCGGCCGGCCTCAAGATCGGCTACGTCCCGCAACGCCTCCCGCTCGAGCCGACCCTGCCGCTCCCGGTCTGGCGCTTCATGACGCTGACCCGCCGCGCGACCGCGGAAGCGATCCGCGCCGGGCTGACCGAGACCGGCGTCGGCCATCTCTTCGACCGCCAGGTCGAGAGCCTGTCGGGCGGCGAGTTCCAGCGCGTGGCGCTCGCCCGCGCCCTTCTCCACAAGCCGGACTGGCTGGTCCTCGACGAGCCGGTGCAGGGCGTGGACTTCGCCGGCGAGGCCGACCTCTACCGGCTCATCGGAGAGATAAGGGACCGCTACCGCTGCGGCATCCTCCTCGTCAGCCACGACCTCCATGTCGTGATGGCGGCGACCGACCACGTGATCTGCCTCAACCAGCATGTGTGCTGCGCCGGCCGCCCCGAGGCGGTGAGCCGCGACGCCGCCTATCAGCGCCTTTTCGGCCCGCGCGGAGAGCTCGCGCTCTATTCGCACCACCACGACCACACCCACGGCCTCGGCGGTGGCGGCGAGCCGCCGGACCACAACCACGATCATCATCAGCACGATCGCGGCGACCACGCCGGACACGATCACCCCGCCCCCGAGCCGAAGCCGGACGCGACCTCCGATGCTCGATGATTTCTTCTTCCGCGCCATTCTCGGCGGGGTCGGCGTGGCCGCCGCGGCAGGCCCGCTCGGCTGCTTCGTGGTGTGGCGGAGGATGGCCTATTTCGGCGACACCATCGCCCACGCCGCCCTTCTCGGCATCGCGCTCGGGCTCCTCTTCGAGGTCTCCACCACGATCGGCGTCGTCGCCGTCACGCTCGCGGTCGCCGGGCTCCTTCTCCTCTTCGAGCGCTTCAACCGTGCCCCCTCCGACGCCCTTCTCGGCATCCTCGCCCATGGCGCGCTGTCGATCGGCCTCGTCGTCATCGGCATGATTTTTTGGGTCAGGGTTGACCTCCTGGCCTATCTTTTCGGTGACATTTTAGCCGTCTCGCGCACCGACCTCCTCCTCATCTGGATCGGCGCCGCCGCGATTCTCGGCGCCCTCGTTGCGCTCTGGCGCCCGCTTTTCGCCGCCACCGTCGCCGAGGACATCGCCCGCGCCGAGGGCATGCCGGCCGATCTCGCGCGGGTCGCCTTCATGCTGATGATCGCTCTGACCGTGGCCTTCGCCATGAAGATCGTCGGCGTCCTCCTCATCACCTCGCTTCTGATCATTCCCGCCGCGACGGCGAGTCGCTTCGCGCGCACCCCCGAGAAAATGGCGGTTCTGGCGGCTTTGATCGGGGCGCTTGCGGTGATCGCCGGCCTCTATCTGTCCGACGGGCTCGACACCCCAGCCGGCCCGTCCATCGTCGTGGCCGCGTTCACGTTTTTTCTCCTGGCGCAGCTTCCACTGCCAAGATCAAGCCGCTCGTGATAGGAACCGAAGCTTGGGCATACGCGTTAGAGGCCCGAACTTGGTGAAATTTGCCAACACAACGGAGATTTGCAGAATGACCCGTGCTGCTTTCCTACTGGTAGCTGGCGCTATCGGCCTTGCCGGCTGCAGCCCGACCACCACCGGTGCGGTGGTCGGCGGCGGCGCTGGCGCCGCGATCGGTGCGGCGGCCACGAACTCGGTTGCCGGCGCGGCCATTGGCGGCGCCGTCGGTGCGGGCGTCGGAGCCGCGATCGGCTCACAGTACTGCACCTACTACGACGCGCAGGGGCGCCCCTACACCGCCCTCTGCCCGCAGGGCTAGTCGGATATTTTTTCCCGAAGGGGGCGGCACCCAGCCGCCCCCTTTTCGTTGATGGTCATCGAAGTCACAGCGGCTGGAGGACGATGATGAAGAGATTTGCGGTCGTAGCGGCGTTGGCGGTCGGTCTCGCGGGGTGCACCGCGTGGACCCCCGCGATGAAGCAGGGCGCCCTCTATGGCGGCGCGATCGGCGCGGGCGCAGGTGCGCTCGCCACCGGCACGCTCGGCGGCGCGGCCGTGGGCGGCGCAATCGGCGCCGGTGTCGGCGCGGCGATCGGGTCGAACGCCTCGTAGGCGTCGAATTCGTTCCCCGAGTTGAGAATACGGACGGCGGAGCCTCGGCTCCGCCGCTTTTCGTCCGGGCGCTACTTCTCGCCGAGCTGCTCGATGATCGTGGCGGCGCCCGAATTGGTCACCTTGCCCGGCACGTCCTCGACATTGAGCTCGCTGACCACGCCGTCCTTCACGATCATCGAGAAGCGCACCGCGCGCGTCCCCATCCCTTCCTCGGTGCGGTCCTGGTCGAGCCCGATCGCCTTCACGAACTTGGCCGACCCGTCGGCGAGGAAGTCGATCGTGCCGGCCCCGCCCGAAGCCTCGGCCCACGCCTTCATGACATGATGGTCGTTGACCGCCACGACCGCGATGGCATCGGCCCCGCGCGCCTTGATCGTCTCGGCGTTCTCGATGAAGCCAGGCAGATGGTTGCGGTGGCAGGTCGGCGTGAAGGCACCCGGCACGCCGAACAGCACGACCGTCCGGCCGGCGAAATAGTCCTCGGCGCTGAGATCCTGGGTTCCGTCCTCGGTCTTCACCTTGAAGACGCCCTTGGGCAGATGGTCACCGACATGAATGGGCATGGTCCGTCTCTTTCTCGAATGATGCGTGGGATGGGATTGGCGGAAAACTAGGGCAGCGCCACCGCCTGTTCGATGACCTGGCCGCCGGAAAGGGCGGTGATCGTCAGCGTGGCGTCGGGGATCGCCACCAGCGACCCCAGCCGGTCGAAGCCGACCCGGTAGGTGGCGCGGTTGCGGCTCGTTTCGATCGCGACCGGCAAGCTCGCGTACCAGTCGCTCGGCCCCTCGACGAAGATCTCCGTCCCGCCCTCGTTCGGCACGGTCAGCACGATCTCGAAGACCGGCTCGTCCTCGGTGCCGTCGACCACGTCGACCGACCGCACCTCGAAGGCGCCCGCCACCGGCGGCCCGGGCAGGAGCGCCACGGCATCGTTGATCGTGCGGGCGGCCCGCCCGTCGGTGAAGCCGGTGGGCACGCTCACGCTGGCGCGGAATTCGGCGGGGATGCAGATCGTCTCGCACACCCCGATCTGCGCGGCGACCTCGAGCCGGGTCGGCACGGCGGGATCGGCGAGCCGGATGGAGAGCGGCAGCACCACGCGCCGCTCGTAGATATTGGAGATGGCGTAGCCGTCGTCCCAGCGCGTGGGCGGCGGATAGCTCACCGCCACCGACACGACATTGCTCGACCCGGTGAAGTCGAAGAGCGGGATGAGGCCGGCGTCGCCCGGGCTCCGCCAGTATGTCTTCCAGCCGTCGTCGAGCTCGATCTCGATCGCCGCCTGCATGGTCCCGTCCGGGTTCGGCCCGGCCGAGATGAGCCGCAGCTGCGCGTGGTCGGTGCGCGCCCATTCGCCGGTCTCGGCGCGGCCGGGCGCGATCGCGACGAGCGCGGCGGCCGCCGCAAGCAGAAGCGACGCCGCCAGGCGGCTGAGCCAGATCAATGAAAGCGAATCAGGCCTCGGCAAGCTGGTCTTTCCTTTTCATTTCCGCGTGCTAGGCTTTAGTGACATGGCATATCTGGCGAGGCGATCAAGTTCCGAAAAGCCATATCTCGACGGCAAGGTGCTCATTGCCATGCCGGGGATGGAAGACAAGCGTTTTGCCCGCTCGGTGGTCTATGTCTGCGCCCATTCCGCCGACGGCGCGATGGGCATCATGATCAACCAGATCGCGCCGCAGATCAGCATTCACGATCTCCTCGTTCAACTCGACGTCATCCCCGACCGGCCGGCCATCCGCCTGCCCGGCTCGATCTCCAATCTCCAGGTCCATCGTGGCGGCCCGGTCGAGACCGGGCGCGGCTTCGTGCTGCACAGCTCGGACTATTTCATCGCCAACGCGACGCTCCCCATCGACGAGAACGTCTCGCTCACCGCCACGCTCGAGATCCTGAAGGCGATGGCCGCCGGCACCGGCCCGCAGAACGCGCTCCTGGCGCTCGGCTATGCGGGCTGGGACGCCGGCCAGCTCGACCGCGAGATCCAGATGAACGGCTGGCTGCATTTGCCCGCGCCGCCCGATTTCGTCTTCGACCCCTACGCGCCCGGCAAATACGACCGCGCGCTGTCCCTCCTCGGCATCGAGCCCTCGCGCCTCTCCACGCAAGCCGGCCACGCCTGAGCCGGGGCCGCCGGCCGCTCAGCCCGCGAGGCCGAGCCTCGGCATGTCGCCCCACGCCTTCACGCCGCGGAAATACTGGTACATGCCGCGCACCCGCCAGAAATTGCTGAGCTGCCGGTAGCCGAAATTCTCGAGGATGGCGACGCCGGCAAGGACGAGGAGGTCGCGCGCCTTGGGGAAGCGCCGGAGCTCGATCTCCTCGAGGACCAGCGAGGCGACGCTGATCGCGACCCCAAAGGTGAAGATCAGCGCGAGGAAGGCAAGGAGATAGTCGACCGCCAGGATCCCGAACGCCCAGGCCAGCGGGATGATGAAATAGCCGAGCACCTCGACCGGCGGGCCGATCAGGTCGACCAGGAAGATGTGGCCGAGGCCGAGCGAGCCGACCCGCCCGTAGCGCCGGCGGAAGAGCATGTCGCCGTGCTTGAAGAGGGTCTCCATCGCCCCGCGCTGCCAGCGGCTCCGCTGCTTGCCGAGGCCCTCCAGGGTCTCGGGCGCCTCCGTCCAGCACACCGGCTCGGGGATGAACTCGATCCGGTAGTCGCGCTTCCGTTCGCGGTTGTAGCGGTGGAGGCGGGTGATCAGCTCGAGATCCTCGCCGACCGTGTCGGGGTCGTAGCCGCCGACCTCGATCACCGCCCGGCGCCGGAAGATGCCGAAGGCGCCGGACACGATCATCAGCGTCTCCATCCGGCTCCACGCAAGGCGGGCCAGCAGGAAGGCGCGGAGGTACTCCACGATCTGGGTCAGCGCGAGGACGTTCCGCGGCAGCCCGATCTCGGCGACCCGCCCGCCGCTGATCTTGCAGCCATTGGCGATGCGGATCGTGCCGCCGACCGCGATCGTCCGTTCCGGGTCGTCAACGAAGGGCCGCACCGCGCGCATCAGCGCGTCCGGCTCGATCAGCGAGTCGGCGTCGATGGCGCAGATCAGCGGGGCGCGGCTGAGGCTGATCCCGGCGTTCATCGCGTCGGCCTTGCCGCGTCCGTTCTCCTTGTCGATGACGAGGAGCTGCGGATAGCGCGGCGAAGCGTAGAGGCCGTGGATCGGCCTGTGCTTGATCGCCGGCTCGAACGAGCGCTCGATCCGTTCGAGGCCGAAGGCCTCGATCAGCTTGGCGAGCGTGCCATCGCGCGAGCCGTCATTGACCACGATCACTTCGAGGCTCGGATACTGGATCGAGAGCAGCGACCGGACGCTGCCCACGATCGACTTCTCCTCGTTGTAGGCGGGCGCGATCACCGCCACCGGCGGGGTGAGGTCGCCGTAGCGCCGCCACAGGATCGAGCTTTCGCCGAGCGGCGGCCGTACTATGAGCGCCCGCGAGGCGAGGATGATCTCGGCCAGATAGACCAGCACCTGGACGAGGCCGACGAAGATCACCCCGATCGAAACCACATGCAGCGCCGTCACCAGGAAATCGCGCATCTCAGCCCCTCGCCACCACGCTGCGCGTATCGAGGGCGAGGCTCGCCGCCCGCCGCGAGCGGTCCTCGCCGCCTGCGCTGACCGCGCGGAGCTGCTCGATGCCCCCCTCGCGAAGGCTGCCGAGAGCCTCGCCCGCGCGATGGCGGACCCACCACGCGTCGTCGTCGAGAAGCTCGGTCAGCTGCTCCGAGAGCTCGCCGAGACCGAGCCGCCCCGCCGCGGTCGCGGCCTGGACGCGCACCCGCCAGTCCGCGCTCTGCAGGCCCGCCGAGATGATCGGCGCGACGGAGCGGTCGCCGAGGGCGCCGAGGAACCTTACGGCCTGCGAGGCGATGTCGCCGGTTTCGTCTCGCGCGATCGCGCTCGTCACAGCGACGAGACGCGGATCGCGCTGCTCGGCGAGCGCCTCGAGCGCCATCAGCCGGAGGAGCGCGGGCCGCGAGCGGTCGGCAGCGATGGCAAGGATCGTCTCGAATTCGCGATGGGCGAGCCGGCGGAAGAGCTCGACCGCGAGGCGCGACTGCTCGGCGCTGCCGATGTCGAGGATCCGCACCAGCTCTTCGACCGGCGGCGCCTCCTTCATCTCCGCCAGCGACAGCGCGGCGGCGAGGCGCACCTCGGGCGTCCGGTGGGTGAGCGTCTGGCGAAGCGCCGCCACGCTCTCCGGACTCCGGAAGTGGCGGAGGTTCTCCGCCGCCGCCTGCGCGAGGCGGGCGTTCCAGTGACGAAGGTCGCCGATGAGGATCTCCCGCACCCCGGCGGCCTGGAAGATCTCGACGAGCTGCCCGTGCTCGAGGCCGCGAAGCAGCGCCAGGAGATCGCTGGCAAGGCCGGTGAGCAGACGCGTGTAGCCGCGCGGGGTGCGCGCCGGCAGCTGCACCGTGCTGTCCTCGGCGAGCATCTTGAAGATGCGCTCGAGGGCCTCCGCCCGCCACTCGGCTTGACGCATCGAGCGCGCCGCGGTCACCGCGCGCACGATGATCAGCACGGCCATCGCGCTAAGCGAGATCAGCATGAAGCCGATCGAGACGATCCACACCGCGATCAGCAAAGGCGCCGCCCCCGGATCAGCTGAAGAAGCTGCGCACGCAGACGGCGAGCTCGTCCGCGCTGAAGGGCTTGAGGAGATAGCCGTCGGCGCCGAGCGCGAGCGCGGTCAAGCGGTCGGATTCGAGCTTCCGCGCCGACAGCATCAGGACCGGGATGGCCGCGAGGACCGGGTCCGCCTTCATCTCGCGAAGGACATGGTACCCGTCATGGACCGGCATCATCGCGTCGAGGATGACGAGGTCGGGCCGGGTCTCGGTCACCGCCGCGAGCGCGCTCATGCCGTCGGTGGCGCTCGCCACGCGATAGCCCTGCCGCCTCAGCTTGTTCTTGACGACCTCGACGACGAGCGTGTCGTCATCGGCGATCAGGACGGCCTTGGATGCGGCAGGGGACATGGGAAGAGAGCCCGTACGTTGACCGCCCTCTCTTACCGCTGCGTGCTGAAAATCCCGTCGCGCGGTTAGTTACAATTGTAACGGTCTCCCCGGCGTGCCCCGCGGCGCCCCGTGCCCTTCAGGCCGCGCGGCCGTCCGCGCCGCGGAGGCGCCCCCGCGCGAAGGCGATGAACACGACCACCAGGACGAGGCCGAGCCCGTACCAGGTGAGCGCGTACATGAGGTGGTTGTTGGGGAAGCTCACCACCGACTCGCCGCCCTGCGGGATTCCGCCCGGCTGCGCGGGATCGTAGGCCGCGTCGATCGTGTAGGGCGCGGCCTCCGCCCCGGGCACGACCGCCGCCGCGATCGCGGCGGGGTCGCGCGTGAACCACATGTTGCGGTCCGGCTCGTCGGCCGGGGTGAACGGATTGCGGAGCTCAGGGCGGCGGAGAAGGCCCGTCACGTTGACCTCGCCCGAGACCTGCCCCTCGGCGCGCGTCGCCGGGTCCTTGCGGTCCTGCGGGACGAAGCCGCGATTGACGATCACCGTCCAGCCGTCCGCCGTCTCGAGCGGGGTGAGGATGAAATAGCCCGGCCCGCCGAGCGGCCCGCGCGGCTGCGTGAGGCCGATGAAGACATGCGCCTCGCGATCGTGGAGGAAGCGGCCGGTGACGGTGACCGGCTGGTAGTCGAGCGCATCGAGATCGAGGCCGGCCCAGGCCGCCGGCGGCGGCGCGGCGATCGGCTCGGCGGCGAGACGCGCGTCGACCGTGGCGATCAGCTCGTTCTTCCAGGCGAGGCGCTGCAGCTGCCAAGTGCCGAGCCCGATCAGGATCGCGAGGCCGGCCAGCGTGGCGATGCCGGGCGCGAGAAGGCTGCGGAGGCCGGTGCGGGCCGGCACCTACTGCCTCTGGTCGATCTGCCCCTCGCGCGCCTTGTTGCGGAACTGCAGCGCGATGAGGATGCCCTTGAGCGGCCGGAGGAGGCCGAGGCTGAGACCCAGCACCAGCGGCACCCAGATCAGCCCGTGCAGCCACATCGGCGGGTGCCAGGTGAACTCGACGATCACCGCGGCGCCGACGATGATCATGCCGACCAGCAGGATGACGAACACCGCCGGCCCGTCGCCCGCGTCGATGAAGGTGTAGTCGAGGCCGCACGCGGTGCAGCTGCCGGCGTTGTCGAGGAAGCCGGCGAAGAGCGGGCCCTTGCCGCAGCGCGGACAGCGCCCGAGGACGCCCTTTGAAATGGTTTGACCGAGGCTCTCGGGAGAGCCTCGGTCCGATGTGCTTGCGTTGGTCATTTCGCTTCCGTCCGGCCTCCGAAGGGGCCGGCGATGCCTAGTGCATCGGCGCGCCCCAGCTGCCCCACACATAAACGAAGGTGAAGAGGAACAGCCAGACCACGTCGACGAAGTGCCAGTACCAGGCCGCCGCCTCGAAGCCGAAATGCTGCTTCGGCGTGAAGTCGCCCCGGATGGCGCGGAAGAGGCAGACGATCAGGAAGATCGTACCGACCAGCACGTGGAAGCCGTGGAAGCCGGTCGCCATGAAGAAGGTGGCGCCGAAGATGCTGCCGCCATAGCTGAACGTGGCGTGCATGTACTCGTAGGCCTGCACCGCGGTGAAGGTCATGCCGAGCAGCACCGTGGCGGTGAGGCCGGCGATGAGGCCCCGGCGGTTGCCGTGCTGCAGCGCGTGGTGCGCCCAGGTCACGGTGGTGCCCGAGGTCAGCAGGATCAGCGTGTTGAGGAGCGGGAAGTGCCACGGGTTGAAGACCGTGATGCCCTCCGGCGGCCACTCCCCGCCCGTGTGCTCGTAGCGGGCGACGGTGAGGTTCGGGTCGCCCGGGGCGAGGGAGGCGTCGAAGAAGGCCCAGAACCAGGCCAGGAAGAACATCACCTCGGAGGCGATGAAGAGGATCATCCCGTAGCGGAGATGGAGTTGCACCACCGGGGTGTGGTGACCCTGGTGCGCCTCCTTGATGACGTCGCGCCACCACACCGCCATCGTGTAGGCGACGCCGACGAAGCCGGGCACGATCCACCACACCGAGGAGCCGTGCATGAAGCTGATGAAGCCCAGCGCGAGCACGAGCGCCGACAGCCCGCCGACGAACGGCCACGGGCTCGGATCGACGAGGTGGTAGGGGTGTTTCTGCGAATGCACGTGTGCGCCGTGCGTGTCAGCGATCGCCATAGTGCTGCTCCAGCTCTCCCATGCCGGCCTTGCGGCCGAACTTTTCCTTCAGTCCAGACTTCAGTTCAGCCCCGTCGCCGCGGCCGTGGTCAACGGCCGGTTGGGCAGCGGGAAGAACGTGTATGAAAGCGTGATCGTGTCGACGTATTTCAGGCTCGATTCGTCGTCCATCGCCGCGTCGACGAAGAGGACGACCGGCAGCTCGGCGCTCTCGCCCGGCTGCAGCACCTGCTCGTTGAAGCAGAAGCAGCTGATCTTGTTGAAGTAGCCGCCGACCTGCGGCGGGGTGACGTTGAAGGTCGCCGTGCCGGTGGTCTGGACGTCGGTGAGGTTCTCGGCGCGGAAGGCGATCTGCGCGATCTCGCCCATCCGCATCCGCACCTGCCGGACCTCGGGCTCGAAGTCCCAGCCGAGGCCGGGCGCGACATTGGCGTCGAAGCGCACGGTGATCATCCGGTCGATGATCTGGTCGCTCGCCCCTTCGGCGCGCTGCGGCGTGCCGCCGAAGCCGGTCAGCTGGCAGAAGAGAGCATAGAGCGGCACCGAGGCATAGGCCAGCGCGACCATGCCGAAGACGAACGCCACGCACGCGCCGGCGATCAGCTGCGAGCGCTTGCGGCGTGCCTCGGCGGAGGGGGCGTGGAGATCCTCGGCCATCGTCTAGAGCGGCCGCTCGACGGCCGCGCCCGGGCCGAGCTTGATGACGGTGATGACGTAGAACAGCACCGCCACCGCCGCGAGGATGAGCGCGATGGCGATCGAGCGCGCGCGCTGGCGCCGCTTCTGCTGTTCGTTGAGCTGGATTCCGTTCTCGCTCACGGCCGCGACCTCGCTCATCCGACGATCCCCAGCCGCACCAGGAGAGTGTCGACCAGGAGCGCGCCGAAGACGAGCGCGAGATAGAGGATCGAGTACGCGAAGAGGCTCCGCGCCGCCTCGCGCTCGCGGTAGTCCTCGCCCTCGACCACGAACACGCGCCACGCGCGCTCGAGGAAGACGAGGCCGAGCACGGCGGCGAAGACGCCGTAATAGATCGAGGCCGAGCCGATCAGCGTCGGCACGACCGGCAGCGGCGCCAGCAGCACCGAGTAGGCGAACATCTGCCGCCGCGTGCTCTTGTGCCCGGCGGCGACCGGCATCATCGGCACGCCGGCGCGGTCGTAGTCGCCGGAGCGGATGAGGGCGAGCGCCCAGGAATGGGGCGGCGTCCAGAGGAAGATGATGAGGAAGAGGACGACCGGCAGGAGCTCGACCGAGCCGGTCATCGCCGCCCAGCCGATCACCGGCGGCAGGGCGCCCGAGGCCCCGCCGATGACGATGTTCTGCGCGGTCCAGCGCTTGAGCCACATCGTGTAGATGACGGCGTAGAAGAAGATCGTGAAGGCGAGGAGCGCGGCCGCGACCCAGTTGGAGACGAGGTAGAGGACCAGCACCGAGGCGACCGAGAGGAACACGCCGATGAACGCGGCCTCCCCGCGCTCGACCCGGCCCGACGGGATCGGCCGGTTGCGCGTCCGCCCCATCACCGCGTCGATGTCGGAATCGAACCACATGTTGAGGGCGCCCGCGGCCCCCGCCCCGACCGCGATCGCGAGGAGCGAGATCGCCGCCAGCACGGGGTGCAGCCCGCCCGGCGCCAGCACCATGCCGACGAACGCCGTGAACACGACGAGCGACATCACCCGCGGCTTGAGGAGGGCGAAATAGTCGCCCAGCTCGGCCGCGAAGAGCTCTCGTTCGGTCTGCCCGGCGACCGGGCGCGGGTCCATGAAGGCCATGCTCAACTACGCCTTGGTGATCCCCAGAAGCGGGACAGGAGGCCGAGGGCCTCCTGCCGTCAGCTCCCTACTTGATCCGCGGCAGCGTCTCCCAGCTGTGGAAGGCCGGCGGAGAAGGCAGCTGCCACTCGAGCGTGGTAGCGCCGGCGCCCCAGGGGTTGTTGCCGGCGGCGCGCTTGCGGGCGAAGCCCTCGAACACGCCGTAGAGGAACACCGCAACGCCCGCCGCCGAGATGTAGGACCCCATCGAGGAGATGAAGTTCCAGCCGGCGAACGCATCCGGGTAGTCGACGTAGCGGCGCGGCATGCCGGCAAGGCCGAGGAAGTGCTGCGGGAAGAAGACAAGGTTGACGCCGATGAAGGTCAGCCAGAAGTGCAGCTTCCCGATGCCCTCGTTGTACGTGTAGCCGGTCATCTTCGGGTACCAGTAGTACCAGGCCCCGAAGATCGCGAAGACCGCGCCCATCGACAGCACGTAGTGGAAATGCGCCACCACGTAGTAGGTGTCGTGCAGCACGCGGTCGAGACCGGCGTTGGCGAGCTGGATGCCGGTGACGCCACCCAGCGTGAAGAGGAAGATGAAGCCGATCGCCCAGAGCATCGGCGTCTTGAACTCGACCGAGCCGCCCCACATCGTGGCGATCCACGAGAACACCTTCACGCCGGTCGGCACCGCGATGATCATGGTCGCGGTCACGAAATAGGCCTGCGCCTCGACCGACATGCCGACCGTGTACATGTGGTGCGCCCACACGATGAAGCCGATCGCCCCGATGGCGACCATCGCGTAGACCATGCCGAGATAGCCGAAGATCGGCTTCTTCGAGAAGGTCGACACGATGTGGCTGACCATGCCGAAGCCCGGCAGGATGAGGATGTACACTTCGGGGTGGCCGAAGAACCAGAAGAGGTGCTGGAAGAGGATCGGGTCCCCGCCGCCTTCGGGATTGAAGAAGGTGGTGCCGAAATTGCGGTCTGTCAGCAGCATGGTGATGGCGCCTGCGAGCACCGGCAGGGCCAGGAGCAGCAGGAACGCGGTGACCAGGATCGACCACGCGAAGAGCGGCATCTTGTGCATCGTCATGCCGGGCGCGCGCATGTTGAAGATCGTGGTGATGAAGTTGATCGCGCCGAGGATCGAGGACGCGCCCGCGAGGTGCAGCGAGAGGATGGCGTAGTCCATCGCCCCGCCGCCGCCCGCCGAGAGCGGCGGATAGATCGTCCAGCCGCCGCCGAACCCGGTGCCGCCCGAATCGCCGGGCATGAACATCGAGATCGTCAGCAGGATCATCGCCGGCGGGAGCAGCCAGAACGAGATGTTGTTGAGGCGCGGGAAGGCCATGTCCGGCGCGCCGATCATCAGCGGCACGATCCAGTTGCCGAACCCGCCGATCATCGCCGGCATCACCATGAAGAAGATCATGAGGAGGCCGTGGCCGGTGGTCAGCACGTTGAAGAAGTGCGGATCGCCGCCGAAGAACTGGATGCCCGGGGACTGCAGCTCGAGGCGCATCATCACCGAGAAGGTGAGGCCCATCAGGCCGCCGATGATGGCGGCGATCAGGTACAGCGTGCCGATGTCCTTGTGGTTGGTGGAGAACAGCCACCGGCGCAACCCGGTCGGATGGTGCTCGTGCTCGTGAGCCTCATGCCCTTGATGAGTGGCACTGGTGGCCATGCTTCCTGCTCCCTAACGTTTTCCGGCGGTGCTCGCCGACGTTTATTGCCTTTGTTCCTATGCGTCCGCTAGCGGGCGGCGAGCTGGGTCGGCGCCGGCGTCCCGGCGCTGATCAGCGAGGCCAGGCGCGCATTCGCGCCGGCGAGGTCGGTCGGGGCCAGCTCGGACCAGGCGGCGTACTGCTCAGGGCTGACCACGCGGATCACGGCCGGCATGAAGGCGTGGCCGGTGAGGAACCCGCCGGTATTGGCCGGCTGGCCGCACAGCTCGGAGCACTGGCCGTAATAGACGCCCTCCTGCTCGGCCAGGAACCACGATTCGTTGAGGCGGCCGGGCACCGCGTCGACCTTCACGCCGAAGGCCGGCATGGCGAAGGCGTGGAGCACGTCGGCGGCGGTCACCTGCAGCTGGATGACGGTGCCGGTCGGGACGACGATCTCGTTGTCGACGGCGAGGAGGCGCGGCTCGTCCGGACCGCGGTCGGCGTCCTGCTTCATGGTCGTGAAGATCGAGATTCCCTCGTCGGGATAGTCGAACTGCCAGGCCCACTGCGAGCCGGTGACCTTGATCGTCATCGGCGGGTTGGCCTCGGCGTCGTAGCCCTCGATGGCGCGCGCCGGATCGTACTGGGCGAAGAGGAGCGAGAAGGACGGGATGGCGATGCCGACCAGGATCAGCACCGGCACGGTGGTCCACAGCACCTCGATGACGGTGTTGTGCGAGGTCTTGGCCGGGACCGGATTGGCCTTGGCGTTGTACTTGACGATGATCCAGCCGAGGAGGGCCATCACGAAGAGCACGATCAGCGTGATGACGATGAGGAGCCCGGTGTGGAACTCGAAGATCTGGCGCATGATCGGCGAGGCCGCGCCCTGGAAGTTGATCTCCCAGTTCTGTGGCTGCTGGGCCGAGGCCCCGCTCGTCGAGGCGAGGATGGCAGCCATCGCGAGGGAAGCCCCTGCTGCGGCCGGTCGGAAGAAATTCTTGATTGAGATCACCTTCAGCTCCCTGCCATTCCCTCCGCCTTGCGGCGGTCACGATTGCCCTGCAAAGCCGCGGGCCCAGAGGACGTGATTGCGCAAGCTTCCGCAAGAGTATAGGCGGATTCGACGGCGCGGATCTGCGGCAAGCGGCCCCCCGAACCGCGAGGCAGTGAAACCACAAGCGGGAAAGGCTCGCAACGGCGCATCATGACTACACATGCGGCAAAACGCGCATTTTTCAGACGTTTTTTCTTCCCGGCGACCCGCGTGCGCCGCATCATCCCAGTGAACCCCCTAGTTTTGGTCTTGGCCATTGCTCTGGCCACCGTCGCGGGTGGCCTCTCCCCTGCCCTCGCCCAGGGTCAGGTGTCGGGCGAGTACGGCGACTGGGTGCTGTGGTGCGACACCCCTCCGGGCGCCCAGGGCGACCAGTGCGCGCTGATGCAGCGCGTGGTCGCCGAGGACCGCAGCGACATGGCGCTCGACGTGGTCGTGCTGCGCACCGCCGACCGCTCGGCCGAGATCCTCCGCGTGCGCGCTCCGCTCGGCGTGCTCCTCCCCACCGGGCTTGGCCTCAAGATCGACGAGACCGACATCGGCCGGGCCGGTTTTGTGCGCTGCCGCGAGGAT
This sequence comes from Bauldia sp., assembly GCA_020853895.1. Taxonomy (GTDB): domain Bacteria; phylum Pseudomonadota; class Alphaproteobacteria; order Rhizobiales; family Kaistiaceae; genus JADYYB01. Next base: position 34,927 of record JADYYB010000047.1, read on the forward strand.
CTCGGCTGCGTCGCCGAGGTCATGCTCGAGGACGATCTCCTCGAGCGCCTCCGCACCGGCACCACGGCGACCTTCATCGTCTTCCAGACCCCGGAGGAAGGGGTCGGCATCCCGATCTCGCTGAGCGGCTTCCGCGAAGGCTTCGAAGCCCTTCCCTAGCCGCAACCCAGCCGCCCGGCGTTTTCCCGTGCCTGAGGCCGGCCCCCGCCTTGGCAGCGGCGGCGCGGCGGCCCATATCGTGTAGTCTCGATCCCCACCGCTCGCTCTTCTTGGCGTGCAACCCCGGAGTTGGCCGCGATGTCGGACAATAATCCTTCCATTCTCGACCGCGTCGGACTCGACCGGAGCGCGGCCACCAGGCTGGTCGCCGAAGCGCTCGAGGGCGCCGACGACGGCGAGCTCTACCTCGAATATTCCCAGGTCGAAGGCCTCGGCTATGACAACGGGCGGCTGAAGTCCGCCAATTTCGACACCAACCAGGGCTTCGGGCTCCGCGCAGTGGCGGGCGAGGCCGCCGGCTACGCCCACTCGGCCGAGATCTCCGAATCGGCGATCCGCCGCGCCGGCGAGGCCGTCTCGGCGGTGACCCGCGGCTATAGCGGCAGCTACGCCGCCCCCCCGCCCGGCACCAACCGCCGTCTCTACACCGACGAGAACCCGATCGGCTCGCCGACCTTCGCGGCGAAGGTCTCGCTCCTCGAGCAGATCGACGCCTACGCCCGCGCCAAGGACCCACGGGTGCAGCAGGTCTCGGCCTCGGTCGGCGGCGCCTGGAAGGTGGTCGAGATCCTCCGCCCCGACGGCACCTTCGTGCGCGACGTGCGCCCGATGGTCCGCCTCGCCGTCGCGGTCGTGGTCGGCGAGAACGGCCGGCAGGAGACCGGCAGCCACGCCCTCGGCGGGCGCGAGGGCTTCGAGCGCATCCTCACCGAGGAGAACTGGCGGCACTCGGTCGACGAGGCGCTGCGCCAGGCCCTCGTCAACCTCTCCGCCATCCCCACCCCGGCGGGCACCTTCGACGTCGTGCTCGGCCCCGGCTATCCCGGCGTCCTCCTCCACGAGGCGGTCGGCCATGGCCTCGAGGGCGACTTCAACCGCAAGAAGCAGAGCGCCTTCGCCGGCCTCATGGGCCAGCGCGTCGCCGCCCCCGGCGTCACCGTGGTGGACGACGGCACCCTGCCCGACCGCCGCGGCTCGATCACCTTCGACGACGAGGGCACGCCGAGCCAGTACAACACCCTCATCGAGGACGGCATCCTCGTCGGCTACATGCAGGACCGGCAGAACGCCCGCCTCATGGGTCTCAAGCCGACCGGCAACGGCCGCCGCCAGAGCTACTCCTCGATCCCGATGCCGCGCATGACCAACACCTACATGCTCGCCGGCCAGCAGGACCCGGCCGAGATCATCGCCTCGGTCAAGGACGGCATCTACGCCGTCGCCTTCTCGGGCGGCCAGGTCGACATCACCAACGGCAAGTTCGTCTTCGGCTGCACCGAGGCCTACCGCATCGAGAACGGCAAGATCGGCCCGGCGCTGAAGGGCGCCATGCTGATCGGCAGCGGCCCGGAATCGCTGAAGCGGATCAGCATGATCGGCAACGATCTTCAGCTCGACCAGGGCGTGGGCAATTGCGGCAAGTCGGGCCAATGGGTGCCGGTCGGCGTCGGCCAGCCCACCCTCCGCATCGACGCGCTGACGGTCGGCGGCACCGCTTCGCGGTAGCCGCCTCAAGGGGGGCGTGATGCCTGAAGAGGCGGGCGGCAGCCAACTCCTCACAGTGGTGATCCTGCTCGGCGCCGCGGTCATCGCGGTGCCGATCTTCCGGCGCCTCGGCCTCGGCTCGGTGCTCGGCTATCTCGCCGCCGGCCTCGCCATCGGGCCCTTCGGCTTCAAGGTCTTCCACGACGCCGGCGAGGTCATCCACGTCGCCGAGTTCGGCGTGGTGATGCTGCTCTTCCTGATCGGCCTCGAGATGAAGCCGGCACGCCTTTGGGCGCTGCGCCGCGAGATCTTCGGCCTCGGCACGCTGCAGGTCGCGGGCGCCGGCGCGATCCTCACCGCGGCCGGCATCCTCATCGGCATCCCGCCGATCCCCGCCTTCATCGGGTCGCTCGGCTTCGTCCTCACCTCGACCGCCATCGTGCTCCGCATCCTCGAGGACCAGGGCGAGACCAACTCGCCCGCCGGCCAGAAGATCGTCTCCATCCTCCTCCTCGAGGACCTCGCGATCGTTCCCCTCCTCGCCGTCGTCGCCTTCCTCGCCCCGACGATGGTGACCGAGACGCACGGCATCGGCGGCTGGATCGGCATCGCCGTGGCGCTCCTCGGCGTCGCGGCCGTGTGGTTCGCCGGGCGCTTCGCGCTGAACCCGATCTTCCGCATCCTCGCCGCCTCGCGGACGCGCGAGATCATGACCGCCGCCGCGCTCCTCGTCGTGCTCGGCGCAGCCCTCGCCGCCGAGGCCGGCGGCCTGTCGATGGCGATGGGCGCGTTCCTGGCCGGCGTGCTCCTCTCCGAGTCGACCTTCCGCCATCAGCTGGAAGCCGATATCGAGCCCTTCCGCGGCCTCCTCCTCGGCCTCTTCTTCCTCGGCGTCGGCATGTCGCTCGACCTCGGGGTGATCGCCACCTCCTGGCCCTTCATCCTCCTGCTCGTCACCGTCTTCATGCTGCTCAAGGCGGGCACGATCTATCTCGTCGCGCGGCTTCTCCGCTCCGATCATCACGAGGCCACGCAGCGCGCGCTCCTGATGGCGCAGGGCGGCGAGTTCGCCTTCGTGCTCTACACCGCCTCGGCCGATGTCGGCCTCCTCGACCCCGCCCTCCTCGCGCAGATGAACGCGGCCGTCATCATCTCGATGGCGATCACCCCGCTCGCCACGCTCGCCCTGCCCTTCCTCGCGCCGGCCCCGCCCGAATCCACCGACGGGCTGGAGCGGGCGGAAGGTCTCAAGGGCACCGTGCTGCTCATCGGCTTCGGCCGCTTTGGCCAGGTGGTCAGCCAGGTCCTCCTCGCCCGCGGCATCGAGGTGACGATCATCGACTCGAGCCCGGAGATGATCCGCAGCGCCTCGCGCTTCGGCTTCAAGATCTTCTACGGCGACGGCACGCGCCTCGACGTGCTGCGCACCGCCGGCGCGGGCAGCGCCAAGCTCATCGCGGTCGCCGTCGACAAGAAGGAGACCGCCAACCGCATCGTCGAGCTGGCCAAGGCCGAGTTCCCCCTCGCCGAGCTCTATGTCCGCGCCTACGACCGGGCGCACACGCTCGAGCTCTATGCCGAGGGCGTCGCCTACGAGATTCGCGAGACCTTCGAGTCGGCGATCCGCTTCGGCGAGGCTTCGCTGCGCGGCCTCGGCGCCTCGCCCGAGGAAGCCACCGCCGTCGCCGCCGACATCCGCCGCCGCGACCTCGAGCGCCTCGAGATCCAGAAGGTCGAGGGCATCACCGGCGGCCGCGACCGCCTCATCCGCCAGGGCCCGACCCCCACCCCGCTCACCGAGCCCAAGCACGAGGGCCGCCCCCTCAACGAGGAGACCGCCGTCGTCGCCACCCCGATGGACGAGCCGCCCGCCTCCGACGAGGGGCTGGAGGACACCCTCCCCACGCCCCCGCCCGAGCGCGCCGCGGAGCCGGCGGAGGAGCGCTCGGAGCCTAGAACCCCTGTTTCCTGAGCCAGGCCAGGCA
>JADYYB010000048.1 GCA_020853895.1 Bauldia sp.
CGCGGTCCCATCCGCTCGCCCTTGGAATTGATCGCCACCGCCTGTTCGACCTTGGCGTTCACTTCCCCGCACAAGGCCTCGAAATCCTTGATCGTGCAGAAATGGATGTTGGGCGTGTCGTACCAGGAATAGGGAAGGTTGCGCGTCACCGGCATCCGGCCACGCAGAGCGAAGTTGAGCCGCACCCGCCAGTGCCCGAAATTCGGGAACGACACGATCACCTTCCGCCCGATCCTGAGCATCTCCTCGACCACCTGACGCGGCCGGTGCGTGGCTTGCAGCGTCTGGCTGAGGATGACGTAGTCGAACGCATCGTCCGGGTAGTCGACGAGGTCAGTGTCGGCGTCGCCCTGGATCACCGACAGCCCGCGCGCCACGCACTCGTTCACGCCCTTCTGGCTGATCTCGATGCCGCGCCCGTCGATACCGCGAATCTCCTTGAGATAGGCGAGCAGCGACCCGTCCCCGCAGCCGACGTCGAGCACGCGCGAGCCGGGCTTGATCAGCTCGGCGGCGATGACGAAGTCGACACGCGGTGTAGGCAGGCGCTGCAGCATCTCCTCGCTCCCCGCCATCAGGTCACGTTGTGGTCGCGCGCGACCGCCGCGAGGAAGCCGCGGATCGTGGCGTCGAGCTCCGGCTCCTCGAGGAGGAAGGAATCGTGCCCGGCCGAGGTCGCGATCTCGACGAAGCTGACGCTCGCCCCACCCGCGTTGAGCGCCTTCACCACCGCCCGGCTCTCCGAGGTCGGGAACAGCCAGTCGGACGTGAAGGACACCACGCAGAACCGTGTCTTGCAGTCGAGGAAGGCGTTGGCGAGGCGCCCGTCGTGGTCGGCGGCGATGTCGAAATAGTCCATCGCGCGCGTGACGTAGAGATACGAGTTCGCGTCGAAGCGATCGACGAACGTCGAGCCCTGGTGGCGGATATAGGACTCGATCTGGAAGTCGGCGTCGAAGGTGAAGGTGCGCTTGTCGCGGTCCTGGAGGTTGCGCCCGAACTTCCGGTGCAGCGCCTGGTCGGACATGTAGGTGATGTGCCCGGCCATGCGCGCGACCGCGAGCCCCTTTCGCGGGCTCGTGCCGAGCTCGAGATATTTGCCGCCCTGCCAGTCCGGGTCGGCCATCACCGCCTGGCGGCCGACCTCGTGGAAGGCGATGTTCTGCGAGGAGTGCCGCGCGCCGGCCGCGATCGGGATCGCGCTGAGCACCCGGTCGGGATAGGCGACCGCCCATTGCAGCACCTGCATCCCGCCCATCGAGCCGCCGACCACGCCGAGGATCTTCCCGATCCCGAGCCGGTCCAGCAGCATCGCCTGCGCCCGCACCATGTCGCCGATGGTCAGCACCGGGAGGTCGAGCCCGTAGGGGCGGCCCGTGGCCGGGTTGGTCGAGGCCGGCCCGGTCGTCCCCATGCAGCCGCCGAGGACGTTTGGGCAGATCACGAAATAGCGCCGCGTGTCGATCGGCTTGCCCGGCCCGACCATCCTCTCCCACCAGCCCGGCTTGCCGGTGACCGGGTGGACGTTGGCGACATGCTGGTCGCCGGTCAGGGCGTGGCAGATCAGGACGACGTTGGACTTCTCTTCGTTGAGCTCGCCATAGGTCTGGTAGGCGACCTGCCAGTCGCGGAGCTGCGACCCCGAATCGAGCGCGAGCGGCTCGTCCGCGCCGAAGCGCACCACGAGACTCGACGGGTTGTCGGCCTCGTTGCGGGCTTTGTCGGCGCGCCGGTCCGGGCTTGCCTTGGCCGGCTGCGAGCTGATGGTCATGCCAGTGTCAGATGGTGGTGCCGAAAGCGGGCGACTAGCTAGGGTCCCCCCTTGTGAGCTGTCAATTATTTCGTTTTCTTTGATTTCAAGGCCTTGCTTGCTTATGAAGTGGCGCCCGGGCGCCCGCGAACGACAGGCTCCCGGCCGTTTTCGCGAGACTAGGCGTGATGCCCGACCCCGGCGAAGCCAATGCCAGGAAGCTTGCCGAGTTGCGCGGCAAGATCGATCAGATCGACGAGGAGATGCACAGGCTTCTCCTCGATCGGGGCACCGTGATCGACGAGCTGATCCGCGCCAAGGGCACCGCTTCGCCCGGCGCCGCCTTCCGGCCCGGCCGCGAGGCCGAGATGATGCGCCGCCTCGTCGCCCGTCATTCCGGCGCGCTGCCGATAACCATCGCCGAGCATATCTGGCGCGAGATCATCACCACCTTCACCCACATCCAGGCGCCCTTCGCGCTCGCCGTCGACGGCTCGGCGCCGGCCGACCGGATGCGCGACCTCGCCCGCTTCTATTTCGGCTTCTCGGTCGAGATCCTGCCTCTCCGCGATGCCGCCGCCACTGTGGCGCATGTCGCGGCGACCGGCTGCGACCTCGGCCTCGTCGCCCTCGCCCAGCCCGCCACGGCCGGCGCGTGGTGGCGCGCGCTGCGCTGGCCCGACGGCCCGCGCATCATGGCGATGCTGCCCTTCATCGGGGTGGCGGGAAGGCCGGCGGATCTGCCGGCCTTCGTCGTTTCGCCCGCCCTCGCGGACCCCACGCCCGCCGAGATCACGCTGGTCGCCGCGCGTGTGGCCAGGGGCGACGCCACGCGCCTCGCCGACGCGTGGGACGGCCGGGTCATCGCCACCGCCGAGGAGCGCACCGAGGCTCTGCTCGCCGTCGGCAACGCCGACCGGCTGGAGGAGCGCGCGCACGGCATCCAAGCCGAGGACATTGCCATCGTCGGCGCCTCGGCCCGCACCATCGGCCTCGACGAGGGCGCGAGCCCGTTCTTCGCCGGCGTGAAGGAGACCGCGTGATGGCCGTCGAAGACGACATCCGCCCGGCGCCGCGCCCGGGCGTCCTCGACATCGCCCCTTACGTGCCGGGCAAGTCGAAGGCGTCGAGCGCCAGCGGCAAGACCTACAAGCTCTCCTCGAACGAGACCCCGCTCGGCCCGAGCCCACTCGCGATGGAGGCCTTGAAGGAGTCGGTCGACAAGCTGCCGCTCTACCCCGACGGCTCGGCCAGCGAGCTCCGTCGCGCCATCGCGCAGGCTCATGGTCTCAGCGCCGACCGCATCGTCTGCGGCGCCGGCTCCGACCAGGTGCTCGACCTTCTCGCCCACGCCTATCTCGGGCCTGGCGACGAGGCGATCTACAGCGAGCACGGCTTCCTCGTTTACCCGATCTCGATCATGGCCGCGGGCGCCACGGCCATCGTCGCGCCCGAGCGCGAGCTTACGACCGACGTCGACGCGATCCTCGAGCGCGTGACGCCGCGCACCAAGGCCGTGTTCATCGCCAACCCCAACAACCCGACCGGCACGTACCTGCCCTTCACCGAGGTGCGCCGCCTGCATGCTGGGCTTCGGAGGGACATCCTCCTCGTCCTCGACGCGGCCTACGCCGAGTATGTCCGCCGCAACGACTACGAGTCGGGCATCGAGCTCGCGGCGACGGCCGACAACGTCGTCATGACGCGCACCTTCTCGAAGATCTACGGCCTCGCCAACATCCGGCTCGGCTGGGGTTTTGCGCCCGAGCACGTGATCGACGCGCTGAACCGCATCAGGAGCCCGTTCAACATCTCCGGCGCGGCCATCGCCGTCGGCATCGCCGCGCTCGCCGACCGCCGCCACGTCGAGCGCGCGGCCGAGCACAACGAGACCTGGCTGCCGCGCGTCACCGCCGCCCTCACCCAGCTCGGCCTCGAGGTCACCCCCTCGGTCGGCAATTTCGTGCTGATCCACTTCCCCGAGGACCCGGCGCGGAGCGCGATCGCGGCCGACGAGTATTTGCTGAGCCACGGCCTCATCCTCCGCCGCATGGACGCCTACGGCTTCCCGAACGCGCTGCGCATGACCATCGGCTCGAAGGAGGCCAACAAGGCCGCCATCGCCGCCATCACCGACTTCCTCGCCGGCAAGCCGAAGGCCCGTCATGGCTGAGCCGCTCTTCGACCGCATCGCGCTGATCGGCATCGGCCTGATCGGCTCCTCGATCGCGCTGGCGACGAGGCGCGCCGGCCTCGCGCGCCACATCGCGATTGCGACGCGCCGCCAGGAGACGCTCGACCGCGCCGAGGAGCTCGCCCTCGGCGACAGCTACACGACCGACTTCGCCGGCGCGGCCCAGGGCGCCGACCTCGTCATTGTCTCCGTCCCGGTCGGCGCCTCGGGCGAGGTCGCGAAGGCCATCGCCGAGGCGGTGAAGCCCGGCGCGATCATTTCGGACGTCGGCTCGGTCAAGCAGTCGGTCGTCCGCCAGATGCAGCCGCATCTACCCGCGAGCGTCCATTTCGTGCCCGCCCATCCGGTCGCCGGCACCGAGCATTCCGGTCCCGACGCCGGCTTCGCGACCCTCTTCGACGGCCGCTGGTGCATCCTCACCCCGCCGGCCGGCGCCGACCCGAAGGCCGTGGACAAGCTGTCGGAGTTCTGGAAGGGCCTCGGCGCCAATGTCGAGGTGATGACCCCCGAGCACCACGACCTCGTGCTCGCCATCACCAGCCACGTCCCGCATCTCATCGCCTACAACATCGTCGGCACCGCCGCCGATCTCGAGACGGTCACCCAGTCCGAGGTGATGAAGTTCTCCGCCG
>JADYYB010000049.1 GCA_020853895.1 Bauldia sp.
CCTTGTGGGGGAGGCCGGGAGGGGGCCTCGCGGCAAGCGAGGATTGAAAATCCCGCGGTCACCACGAGCGTCAGCGTGGGATTCTTGACCATGCCTCGCTTGCCGCTCGGCCCCCACCCCGTCCCTCCCCACAAGGGGGAGGGGGAAGGCGGCGGGGGTTACGCCCGGGCGGAGCCGTTCTCGGAGCGGCGGGCCGCCGCGCGGGCGGCGCGCGGCGTCGCGACCGACTCGGGCTGCGGCGGGGGGATGCGCCAGCGGTCGTGGATCCAGAGCCATTGCTCGGGATGCTCGCGCACCCAGCCCTCGATAATCTCGTTGATCCGCGCAGTGGCGGCGAAGACGTCGACCTTGCCGCGGCGGTCGCGCGGCAGTTCGATCGGCGGGGTGATCTCGACGTGGAAGCGGCTGTCCGGCTTGCGGATCACGCGGACGCCGTGCACCGGAACCTCGAAGGTGCGGGCGAGGCGCGCGGCGATCGGGTTGGAGAGCGCCGGGCGGCCGAAAAAGGGCACCTCGATGCCGAACTTGTCGCGCTGGTCCATCATCATGCCGATGAGCTCGCCGCGCTCGAAGGCGGAGGCGAGGCCCCAGAGCGCGCCGCGCTTGGCGGCGTCGACATAGGTGCGGAGCTCCTCGCCGCGGAGGGGCACGATGCTCGCCGCCACCTTCTCGTTGGTCGGCGCCCGGTAGAGGACCGAGGTGCGCTGGCCGATGGCGGCCGCGGCGGTCGCGGTCAGCTCCCAGTTGGCGAGGTGGGCGGAGAAGAAGATCCCCGATTCCTTGTTGGCGGCGAGCCTGGTCGAATAATCGAGGCCGGAATCGGTGACCCGGTTGAGGCCGGTCGCGGGGTCGAGGTTGAGTATCCAGTCGAGATGGACCGTCTCGGGCAGGAGGCGGCCGAGATTGTCCCACATCGCGGTCAGGATGCGGTCGCGCTCGGCCTTGCTCATCTCGGGGAAGGTCGCCTCGAGGTTGCGCCTGGCGACGCGGTGCTCGGGGGTGAGCGGGCCGATGCGGCGGCCGAGCCAGGAGCCGAGGCGGATCGACCGCTCGGGGCCGAGGGCGCGGAAAGTCGCGAAGAGCGCGCGGGTCGCCGACGCGAAGAGCCAGCCGAGCGCCCGCTTGAACGGGCCCCTCCGCGCGGACGAATCGTCCCGCCGCCCGGCGTGCTGCTCCGGGCCGGAGGCTGCGTTGTCGACGTCCAGCGTCATTGTCGGCCCGTCAAAGGGTGACGATGATCTTGCCGAAAACGTTCCGCGATTCCATGCGTTCAAGGGCGCGGTCGATGTCTTCGACCCTGATCTCGGTGTCTATCACCGGTCGTGCAATATTCTTGCCCATCTTGACAAGGGACTCGGCGACGTTGCGGCGCGAGCAGCCGAAACTGCCGATGATCCTGAGCTGCTGCTGGAAGACCTGGTAGAGGTTGATCTCGGTCGAAACGCCGGTGGTCGAGCCGCAGGTCACCAGAACGCCGCCGCGCTTCAGCGAAAAGAGGCTGCCGGCGAAGGTGTCGGGGCCGACATGCTCGAAGACGACGTCGACCCCGCGCTTGCCGGTGAGCTTGCGGACCACGCCCTCGAAGCGGTTCTCGCGGTAGTTGATGACATGGTCGGCGCCGAGCGCCTTGGCCTTCGCCGCCTTGTCGTCGCTGCCGACGGTGGTGATGACCGTGGCGCCGACGGCCTTCGCCAGCTGGATGGCGGCGGTGCCGATGCCGCTGCCGCCGGCATGGACGAGGATGGTCTGGCCGCTCTCCAGCCTGGCGTTGTCGAAGAGCATGTGCTCGACGGTGCCGTAGGTGATCGGGGCGCAGGCGGCGTCCCTGACGCTCACGCCCTTGGGCGCGCGGATCGCCTGGCGGGCGGGGAGGTTGACGTAGTCCTGGAGGAGGCCGTCGATGTGGAAGCCGCGCACGCCGCCGGGGTTCTCGCAGAGATTCTCGCGGCCGGCGCGGCAGGCCGGGCAAATGCCGCAGGTCTGCGCACCGTAGACGGCGGCGACGTCGCCGACCGCGATGTCGCTCACGCCCTCGCCGATCGCGGTGACCGTGCCGGCGCCCTCGGCGCCGATGACCATCGGCAGCTGGCGCTTGGCGAAGGCCATGCCGCGCCAGCTCCACACGTCGATATGATTGAGGGCGACCGCGCTGATGCGGAGCTGGACCTCGCCCGGTCCGGGCGCGGGCGGGTTCGGCCGGTCGGCGCGAACGAGTTCGCGGGAGCCGGTGAGGGTTAGGGCAAGCATCGCCTGGATAAAGCCGGAGCCGCGCGCTCTGTCTAGGCCGGCTCGGCGGCGAAGATGAGGGAGACGTTCTGCCCGCCGAAGCCGAAGGAGTTGGAGAGCACGATCTCGGCGCGCGCCGGACGGGCGACGTTGGGCACCACGTCGAGCTGGATGTCTGGGTCGGGCACTTCGTAGTTGATGGTCGGCGGCAGGACGGAGTTGCGGATCGTCAGGATCGAGAACACCGCCTCGAGCGCGCCGGCCGCGGTCAGCGTGTGGCCGACGATCGACTTGTTCGAGCTGACCGGGATCGACTTCATGTGCTCGCCGAACACCGAGGTGAGGGCGAAGGCCTCCATCTTGTCGTTCTCTTCGGTGCCGGTGCCGTGGGCGTTGACGTACTGGATCGCTTCGGGCGAGAGGCCGGCGTCGTCGACCGCGCGCCTGATCGCGCCGATGATGGCCGAGGCGTCGGGCTTGGAGCGCGTGCGGTGGAAGTCGTCGGCCTTCTCGCCGCAGCCGCGGATGATCGCGTAGATCTCGGCCCCGCGGGCGCGGGCGGCGTCATAGTCCTCGAGGATGAGCGCGGCGGCGCCCTCGCCCATCACGAAGCCGTCGCGGTTGCCGGAGAAGGGTTTCGCCGCCTTCTCGGGGAACTCGTTGGCGGTGGAGAGCGCGGAGAGGAGGCTGAAGCGGATCACCGCCTCCTCGTGCAGGAAGCCTTCGGTGCCGACGACCAGGGCGGCCTCCGCGTCGCCGCGGCGGAGCGTCTCGAAGGCGATCTGGATGGCGGTGGCGCCGGAGGCGCAGGCCGTCTGCACGGCGATCGGCAGGCCCTTGGTGCCGAAGGAATCGGCCACCGTATCGGCGATCCGGCCGAAGGGGAAATAGCCGACGCCGGAGGTGTTGTGCCGGGCGCCCGCGATGAGCCGGTCGTAGACCGCGCCCGGGCCGGGCGGGGTGTGGTCATAGATCGCGCGCCGCTCGTCCCAATTATACTCGACCGGCGGCACGGCCATGAAGAGCGGCCCCGGGAAATCGCCGACCCTGCCGAGCCCGGCGTTCTCGACGGCCTCGCGCGCCGCGACGTGCGCGAGGCGCTCGGTCAGCGTGCGGTCGGCCACGGCGTCGGCGCCGATGTCGAAATCGATCAGCCCGGCGATGGTGGTGCTCATGCCGTCGGTGGGGAAGCGCTTGATGCGGCGGACGCCCGAGCGGCCGGCGACGAGCTCGCGCCAGTTGTCCTCGACGCCGCGGCCGAGGGAGGTCACGCAGCCGATCCCGGTCACCGCGATGACGTGCCGGCCCTGGTGGTCCCTCGTCGCCATGTCTCCGCTCCTCAGCTCACGCGCTCGACGAGGCCGAAGCCTTCGCCCCGCCAATGGCCCCACGAGGTGGCAAGGATGCGCTCGGGGGGAACGGTGGCGGGCTGCTCGAATCCGCCGGCCGCGAAGGGAGCATAGAACTCCCGGCGGCGGAGCGCGATGGCCGAAAGGCCGATGAGCGCCGGGAAGTCGGCCTCGAGGCCGCTGCCGAGAACCGTGGCCGCGCCGCGCACCGGGCCGATCCTGCCCTTCGCGGCAAGGTCGTCGAGAAGGCCGCGCTCCTCGTTCGTCGGCAGGGCGACGCCGGTCGCGCCCGAGAGGACGCCGACATCCGCGCCGGTGAGCTGCGGCTCGATCGCGGCGACCAGCCGGTCGCCGGCGGCGCGGGCCGCGCCGGGCTCCCGCGAGGAGCGGTCGGCGACGACCTTGAGGATGCGCGCATAGGGCTTTGCGCCGCGGGCCTCGGCATGGGCCCGCGATTCCAGCACGAGGAAGGCGCCGAGCGAGCCGAGCACGATGCCGCCGCCCTCGGCCGGGCGGTCCCACACCGGGCCGGGCTCGCCCTTCCACAGGAAGCCGCCGAGCTCGATGTTGAAGAGGAGGTCCTTCCGCTCCGCCCCGCTCGCCCCGCCGACCAGGAAGAGGTCGCCCTGCCCGGCCGCGATGCGCCAGGCGGCGACGCCGACCGCGCCGACCCCCGCCCCTTCCTCGCCCATGAAGGTGCGGGTCGAGCCGGTGACCTTGTGGACGATGGAGATGTTGCCGGCGAGGAGGTTGGGGAGCTGGCCGAGGAAGAGGGTTGGGCGAAGGTCGGAGAGAAGGTGCGAGTTGAGGAAGGCGCCGGGATTGTTGGCGCCGTGGAGGCCCTCGAGGATGGTCGAGTCGACCGCGATGTCGCGGTCGTTGCCGCCGCAGGCGACGATGAGGTCGGCGCGCGAGAGGAACTCGGGCTTGCCGGCGAGGCCGGCGTCGGAGAGCGCGAGGCCGGCGGCGTAGGTGCCGATATGCTGCCAGGGCTGCATCTGGCGCTGGTCGCCTCTTCGCGGGATCTGCGAGTCGATGTTGAAGGGGGCGACCGGGTGGACGACGTAGGGCGCGAATTTCTCGCGCTCGACATTGAGCGGCGGCGGGGTGGTGCCGAGGGCGCGGACATGGGCCTCCTCGCCCTCCCCGAGGCAGGACAGGAGCCCGACCCCGGTAATCCACACCTCGGTTTCAGACATCGACTCCTACCGCACTAGAGGGGAACGCCGATCCGTTTGGCCTCGGTCAGGAACGCCTCGCGCAGGATCTCGGTCGGGAAGGGAACGAGCTTGAGGGTGAGCTCGCACTCGGAGGTACGCTTGCCGTCGATCTCGATGGCGGCCGAGGTGACCGAGAAGCCGGAGCCCTCGTGGACGATCTTGGCGGTGACGCTCATCAGCGTGCCGGGCAGGACGAAATTCCGGAACTTGCCGCGCCGCACGCCGGCGAAGAAGGGCATGAACTCGCCCTTGGTGCGCGCCGCCAGCATGTAGCCGGAGGCCTGCGCCATGGCCTCGAGGAGGAGGACGCCCGGCATGATCGGGAAGCCGGGGAAATGGCCCTCGAAGACCACGCTCGCGGACGGCACCTGGGCCGAGAAGCGCACGTCGTCGAAGCCCGGCGCGATGACCTCGAGCCGGTCGACCATCCGGAAATATTCAAGCCGCATCGCGGACTAGGCCGACTTGGCGGCGATGAGGGCGTCGACCCGCGCCGAGAGGTTCTTGAGGACGAAATAATCGTCCACCGCCGCCCTTCCCTCGTTGACCTCCTGGGTCCAGGTGGCGAGCGGGATCTTGATGCCGAACTTCTTGTCGAGCTCGAACACGATGTCGAGGAAATCCAGGCTGTCGATGCCGAGATCGTCGATCGCATGGGCCTCGGGCGTGATCTTCTCGCGCGGGATCTCCGCCGTTTCCGAGATGACCTCGGCGATGGTGTCGAACGTGGTGGTCATAAGGCGCGTGGAATCCCTTGGGCCCGGCCTCCGGGCGTTGGGGTTCCTTACGCGGGTCGCGCGCGGCTGTCCATATCCGAGCGGGGCGGAAAACGGCGCGGAAACGGCGCAGCCGGGATAAGTCCCACGCAGCCCTTCACCGCCACGCGCCGGTCCGCCAAAGGGCGGCGAGGCCCTCGCGGTAGGTGGGGAAGCGGAGCGCCACGCCGAGCTCGCGCTTGAGGCGGGCGTTCGAGACGCGCCTGTTCTCCGAATAGAAGCTGCGGCCCATCGGCGAGAGGGACGCCTCCGCGAACGGGATCTCGGGCGGCGCGGGCACGCCCATCAGGCCCGCGGCGAAGGCGACCACGTCCTGCGGCGGGGCGGGCTCGTCGTCCGCGAGGTTGAAGATGCCGTCCGCGCCGAGGCGCAGGGCGGCGGCCACGGCGCCGGCGATGTCCTCGACTTGGATGCGGTTGAAGACCTGGCCGGGCTTGACGATGCGGCGGGCCTCGCCGTCGGCGAGGCTGGCGAGCGCGTTGCGGCCGGGGCCGTAGATGCCGGCAAGGCGGAAGGTCGCGAGCGGGACGCCCTTCCGGGCGGCGAGCGCCTGCCACGCCTCCTCGGCGGCGAGGCGATGCCGCGAGCGGGGCTGGCCCGGATGGCAGGGCGTCGACTCGTCGACCCAGGCGCCGCCGTGGTCGCCATAGACGCCGACGGTGGAGAGGTAGCCGATCCAGCGGAGGCGCGGCGCCTCGAGGATGTCGGCCGCGTGGTGGGCAAGCACCGGGTCGCCGGTCTCGCCGGGCGGGATCGAGACGAGGAGGTGGGTCGCGTCGGCCAGGGCGGCTGTGACCTCGGGGCTGGGGTGAAGGCCGTCGAAGACGATGGCCGGGGCCGCGGTGGGTTCAGCTGCCAGCGTGCGAACGGTGCCAACGACCGACGCCGCCTCGCCGCTCAGTTCGCGCGCGATGGTAGAGGCGGAATTGCCTAGACCGAAGACGAAGAGCCGCACCGCGGAGTCGGATTTGGCGTGAGGCGCCACACTCAAATCCCCTCCCCCCTTGTGGGGGAGGCCGGGAGGGGGCCTCGCGGCAAGCGAGGCACTAAAATCCCACGGTCGAAAAGGCCCCACCCGAAACCGGCTGAAACGCCGGTTTCGACCGCCCCACAAGGGGGCGGTGGGAGCAGAGAGCGGCCACCGGGATTCAAGCCAGTTCGCCCTTGGCGCTTCGAGCCTTCGCGAGCTCGGACAGCGCCCAGTCTGCGGCTTCGGCGACTACCGGGTCGGGGTCGGCGCGGAGGCGCTCGGCTTCCGGCGCGAGCGCGGGGTCGCCCGAATTGCCGATGGCGATCAGCACGTTGCGGATGAAGCGGTCGCGGCCGATGCGCTTGATCGGCGAGGCCGAGAAGAAGCTGCGGAAGGAGGCGTCGTCGAGCCGGGCGAGGTCGGCCAGCGGCGGCGCGCGGAGGTCCTCGCGGGCGGCGAGCTTGGCCTCTCTTCCGGCGGCGGCGAACTTGTTCCAGGGGCAGACGGCGAGGCAGTCGTCGCAGCCATAGATGCGGTTGCCGATCGCCTTCCGGAACTCGTGCGGGATCGAGCCGTCGTGCTCGATGGTGAGGTAGGAGATGCAGCGCCGCGCGTCGAGCTGGTAGGGCGCGGGGAACGCGCTGGTCGGGCAGATTTCGAGGCAGGCGCGGCAGGTGCCGCAATGGTCTGTTTCCGGTGAATCGAGGGGCAGGTCGAGATCGGTGAAGATGGTGCCGAGGAAGAGCCAGGAGCCGAAGTCTCTCGAGACCAGGTTCGTGTGCTTGCCCTGCCAGCCGATGCCGGCGGCCGCGGCGAGCGGCTTCTCCATGACCGGCGCGGTGTCGACGAAGACGCGCGCCGAGCTGCCCGCGCGCGAGCCGAGGCGGTCGGAGAGGCCCTTCAGCCGGCCCTTGATGATCGCGTGGTAGTCGCGGTTGCGCGCATAGACCGAGATGGTCGCGCGGTCGCGCCGGGCGAGCGTCTCGAGCGGGTCGGTGTCGGGGGCGTAGTTGAGGCCGAGCATGATGACGGTGCGGACCTCGCGCCAGAGGCGCTTCGGGTCGGCGCGCCGCTCGGCGGTCTCGGCGAGCCAGTCCATCGTGCCATGGCGGCCGGCGGCGATGAACTCGGCGAGGTGCGGGGCGGCGTCGGCTGTCGCGTCGGGCGCGGTGACGCGGACGATGTCGAAGCCTTCGGCCTTGGCGTCGGCGATAAGGCTGGCCTTCAGTTTGGCGAGGTCGAGCTGAGGCCGCCCCGGTCGCGCCCGCGGCGGGGCCCCCTCCCTGCCCTCCCCCGCAAGCGGGAGAGGGGAGAAGGTGGTGACGTCCCGGGAGGCCGCGGAGTCGGCGACGGTCATCGCCGAGGCTTCGGCGGGCTCGGTCAGAAGTCGAGGTTGGTGTAGTGGCTGGCGGGGGGCGCGCCGCGGATCACGTCGGCCAGGATCGGCCGGAAGGAGAGGCGCGACTTGATCCTCGTGTACCATTCCCTCGCCCGCTCGTCCTCTTCCCAGGGCACCTCGCCGAGGTAGTCGGCGCTCGAGATCTCCGCCGCGGCGGCGAGATCGGCGAGGCTAATCTCTTGACCCGCCAGCCAATTCCGCCGCTCGACCAGATAGCCGATATAACGCAGATGATAGCGGATGTTCGAGCGGGCGGCCCGCAGCGCGGTCGAATCCGGCGGGCCGCCGCCCTCGGAGACCTTCATCTCGCGCTTGTGCACCTTCTCGTGGACGAAGTGCCCGGTGACCTCGGCCTGCATCTTGTCGCCGAACCAGGAAACGAGGCGGCGGACCTCGGCGCGCTCGGCCGGGCCGGGCGGCAGCAGCGGCTCGTCCTCGCCGAAGCGGGTGCCGCGCGTCTCGAAGAGATACTCGGCGATGACCGGAGCGCCGGCGACGACCAGCTCGTTGTCGTCGACCAGCACGGGCAGCCTGGCGGCGGGGTTGATCGCGAGGAGCTGCTCGTCCCACTGCCAGGGCGATTTCTGTACCAGCGTCGGCTCCTCGCCGTACTCGGCGAGCACGAGACGCGCATAGCGCGAGGCGGCGGAGAGCGGGTGGTGGTAGAGGGTCGGCATTCGCCTCGGTGGTGAAAAAAGCGGCGTCAGGCAGGCGCCGCTTCGGGTAGCCTCTGCGGGTCTGTCGCGCAAGCCGAGGGTGGGCTATAGGCCGCGAATGTGACCGGAAAGAGCCGCCGATTCGGCTCGGAAGAGCCCTGCCCTCCGCATGCAAGCCGACACGATCGTCCAAGCCCTCCTCCTCGGCCTCCTCGAGGGGCTCACCGAGTTCATCCCGGTCTCCTCGACCGCGCACATTCTCCTCGCCGGGCATTTCCTCGGCTTCGAGAATCCCGGCAAGACCTTCGAGATCCTGATCCAGCTCGGCGCCATCCTCGCCATCCTCACGGTCTATTTTGGGCGGCTCCTCAGGATCGCCGCGGCGCTGCCGAGCGACCCGAAGGCACGGCGCTTCGTGATCGGCGTGCTGGTCGCCTTCCTGCCGGCGGCGGTGCTGGGCGCCCTCCTCCACGATTTCATCAAGGACGTCCTCTTCGAGGCGCCGGCGATCATCGCCACGATGCTGATCGTCGGCGGCGTCGCGCTGCTGGCCATCGACCGGATGCAGCTCCGCGCGGTCCATCACGACGCGCAGGACATGCCGCTCCGCACCTATCTCGGGATCGGGCTCTTCCAGTGCCTCGCGCTGGTGCCCGGCGTCTCGCGCTCGGGGGCGACGATCGCGGGCGCGCTCCTCCTCGGCGCCGACAAGCGGGCGGCGGCGGAGTTCTCGTTCTTCCTGGCGATGCCGACGATGGCGGGCGCCTTCGCCTACGATGCCTACGCCAACCGCGCCCTCATCGACATGAACCAGATCGTGCTGGTCGCCGTCGGGTTCGCGGCCGCCTTCGTGATGGCGGTGATCGTCGTCCGGCAGCTCCTCGACTTCGTCAGCCGGCACGGCTTCGCGCCGTTCGCCTGGTGGCGGATCGGCGTCGGCACGGTGGTGCTGGCGCTACTAGCGGTCGGGATCGGCCGCTAGGTCGGGGCGGCTGAACTCGCCCTTCGGGCGGAAGCGCCAGAGATAGCTCGGCAGAACCGAGGCCATCGTGCTCGGGGCGATGCCGAGGCCGCGCAGCGTGCGGCCGGCGGCTTCCGCCTCGGGCGAGACGACGTTGTCGACGCGGAGCTGGCGCACCTGGTCGGTGGTGATGATCCGGCGCGGAAGGTGCTGGAGGATGGCGCCCGCGACCCGCGCGAGCGGGAAGGGCAGCATCAGGACGAGGCGCTTCCGGCCGATCTCGGCGAGCATCAGCTCGAGGCATTCGCGGAAGGTCTTCACCTCGGGGCCGCCGAGTTTGTAGGTCGTGCCCGGCGTCGCCTTGCCTTCGAGAGAGCGGACGAGGGCCTCGGCGACGTCGCCGACATAGACCGGCTGGAATCTCGTGTTCGGGCCGACCACCGGGATGACCGGGGAGAGCATCGCCATGCCGGCGAAGCGGTTGAAGAAGCGGTCCTCGGGGCCGAACTGGATCGAGGGACGGTGCACCGTCGCCTCGGGGAAGGCGGCGAGCACCGCTTCCTCGCCGGCGGCGTTGGAGCGGAAATAGGCGGAGTCGGATTTGGGCGCCGCGCCGATGGCGGAGACGTGGGCGAGGCGGGCGATTCCGGCCTTCCGCGCCTCCTCGGCGATGGCGCGCGCGCCTTCGGCGTGGACGGCGTCGAAGCGCTGCCGGCCGGACTCGTAGAGGATGCCGACGAGGTTGATGACGCCGTCGGCGCCGCTCACGGCGGCGGCGACCGAGGCGCGGTCGCGGACATTGGTCCGCACCGCGGTGATCTGGCCGACGCCGCCGAGCGGCTGCAGGAAGAAGGCGCGCTCGGGCCGGCGCACGGCCACGCGCACGCGGTAGCCGCGGCGCGCCAGCGCGCGGACGACGTGACGCCCGACGAAGCCCGACCCGCCGAAGACGGTGACGAGCTCGCTGCCTTGATAGACTCCGACCATCCCCTCCCTTTCCGGCCTCGCGAGGCCGCCTCCCGGGGAAAGTTGTAACGGCCCGGCGCCAAGGCGGGAAGGCGAGCGAACGCCGCGGGGCGGTTGGCGCGCGATCCCAAGGACCGCGGCCAATTTCGGGCTATGCTCGCGCCGGGAGCGGGGTCCGTCCAGTGGACCCCCTCCGTCAAGTTAGGATGAACACCGCGGATGCGTAGATCGGCCGCAGCGGCGGGCAGCGCCTTGTTCTTCGGCCTCGCGCCTGGCGTCGTGGCGGGGATCATCCCGCGGGCGATCACCGGGTGGCGCTTCGCGGGCGGCGGGCCCTACGCCATCGGCTGGATCGGGGCGCCGCTCAGGGTTGCGGGCGCGCTACTGACCGCGACGGGGTTCGCGGTGCTCGTCCACGCCTTTGTCCGCTTCGTGGTCGAAGGCCTGGGGACGCCGGCGCCGGTCGCGCCGACCGACAGGCTGGTGGTCGGCGGGATCTACGCGCACATCCGCAACCCGATGTACGCGGCGGTGATCGCGGCGATCCTCGGCCAGGCGCTCCTCTTCGGGAGCCTCGCGCTGTTGGTCTGGGCCATCGTCGCCGGAACGGCGATGGTCCTATTCGCCAAGGGCTACGAGGAGCCGACGTTGCAGCGCCAGTTCGGCCCGGCCTACGAGGCCTATCGGCGGGCCGTGCCAGGGTGGTGGCCGCGGCTACGCCCGTGGCAGCCGGACGAGACGAGCGGGGCAAGGGAAACCGACGGCGTTGATTGACTTCGCTCCGGCCGCTCCGTACATCCGGGCGCGCCGTGCCCAGATGGCGGAATTGGTAGACGCGCAGGTTTCAGGTACCTGTGCCGCAAGGCGTGGAGGTTCGAGTCCTCTTCTGGGCACCAGCGCTCTATCAGCCGACCTGGCCTTCCTGGTCATCGCGCATCATCAGCCCGGACACCTCGCCCGGCTGGTCCGGGCGCTCGAAGACCCGCGGCATTTCTTCTTCGTCCATGTCGACCTTAAGGTCGCGATCGAACCCTTCCGGGCAGCCTTGGGGACGAGCGGGAACGTCGTCTTCTTGGACGACCGCGTCGCGGTCGAGTGGGCGAAGCTCAGCGTCGTCGAGGCGATCCTTCGAACGATCCGCGAGGCAGCCGGCTCCCGACGCGCATTCCGCCGCTACACCCTCCTCAGCGGCAGCGACTATCCGATCAAGCACAGGAGCGTCATTCGAGAGCGGCTGACGGATTCTGACCGCGAAGACCTGCGCATCGACCGGAAGCTGTCCCTCGCGCCCGACGACACGCATCGGCGTGTCCTCAGGGATCTGCCCGATGGGCGGTACTTCGCGGACTTCTCTGCCTTCCACGGGAGCATGTTCTGGTCGCTGTCCGCGGCCTGCATCCGCTACGTGCTCGACTTCGTCGACGCCAATCCCGAGTATCTCGACCTCCACCGTCACGTGATCGCGCCCGATGAGGTGTTCTTTCACAGCCTCCTGAAGCACTCGCCGTTTGCCGGAACGATCAGCCAGGATTTCTCGAACGGCGATCACCCCGACCATACCCACCACGCCAATCATTTCATCGACTGGCCCATGTTCAACCGCCGGAAGCTGGTCCTCGAGGCGCGTGACCTGGCCGCGCTCCTCGCTTCGGATGCGCTGTTTGCGCGCAAGTTCGACGAAAGGCGATCGCGTCGTCTCCTCGATATGCTCGACAGGGAAATGCACGGCCTGTCGTGAGACTGCAGCGCAAAGGCCGCGGCGGGAGGATGCCGCGGCCTTTCGCGTGGGGTACTCAGGCGCCGATTTCGATCGGGGAGAGGGTGACGCGGGCGACGTGCTCGGGGTCGAAGTTCCAGGCGGCGGGGGCGTCCTTGTCGCCGCGGATGCCGGCGTGGAGCGTGATCACGCCGTTCTCCGGCTCGCGCATGTTGCCCTCGCCGAGCGCGCCGAGGAAGCCGCGCGCCTCGTTGTTGATCTCCGAGCCGGCGTCGTAGCCCTTGATGTCGAGGGTGACCGGGCCTCTGAGGCCATAGGCGTCGTAGCCGGCGAAGCCGCCGAAGCCGTCATTGGTCATGCCGAGCATCCAGACGCCGGAGAGGAGCGGGTGCTCGGCGTCGACGGTGACGTAGAAGGTGCGCGTGGCGCCGGTCGGGGTGTGGACCGGGACGATGGCGTCGCCGATCTCGCCCGAGGCGAGCGCGCCCGCGGCCGCCGAGGCGAAGGGGCCGATATTGCCGCCCTCCGCGACGCTCCAGAGGGCCTCGCTCGAGGTCGCGCCGAGCTCGAAGACCGGGGTCCGCGAGGCATCGTGGCTGACGAAGAAGCCGGGCGAGAAATTCTGGCCGGTGGTGAGGTTCTCGACCGTCACCTGGATGAGGCGCTGGTCGGTGCCGGCGGCCGCCATCCCCATCGGGGCGGCGGCCATGCCGCCGGCCATCGGGGACGGAGCCATCTGGGCGAGCGCCGCGCCGGACGCGGCGAGCACGATGGCGGAAACGGTGAGCGAAAGCGAACGAGCGATGGTCATGGGATCTCCCTCCGATCTGGAACAAGGCGGCTCGCGGCCGCCTCATTCCGATTTTCGGTGGAGACCCCCCGGCGGTTACGCCGGCTCGCGCGTTCGTGTTCGGCCGAAGAGGAAACCGCCGGCCAGCGTGTTGAGGCCGATCACGGCCGCGATGCAGACGGCGTGGACGGCGAGGTCGAGGAGCGTGGAGTTGTGCGGGTGGACGAGCATCAGGATCGTCGCCGCGCCTGCGGCGCTGGCGAGGCCGCCGAGGAGCGCGACCCGGACGGCCCGTTCCGGACGGGCGCGGCGCAGCATCCAGATAAGGACGGGCGAGAGGAGGATCGCCGATCCGCCGATGACGCGCAGGCAGCCCATGGCCTCCTCCCAGGTGTCGCCCCAGGCCGCGGGCCGGCCGAGATCGGCGAGGCAGCCGAGGCCCGAGAGGGCGAGCCAGAGGGCGAGAGCGGGCAGCGGCAGCCAGATCCAGGAATCGGAGCGGTCGGGGAGGCTCATCTCGAAGGCGGCCACCGCCGCCAGCACCGCCGTCACGAGCGCCGCGACGAAGGCGGGGAGGAGATAGGGGCTCGTAGCGATCAGGCCGAAGCGGCCGCTGCGCTGCACGTAATAGGCGGCGGCGACGAGGGCGAACACGCCCAGCCAGACCGCCGCGCGGAGGAGCGGCGGGCGGAGGCGGCGGACCGGTGTCAGCCCGGACGCCAGCCCGTCGATGAGGGCGTCGACTCTTGCGTCAGCCATCGCGCAAACCCGTTCCCGTAAGGCGCGACCGTAAACCCTGGATCGCGCGGTGGAAATTGACCTTGAGCGCCGTCTTGCTCCGCCCGGTCAGCTCGGCGCCCTCGTCGAGGCTGCGGCCGGCGAGCGCGAGGACCTGCACCGCCTCGCGCTGCCCCTCGGGGAGGGTGCGGATCGCGGCGACGAGGCGCTCCTCGGCCCGGGCCTTGTCCGCGCCGGCCTCGATGTCGAGCTCGTCGGGATGGTTCTCGTAGGCGTCCGGCGCGTGGACCTCGCGGAGATTGCGCCGCCCATGCGAGCGGAGGAGGTCGACCGAGCGGCGCCGCGCGATGGCGCCCAGCCAGGCGCCGTAAGAGCGCGAGGGATCGAAGGTGGCGAGCATGCGGTGGATCGACAGGAGCACCTCCTGGACCACGTCGTCCACGCTCGAGGGCGGCACGCCGGCGCGCCGCGCGGTGCGCCGGATCAGCGGGACGCTCGCGGACAGCACGCGCTTATAGGCCGCCTGGTCGCCGTCCTGCGCGGCCGACATCAGCCGGCCCAGGGCGAGGTCGTCGAGATCGGCAACGAAGCCGGCGTCCACGCGCGCTCCGCGGGGGTTAACGTTTTCCTCGGCCGACAGCTTAGCGGTTGGGGGAACATCGCGCCATCAGGCGGACCGGTGACGGTCAGGGCCGCCGGGAAGGCGGCCCTGACGACGCGGTAGAAGCGATCCGCCGGCGTCTATTTGTCTGCGTTCGACAGCCAGCTGTAGTTGATCGTGCCGCCCGAATTGTTGGTGACGTGATAGACGCCGCTCCCCAACTTGATGTCGGTGTCGGTCTGGTCGGTCATGAGCACGTGCGCGTACTTCTCATCCTTTCCATCGCCGCGCCGCACGGTCACCTTGCTGGTCGTAGAATATTGCGTGCCGGATACTCCCTTCAGGTTCACGCCCTCGACCTTGTTCTTGCTGTTGGTCTTTCCGCCGTTGGTCAGAGCCGCCCCCAGCAGCCGGCCGCCGGGACGCCCTCCGGCCGCGGCCAGCGCGGTATTGGCCGAGGTGAGCATCGAGTCGTAGACCGAGTTCCCGATCTCGAGCGTCGTCAGCTGTCCCGCCGTCGCGCTCCAGCCGGTGTTCATGTCGTAGGCCAGCGAGGCCTGGGTGATGCCGGCCAGCGTGACGATGGCGCCGGGCGAGAAGGCCTCGGTGATCATCGTGCCGGTCGAGTAGGGCTGCGTCGACAGGATGAGGGCGATCGTCTCGATCGGCGTGAATGTCCCGAGCCCGCCGGAGCCGGCCAGCTCGGTGACGACGATATAGTCGTTCGGGCCGCTGGTGACCTTCTGCGAGACGTAGAAATTGTTCACCGCCGGCTCCTGGTTCAGGATCGTGAAGGCGGTGTCGATCGGCTGTCCCGACGATTGCTGGTCCCACGCCGTGCCCGGGAAGGTGTAGTTCTGGCCCAGGCTGACCGAGAGGATGCTCTGCGGGTTGGCATAGGGATTGATGCCGGACACAGACGCCCCGTTCTGTATCTCGACGCTTTCCTCGCCGATATAGTAGTCCTCGTACCAGGTGATGTTGTTGGACGCCTGGTCGTATAGCTGGTTGCCCGTCAGGGTGAGCCATACCGTACTGGTCGCTCCACTGCCGGCGTTGATGCCCTTGAACAGATAGAGCGTGTAGCCCTGCTTCTGCAGAAACGTCCTCGTGACCTCGTCGATCGAGACTAGCGCGGAATAGGAAATCATCTCGTTTCTCCCCTCGGATCCGGCGCGGAAAAGCCGCGCCGGCGTTGCGTATTCACGCTGCACGTTCCAAGAAGATGTCGCCAATCAAGCCGATTGCGCAGAGCGCAACCGAGATGATTTCATCTGCGCGCAACGCAACTTCATAAGAATGTGAACAAATCTTCTGAAACATCGAAGTAGAGATCAAGACAATTCGCTGGAAATGACGCTCGCCAATCTCGCCATCGCGGCGGCGATCGGCTCGGGCAAAGGCGCCAGCGGAGGGCCGACCTCCCTCTCGGCAGACGCCGCGCCGGCGCGGCGGTGGAGATCCATGTCGCCCCGCCCCAGCACCAGCCAGTCGAGCGATATGTCGAGCACTTCGCAGAGGCGGGCCGCATGGTTCAGCGAGAGGCCGGCGTCCCGCTGCCAGCGCGAGATGGCGCTCTCGTCGACGCCGAGCTCGGCGGCAAGCGCCATCTGCTTGCGGACTCCGCGTTCCGCCAACGCCTCCTGCAGTCTTTCCCCCCGCGAAGTCATAGTCGACAATCGCAGATTGTCCGGCATCTCGATAGCGCAGCTATTGCGCGAGTGACTGTGGTGGTAATCCGGGAACTGCGGCCGCTGGCGGCCTCGCATCGAGCCTCCTCGACGCGCGACAAGCGCCAATTGCGACGCCCCCAGCGGCGCTTCCGAAGGGACGTGGGCAGGTTGCCCCGGCCGCGAGGGTGGGCCATCCTCCGGCACCATCATCCCAAGGGGACTCAAGGCGACGGCGATGCGACCGCGGCTGGCTCACCTCGTTCCGCTGGCGCTCCCGGCGGCGCTGGCGCTCGCGCTCCCGGCGGGGCCGGCGGCGGCGCAGGAGAACTGCGAGGCCGCGATCGAGCGGGTGCGGGAGGTGTTCGGGAGTGCGTCGGCGACGCAGGCCTATGTCTCG
Source organism: Bauldia sp. (assembly GCA_020853895.1). Lineage (GTDB taxonomy): Bacteria > Pseudomonadota > Alphaproteobacteria > Rhizobiales > Kaistiaceae > JADYYB01. The sequence goes on from JADYYB010000049.1 coordinate 16,440, forward strand.
CTCAGGGCGGCCGGGCGGTCGCCGTTCGAGAGCGTGCTCGGGGTGCAGGCCGATCCCAACGCACGAGCGGCGCTGCGGGCCTGCGAGGGCGAAGTGGTCGCCTATCTGGAGACGCTGACCGGGGCGCCGCCGAACCCTTCCGCGCCGGTGCGGGCGAACCTCCCGACGGTGGCGCCGGGCTGCGTGGACGTGCGGTGGAGCGACGATTTCGCCGCGGTGACGGCGGCCCTGCCGGCGCCCGCGCCGGGGGAGCCGGCGCCCGGCGCGCCGGCCGAGGCGCCGGAATGGCGCGTCACCGCGAGCCTCGTGAACAACTGCACCAAGCCGGTGCTGGTCGGGTTCTGCATCGCCTATGGCGATCCCGGCGCGGGCGCTCCCGACCGGCGCGCCTATCTCATCGACCGGCCGATCGTCGCCGAGTATCCGTTCGCCGCGGTCTCCTTCCCGGCGCCCGACTATTTCGCCGACTACACGGTCTGCGAGATCGACGAGACATGCTACGCCGCCTGCGCGCCGATGCGGGATTGACCCCGCGGCCGCGCATGGGCTTTCTGCCTGGATAGGGAAGACGACGAGGACGGCATGGATTTCCTGTTCAACGGCATCGACATGTACGCGCGCAGCATCGCGTTCTCGACGGTCGCCGGCCTCCTTCTTCTCGGCTTCGTGCTGGTGCTCCTCACCGACCCCAGGGTGATCTGGCGGAG